>CALFDU010000144.1 GCA_937950315.1 uncultured Saprospiraceae bacterium | reverse complement strand
CACTTTACCAACCAACAAGAACTAGTTGGTAAAAAAGTGATGATTACCGCAGGTCCTACACATGAAGCATTGGATCCTGTTAGATATATAGGCAATAAAAGTACTGGTAAAATGGGCATTGCCTTGGCAGAAGTTTTATACCAACAAGGAGCAGAAGTCCATTTGATTTTGGGTCCGACGGACCAAAGACCGATGCACGATGGAATCAATATCCATCATGTAAAATCAGCGCAAGAAATGTACGATAAAGCACTGGCTTTATTTCCTGACGCCGATGCCGCTATTATGGCAGCTGCAGTAGCGGACTACAGGCCAGCCAACTACTCCGATACTAAAATCAAAAAGAAAGACGATGACATGTCTCTTGAGCTTGAGCGAACCAAAGACATAGCAGCGGCATTGGGTGAAATGAAAAAGAAACAAATCCTTGTTGGTTTTGCTTTAGAAACCAACAACGAAAAAGAAAACGCTCAACGCAAATTGAAAAAGAAAAATTTGGATTTCATTGTGCTTAATTCAATGAAAGACAAAGGAGCTACTTTTGGCCACGATACCAACAAAATTACCATCTTCAAAAACTCTGGAGAGGAGTTCAATTTTGACTTAAAGTCAAAAAAAGAGGTGGCAAAGGATATCACTGAAGTATTATTGAAATATCTACATTAAATACGACGTTTTAAACGAAATAACTGATAGTAATGAAACATTGTTTTTTGATCTTATTTGTATTGGCTGGACTGAGTGTGACAGCACAAGACTTGAATATAAATGTGTCTGTGGTGGCGCCCAACATTACAGCAACAGACCCAAAAGTGTTTTCTGACCTTGAACAAAACATCACGGAATTCCTCAACAACACAAAATGGACCGATGATGATTTTGAAGATTATGAGAAAATTGAAGGTTCTTTGAAGATCACCATCTCTGAAGAATTAACTACTACCGCTTTCACAGGAGATTTCTTCATTCAATCACTGAGACCTGTTTTCAACTCTAACTATACCACTCAATTGGTAAATTATGTAGACCAAGGGGTTCAATTTGAATATAGAGAAAGACAACCGATCAGAAGAAGTGAAGACAATTATTTTGACAACCTTTCAGCGGTACTTACTTTTTACGCATTGGTTATGGTCGCAATGGATTACGACTCATTCAGCCCAACAGGTGGAGATGAATATTGGCAGAAAGCACAAAACTTGATCAATAGTATCCCAGAATCTGCAAAAGGCGAAAAGTGGAAAAATAAAGTAGGAGATCAGAATAGATTTTGGTTGATTGAAAATATGACCAACCCAAGAGTAAAACCTTTCCGCCAAGCATTTTACGAATACCACAGATTGAGTCTTGACGCTATGACTATTGATACTGATAAATCAAAAGCCATCATGACCAGCGCCATTACTGCCATCGGTCAGGTTGAAAAGGAATTACCTAACAACATGGTGGTACAAATGTTTACCGATAGTAAGCATCTCGAGATCATAGAAATTTATAAGGATGCTACTCGCGGCGAACAAGAGAAGATAACATCTATCATGGTCAAAATTGACCCATCAAGGGCCGACGAATACAATGGCATCCGATAAGATTACCCGTATTGCCATTTTCGGTTCTGGAGACGGCAGCAATGCACAAGCCATCATCAACTACTTTGCATCTCATGCAGATGTAGTAATCTCTTTGATAGTTTCCAATCGCAAAAAAGCATTCATACTTGAGCGTGCTGCAAATGAAAATATTCCTGCACTGTATTTCCCCAAAGAAAAGTTTGCATCAGATCAAGGAGTTTCAAATGGACTAGATGAACATAACATCGATTTGATCATCTTGGCTGGATTTCTTTTGTTGATACCACCCTACCTCGTAGAAAAATATCCAAATAGAATTCTCAACATTCACCCTGCCCTACTGCCAAAATACGGAGGTAAAGGAATGTACGGGATGAATGTACACCGAGCTGTACAAGCTGCCAACGAACCAAAATCTGGCATTAGCATTCATTATGTCAATGAACATTATGACGAAGGCAACATCATCGCTCAAATTGAAGTAGCATTAGAACCCGGCGATGCGGCAGAAGTAATAGCTCAAAAAGTTCTTGCACTTGAACACGCCCATTACCCAGAAGTTATTGAAAGAGAAATCGAAAAACTAGCCTCCAATATTTAATAATTCGGTTGCCAGTTTTCTATCATTAGAAAGTCGAGGTACTTTGTTTTGACCTCCGAGCTTGCCTTTTGACTCCATGTATTTTCTAAAAGAGTCTTTTTGTAATGAAGTAATTTTTAATGCTTGTAATACATTCCCTTCTCGCAAGTCTTTATAATAAATATTCTGTTTCTGCATCGCAAGATCGATGTCATTGGCAAACTGCTCAAGACTGTTTGGCTGCTCTCCAAATTCAATAAGCCATTCATGATATGGCAATTGACCTTGTGATGGTGTTACTTGTGGCGCCACCGTAAATTCAGAAATACTCAAGGCGTGTCGTTCTCCTGCTTCCAAAATTGCCTGCTCTACTTCTTTACCAATTACATGTTCGCCAAAAGCAGAAATAAAATGCTTCACTCTGCCACTCACTACGAGTTTGTAAGGATCTTTACTTACAAATCTAACCGTATCTCCGATATTGTATCCCCACAATCCTGCATTACTATTAATGATCAAAACATAGTCAATGTCCAGCTCAACATCCCCAAGACTTAACCGATCAGGTTGTTCACTTGTGATCTGATCAATAGGAATAAATTCAAAATAAATTCCAGAGTTTGTATTAAGAAGCAAGCCATCATTTTCCACTTGATCTTGGTATGCGATGAATCCTTCTGACGCAGGAAAAGTTTCCAATGATAAGATCTTTTCTCCGGTAAGATTTTCAAGAGCTGACCTGTATGGAGAAAAATTTACACCACCATAAGTAAACAAAGAAAAATTGGGAAATAATTCTTTGATGTTTTCTTTACCAGTTTTATTTAAAAGTTTCTCGTAATACATTTGAACCCAAGGAGGGATTCCTGAAATCATCCTTAGATCTTTGTTGTATGTTTCTTCAACGATCTGGTCTAGTTTTTCTTCCCAGTCCTCGATACAGTTGGTTGCATAACTTGGCAGTTGACTTTTTTGAACCCACTTAGGCACTTCATGATTGACGATGCCTGACAATCTTCCTGTCCTAATTCCCGCAGTGGAAGTTAAGGTTGGTGAGCCTGAAAGAAATATAAGGTTGCCATCAAATATTTTCAAATTGTTGGCGAGATAACAATGGTTGAAAGTAGCATTTCTAGCCGTGTGAAAATGGTTTGAAACGCTATCCTTGGTGATCGGAATGTATTTAGCACCAGATGTTGTTCCTGAGGTTTTTGCCAAGTATTTTGGAAGACCTGGCCACAGCACATTGGCCTTTCCGTCCACCAACTGATCAACATAAATCCTCAATGCTTCATAATCCCTAATGGGGACTTTTGATTTAAAATCTGCAATAGACTTGATTTCACTAAATCCATGGTCGCTCCCAAATGTTGTATTCTTTGCCTTATGCACTAGACGCTTGAATATTCGATTCTGATCCGCGATGGCATTTCTTGCATCTCGGTGGACTCGACGATGTAATAATCGAGCAAGAGGTTTTATTAAAGTAGATTTATAAGCCATTTCGCATTAAGATGGCTCAAGATAAAAATATCAGTTGATTACACTATATAAAAAAAGCGGTCTTGTTTACACAAAACCGCCTGGTCGAATAGACTGATTGACCTAACTGGTTCAATCAATTCTCAGGTTTTCAATTTGAATATTTTCATACTTACTAGCATCAAAAGTGAAGTAATCATCTTCAATCTTTTCGTTAGGAATAATACTCTTTATTCTTAAAATATAGCGTGATCCATCCTTGGAAAACACCTTTATAGATTTAATATCGTTGTTTTTGCCTATTAATTCAAGTCTAATCTTAAAAAATTCAGAATCTGTGTCCAATGGTTTAAAATCAAGCTCCTTCACGACGGTTTGACCTTCAAAATATTCATTGACAATGGCATATGTGTAATCATCTGATTTATATATATTCAGCATTTCTGTCGGAGAAATAAAAGACCCATCATCGCCAAAATCAGCATCATAAATTTGTACAGAATTAATGGTAGGATCGTGAATCCAAACGCTTTCGTTATCAGAATACACGATCTGATCGCCAAAAGTAAATACGAATTTCTCGCCTTTTTGCACCAAATCACCTGCACGGGTTTCAACTGCCGATCCAGGAATTTCGATGTCTATATCAAAGTCATACTTGGCAGTATCATATGCATCAAAAGTCTGTCTTAGTTCATCCAAAACGGCTGTTGCCTCTGGATCAGATTCTTGATTGGAACTGAATGTAGCTGTTTGTCCCATGACCAAAACAGAGATCGCCGCGAATGTAACTGTGAAAAATATTTGTTTCATGTTGCCTTATTTATAATGGAGACGTCAGATCTATCCTCAAGGTTAAGCAATGTTGGTTAATTTTCTGTTAATGAACTATACTCAGCATCTGTCCACTATCAGTAACGAAATAAATCCGTCCGTTGTTTCCTGCCAATCGATTGATTTCTCCCATTCCCGCTAGATTTATGGTTTGAAAGTCGATATTATTTACATCGCTTGCGCAAATATTTTCACCACAGGCTAAATAAATTTTACCGCTATAGATTAATAAGTCTTTGAAGTCAGTCACACCAGCCACAGTAGGTGTCATGATTTCTTCCCAGGTATTCCCTTCATTATTACTTTTAATTATTCTTCCTGAAGCACCCAAAACTACAATACCAAAATCTTCTACATATTCAATATCAAGCCAATGATCTTCATAAGTATCAATAATATTCCATGATTTGGAAGGACCAGTATCATTATCCGCATAAATCAATGCTCCAAATCCACCTACAAAAATCTTATCACCTATCTTACGCACAAAGTATAAGTCATTTGTGAAATCTTCTGTATGGACCAAGTCTAGATCCGGTGTCAATGTATATATAATTCCAGAGCTTAGGCCAGCTCCACCAGCGGCATACAAATAACCATTTGACTCAGTAATCTCTCTTAATATAAATGGATTTGCATTTGTTGATATATTCCATAAGCCATTTCTAAGTGCGCCAAATGAATATACTCCAGTAGTAAAATAAACAGATGAAGTAGTAGAACTATCATGCTGCAATATGGAGTTAATACATCTTTCTGATATTTGTTCAATTGATGATTCTGTGGTTGTTAAATTGCCTTTTGCGATTATGCCGCTTTGAAAGGTTTCACCACCAACAGCAATCCAGTCTTCACCTTCAAAAATTAAATCCTTTAAGGGAACACTCCCTTCGAAATGGACTTGAAGGTCTTGAGGAGTTACTTCTTTATCACAAGCATAACACGAAAAAATTAAAAATGTGCACAGCAGCATCTTTAGATGGGCAATCATGGTTGTTCTTGGAGATATAGCTTAGCAAAGGTGGGGAATGTTGCACTTCCATAATGGGAAAAACAAGATTCATAATTTAATGGAAATTTATAACGAGTAACAAATTTCTTTAAGAAGATTGTAAGTTCGTCAAAATCTGCATTACGAGAATTGGGCTTGGGATAGTAGACAATTTTATCAATAGACCCGTTTTCATCCCAAAAAACATTCAGCCAGATTTTAATGCCTTTGATGTCAAATCCTTCTGCTTCAGCGTAGATTTCCATATCATGCAGCATCAAAAGCCAATGTTTATATGCCAATTGCATAGAGTCTTGACAAACCTCAAGTAATAATTTATCGCATTCTTTTACTTTCGATTCGTATTCAAACTCATGTTCACCGATGAGAAAAACTGGCGGTAAGGTATCTACCACCACCGTGTTTTCGGCTTTAACGGCCGAAACAGCAAGTAATAGGACTAAAAAGGTGTTAAATATTCTAGTGACTCTCATCTTTTGCTAAAAATACGAATTCCATACCAAGAATTAAACCTTGAACTAAATCAGGTGAAATTTCCTTATTAATAATAGTTTTAACCTCGTTTTCGAATAAAACGTGCTGTCTTAATTCCAATTAATAATAAATTAACTAATAAGAAACATGATTTTAGACATAGTTGTTGCACTTATTCTTGCATATGCCTTCTATTCAGGCTATTCTAAAGGAATTATAGGCGCTGTTTTTTCAATTTTCTCGCTTTTATTAGCGATTCTAGCTACAATGAAGTTATCAACAACCGTTATGGGTTTGCTTGAAAATACATTAAATATAAATCCAGTCATCATTATTTTGCTTGGATTTGTACTTACTTTCATTGTAGTCATTGCACTTGTAAGATTTGTTGGGAAAAAGATCGAAGATGTGATGGAGTTTGCCAATATCAATTTCATCAACAAAATTGTTGGTGGAGTCGTGTTGACCGCCCTATTTGCAGTGGTGCTTGCTTATGGATTTAAAGGTCTTTCCAATTTACAAATCATATCTGAAGAGCAACAAGAAGCCTCAATAATGTATCCAATGCTTGAGCCACTTCCAGAAAAAACCAAACCGATTACCAGTGTCTTTGTTCCTTTGGTTCAGAATTTCTGGGACAAGGTTGTGGTTACGATGGATGAAATAAAGGCAAAAGGTGAGAAGATGAATGAAGGATAGGTCTTTTCATATTTAAATAAGTAGGCAAATTCTTAGATTACCCAGAAATTAGAATTGATAGTGTTGGGGTTTAGCGGCAGGATCTGGTGAAAATGATTTTATTGTAGTTTTTCCAGGATAGACGTAGCTTCTTCTTCCTTATAGGTTCCTGGAAGATCAATCAATGATTGGAGGGTTGCCTTGGCAGCATTTTGATCACCTTTAGATATTTGAGCTAGACTGAGATACCAAAGCCTAACATCTTCTATTTCAATGGCTGGGTTACTTAAAACCTCTGCTGCCATGCTTGCATTGTCTTGTTCTAGCAGACAGATTGCTTGGTACAATTCAAGGTTGGTATTTTCCTTTAGCAATGCATTGTTATTGGCCGTCATGGCCTCAAGGCATGCGTTGTAATTCTTTTGAGCATACAGATTTTTGATATCTGCGATTGCATCCACAGAAGAATCAGAACTTCTTTCTGTGGAGCTAAGTAAGAACGGTGGTGCTTCGTAATTACTTGCATATAAATTCTGATTGTTGTTTCCTCCAGCAATTTTGGTGATCAAGAAAAAGCTTAGTCCAAGAAGGATAACTAGTAGAATAATCAGTTTAGGCATATTAGACTTAACTGGCTTGATTACCTCTGTAGATAATCGAGATTCAATTTGCTTTAAGGCCTCTGATTCGATGTTCTTCAATGCCTCATCATTATTGAAATGCTCCAAACCTTCTTTGGACATATTTTCTAGATCGTCTAGATTGTAATCATTGTTTAGTTCACTCATAGCTTAACCAATTTTTCAAGTTTAATACGTAGATTCCTCTTACCGTTTTGAATATAACTTTTGACCTCTTTCAATGAAAGATTTTCTTTATCAGCGATTTGCTGATAACTTAAGCCTTTTAAATAATAGGATTCAACGCATTTACTCTGCCTTGGCTTGAGTAAAGCCAATTGACTTATCAATTGCTCTTCATTGGCATTCTTAATAATAGGTGCCTCAGAATCCTCAATTTCCATAAATTTTTCTTGAATATTATTATGCTCTAGACCATATTGCGTCTTAATCTTCTTCTTAAACTTAGCAATACTTAGAAATCTAGCAGTTCCTAACAACCAAGCCTTTTTATTGTCAATATGATCAAGAGAGTCTTGTTTTAAAAGTACTTCGAATACATCCATGATGATATCGTTGGCCATAGCCTTGTCTTTTAAGACATAGTAAGCGACACCAAATATGTCTTTGGTGTAGAGCTTGAACAATTTTACAATTTCATCTCTTTCTTGATTACTCATCTATGACATGTATACTAAGATTAGGTTTGTTTGTATCTATATTTAGCAAATATAAATAAAAGCAGTAAGGACATTATTCCTGTGACCCCAAACACCGATGATCGAGAAAACGTCGCTTTAGGAATATTTACAACACCATCTTCTCCGTTTAATACAAAAGCACCCCAATAATATGGATGTTGCCATTTGGAAGGAGCTTGTAAAACAAATTCTTTTTTTGCTCGGGCCAGTGTTTTAGAAATTTCTTCTCCTTCTTCCAATTTTTTATAGAATATTTTCATCAAATCTGAAGTTGATTCATCGTTGATATACCAAGTGGTTTGGATTAAATTTTTAGCTCCAGCCAATTGAAAGGCTCTCGCCAAACTCGAAACACTTCCTGCATTTTTAGGATAACTCAATCCAGATTGGCAGCTTGAAAGCAATACCAAATCTGCTGTTAACTGCATATCATCTATTTCATGGTAATATAATTGACCTTCCTTACTATTATCAGCCGTAAGCATCAAACTACTTTTAATCGGATTTAATGGTTCAACGTTACTATGAACAGCGACGTGCAATAGGTTGGCTTGCTGTGATTTTTCAATAAAAGTTTGTTTGGGGTTTTCCTCATTATAAAACAAATCTGCTCCATATTTATCTTTAAGTAAATTCACCTCTTTCAGTGCTGCAGACAAGAACTCTGTCCCTATTGCTGTTCTCACATTGCCATCGCTCGTATTTAATCCTTCAGCTGATGCAAACTGTGATCCGCTATTACTTCCACTATTTATACCATCGATATTTGATTTGGTAGCATATGCAACAAATTTTTTGCCTCTGACAAGATCATGATTTTCCTTTGGTTTCCAACTTGAAGAATATTTGTATAGTATTGGATTTTTAAAGCATAGATACTCTTCTTGATCATCCATCAATAATCCAAAAGGTAGAGAAGCAACATTTTGCCCAGGTATAAAAATCAATTTCTTGTTTTGAATCAAAAGCTCAAAAGGACTTATAAAATCTGCATAGAGGGCTTTCAATTGATCTTTATAATCATTTGATTCTGGATTAGACAAGGATTTCAATACTTGATCTATCTTATACTGCAGATCATTGATATAAAAGGTCTTGGATTCAACTTGGTCTTTCGATACCAGTAAAATATAAACCTCCTCGGCGATATTATCTAAAACCACATGAAAGAATACATCATCAAAAGACATAGAATTTTGCAACTGATCAAGAGAAGCCAATTTGTTTTTTTCTGTTTGATCATTATAAGAATTGGTTGCACTGCTCAGTTGCTCACTAACGCCGATAAATATATTGTTTAAACTATCTAATGATTGGTTAATACGAGCTTGTTCTTTTTCATCTTCACTTACTACACCTTCCAAAATATCCATTTCTTCACGCAACAGGTTCTTATGCTTCTTCAGCTCTGTTTCCTTCTCATTACTGTACCTCATGGTTGAATGCAAATGGTGTCTGTATGAGCTAAGCGTACTTAATTTTTCAAACCGCTGATATGCCTTGGTAAGAAATTTTTTATCCTGAGTACTTTCATATTGTTTTAAGGCAATCCCAAATCCAACTCTTTGTAATGCAGCTGTAGCTTCTTCATCTATTTTAGCTTCGTTAAAAGACAACAATGAGTCTATGGCTGTATCAACCAATAAATATTTGGCATCTGCTTTTTCGAAATATTCAAGATCATTACCTGAATAAGTTCCTTGGTTGAGAAGCATCCTTGTGTAGTCTATCAATATATGTTTTAATTGTTCTTTCTGATAAACTATATTCAATATCGCTTCATCTGAAGCTTCTTCAATCCCAGTATAAAATGCTATCAAATCTTGAAAACGTGCTTCGGAGGATTCAAAATCCTTCTGCATCCAATCTAGTTGTGCACTTCTGCTTTTATGGTTTGTACGTAAATAAAATACCGAGGCATTGTCATACAATTCAGCTTTTTCTTCCAAAAGTCTTTTTTGCTCGCCTAAATAAAATGTAGCCTTTTTTAAATCGCGTTCTTTCACCACTCTACGAAAATAATCACTTAATACGCCTGCTGCCGCAGCATCATAGGGATAAAAAGTCTTTGGCAATTCTTTTTGGTATTCAATTATTTCATTGTAATAACGGATCATTTCTTCTTCAGGATTATCATACAGATAATTTTCGCTTGTTCCTATGATTGTATTCATAGCTGTCAACGCGCTCGCTTTTATATCAGGGCGACTATCTGATGTTTCATCAAGAACAGATTGTACGATAACATTTGCTGTTTTATGATCTCCTTCGTAACGAAGGTTGTTGGCCAAACTTATTTTTATGTTGTGTGCTGTAGGGTTGTAGTCTATTGCTAGTCTATAATATGGAATAACTTCATCATTGTTCCCTACACTACCACAAAGGTATGCGATGTCATTAAAAATATTACCAATCAGTAATGAATCAATCTGATTCATTGTATTTATTTCCTTCATCTCTGCTTCGGCCATCCTTAATAAGTCAATAGATTTCAATACTTGACTTTTACCATAATATATGTAGCAAAGGTTTTGGTATGCAGAAGCCAACAATTGATGATTGATGTTTCCTTCTGTTTTAAGAATCGTGACACAAGAATCTAAACAACTTTCTTCAAGCTCTACATCTCCTTTTAAGTTGGCAAACAAAGATTTTGTATAGTACAATTGAGATAGAGTATTGGAATTAATTTCTTCAGAATTTGATCTACAAATCTTTTCCGCATTTTCTATAATTTCTCTGGCTTTGTCTAAATCATCAAGATGAAGATTCAATTTAATTTCTGAATTTATAAGTAAAACTTGACGGTTAATTTCTTTTACTTCCGTCTTCTTCAAGGCCAATTTTTTTCCTAAAGACTGGACGATTTCAGAATCATTTTGGATAACTGCTGCTTCAAATTCATACAGCAAAGCATCCAATGAATCATTGGATATTTGTGCATAAGAATGTTGAAAAAGGCATATAAATAAACATATAGCCACACAGTATTTCATACTTCTAGCCATCGATTTTATGATTTAGCATTACTCAAATCTATTTAAATATAAACAACTATACACGAATGCGCTCCTTCTATCTTCAATCAATGTCAAAAAAAATTAATTTTTTTTATGGAAATCAGAAAGTTTGGGACACTTACCTATGAACGAATGAATAATGAAACAAATATCATTTCACCTAGAGAAGAACAGGTACTTAACCTAATAGCAGAGGAATTTACCAATAGTGAAATAGCAGAGAAACTTAAAGTTAAAGAATAGACAATCATTACTCATCGAAGAAATCTTTGTTTCAAGCTTGGCGCAAAAAACACTGCCGGTCTTATGGTCAAGGCATTTGAACATGGTCTTCTTTTTTCCAACAAAACTGATTAAGATCTAATTATTATAACACCAATAAAATTTAAATACAAATGCATAATTCAAATATCAAATTAACGATAAGCCTATTTTTGCTTTTGATGGCAGCAATAGGTACATCACAAATTGAGGTTGAACATTTTTCTACTTCAACAAACCCTCAACTTAAATTAACAGATACAGCTCAAAACAATTTTACAAGATTTATTTTTGCCAATGATTTCTCTGACGAAGAATGGAGAGTAGCATCCAGGGCATTCAACGCAGGTAATCCAGAAAACAGAATGCTTTTCAATCATTTTGATGGAAGTTCGACCACAACATTTATGAGCTTAAATGCACTTCCAAATGCATTTGGTGTGGAACAAGTAGCATTAACAAGGCATGTTGTAATGGATTCCTCATTGATCATAGGAAAAACAATACCTCCATTCTTCGAAGGGCAAGTGGACATTTTTACAGACGATTATTCTTTCGGGATCCAAGCCGAAAATGATCGAACATTTGATGGCACAACTCATGGTGGATTTATGTGGGCTCACGGAGAGGGTGATGGTAACAGAATAGGAGTATTTGGACAAGCCAATTCCACTACTGGTGAAGCATGGGGTGTATACGGTGTAGCAAATAGTACTGATTCTAATGAGATTGGGGTATTTGGTAGTGCAACTGGAGATTCAGGAAGTAGCTGGGCAATTTATGGAGCTGGTGACATCTACTACACAGGAAGTTTTACTGCACCATCTGATCAGAGATTAAAAAAGAACATTCAAAAATTACAACCACAGGTCTTGGACAAACTAATGTCTCTTGAAGTTAAGACTTATGAATATGATCAGAGTATTTATCCTTCAATGAATTTTGCAAAAGGGCCACAAATTGGATTTTTAGCACAAGACTTACAAGTTCTTTTCCCTGAAGTAGTGACTGAGCAAACACACACCATTTTTGAAGAAGCAGGGAATCCAAGATCAAAAACTGATCAAATCGAAATACTAGGTGTGGATTATATTAAAATGATTCCTGTTTTGACAAGTGCTATTCAAGAGCAAAATGTAGTGATTGAAAAAATGAAGTCAGAAAACGAATCATTGAAAGCTGAGATTGCAGAAATCAAAAGCATGCTTGCTGAATTAAAATAAGCTGCAATAAGTTTCTAAAAAACCCGATTTTAAAACTTACATGTTATGAAATACTTATTATTCATTGTAGGCTTGTTGCTGATGTTTTCCCTTTCGGAAAATATACATGCTCAAGCACAGACTACCATAGAGATGGATTCGGATTCAAGCAATCCTCATATTTCCATCATGGAAACTGAAAGTGGAGACTTCGTAAGATTTTGGTTTCAGCATGCTTTGGCTCCAAACAATAAGTGGGCGATGAATGCACGAACTCAAAATGGAACTACTACCAATGATGGACAATTGCTTCAACCATTTGTTTTAGCCTTCAATGGAGTTCAAAAACTAGGTTTGTCCAGCGATGGGAAATTGCGAATCAACAATCAATACATTTTGCCTACCATGGATGGAACTGCTGATCAAATCTTGACAACTGATGGAGCTGGTACTGCAAGTTGGTCATATCCAAATCCGCAGTTTTGGCAAGAGACAGCTGATGGAATATAACATCAAGGATTGGTAAACATCCAACCATTAGGAACTACTCTCTCTGATGAACCACTAATTTCTGGAGTCATTCTCAGAAATAACAACAGACCAATTTTAAGTCTGAAAAACACTTTTGCCAGTACTGATTTGTCTATTCATATGACATCAGGTACTAAAAATTGGGTTTATGGAATAGACAATGATAAAAATGCCTTTAAAATCAATCGACTTTCAGATGGTATAAATAACACTTTAGATGATGGTTCCAATTATTTTGCAATAGAAGAATCAACTGGAAATATCGGACTTGGCACTGATACTCCAGATGTTGCACTAGATCTTGAATCAGAAGGGGCAGACATACGCTTTTCCGATAGTGATGATAGTGCCATTGAGTGGTATGAAGATGGTAGCGAAGTTGCTTCTCTTTCACATACCATAAATACATTTGAACTTAAAAATGCTATTGTAAATGGTGATCTTGTCATTGATGCTGTTGATGAAGTGATCATTAGAAATGATGGACAAGATGTGATGTTTGTTTCACAAGATGAAGTTTTCATTGATGATGTATTGCGACTACAACCGAGAGTAACTGCTCCAGCATGTGTAGAAGGTAGAATTTATTTTAGCTCAATCACAAGCAAAGTACGTGTTTGTAGTGGAGGAATATGGAAAAATTTACAGTTTGAATAAGTGTGTATTCATATTGAAATAGGTAAAAATTTTTGGGAATATAAAGTCTGTGGTTTTTAAATCACAGGCTTTTTTTGTTTGGTACCAACGGTTTGGGGAGTTGGGGCGTTAGAACTAGGATTTAGGGAACCAACTAGGATTGTGGGACCAACTAGGATTTTTGGGATAGAAGGATTTTAGGATGTAGAACTAGGATTTTTAGGATGTAGGGATTATAGGATTTTAGGAGACCAACTAGGATTTATGGGATAGAAGGATTGTAAGATTTTTGACGTGGGGATGATAATTGAAATAATGGTGAAAGAAATTAAATTATAAATCATATTATAAGACTATGAAAAATATAATCATTGGAATAACGCTGAGCTTGTTTGCTTTTTCTTGTAGTAAGGAAACGCCAGAGCCGATCCAAATGTCGATAGAAAATACGGTCTCGCCTGCAGTAGGATTCGATGATTTGGAGGTGGGGGATGAATTTAATTATGTGTATTTCTTGGGAGAAAGTTATTATGATACTGACAATAGTAATTATCAATTTACTAGGGATACTTTGAACTTTGAGGTGTGTGGTTTTAAGGATGGGAAATTTGTTGTTCAGGAAAAAATAACGCCAGCTTCTGCCATATTGAATGAGGAAGTGGATTATTGGTTACCACAAGCGGATAGTGTCTTCACTTACTTGATGTATGTAAGAAATGACTCGTTGATTACTGAACAATACAAAGACATGACTTTTCAAAGTCATCTATTCAATAGTGAACCTAGAAACTTAACGTTGAGGCCATACGTAGAATCAGATTATGACATTTTAGGTTGGAAAACTACCTTTCCTTATCATGAGGATCTTAAAGAAATACAAATAAACAATGCAGACATATCTGGTAACATCTACCCTTCTTTGAATGTCTTGATGAACAATATTGCCATGGCAGCGGATGGTGATGGACTTTCCTATTTTTACAGTAAAGAAGATGGGATTGTAAGAACTTCTAGATACAGTTGGTGGACCTCGCAAGGCGTGGGCTGGGAATTACTAATTGAATAATAGATAGATACAAACAACAAAGGCCTCATTGATTATCTCAATGAGGCCTTTGTTGTTTGTAGGTGGTACTGATTTATTGATCTCCTAGGATCAATGGCAATCCATCTTTTCCACTTCCGACAATCACTACCTTTGAATTTGGTGATGCAGCGAGTTCAAGTGTTGCTTCGATACCTTTGTCTCTCAAAATTTTGTCTGTTAAGGAGGCATTAAGAATTTGATTGGCATCTGCTTTGGCTTGTGCCTCGATAATCTTTCTTTCTGCTTCTTTTCTCTCTCTATCCAACTTGTATTCATACTCAAACGATAACTGCTCTTCTTCAAGCTTCTTCTCGATGGCGTTTTCCAACTTAGGTGGCAGTTGAACTGAACTGATCAAGATCGCGTCAAGGTTTACATATTTCTTTCCAACAGACTCTTGCGTTCTGTCAAAGATTTCATCTTGGATTGCTTCTCTTTTAGAACTGTACAATTCTTCTGGAAGGTATTCACCGATCACCTCTCTTGTTGCCGCCTTGATTTCAGGTTCAACAATTCTACCGAGATAATTAGAACCTACTTCATCGTGGAGGTATCCAATTTTATCACCGATAGGTGCATATCTGTAAGAAAGAGATATTTTAATCGGTAGACCGTTCTTGGAAAGGACATCCATTTCTTCATTTGCTTCATTGATTCTTACATCATAAACGATCAAATCATTCCATGGTGCTACAACATGAAAGCCTTGATCATATATTATTTCTTTTTCAAGTCCGCCACTGAATTTTTTAAACTTCACTCCTTTCTGACCGGGATTAATGGTAATGAAAGTGGTTGAGGTCAGGATCATAAATAGAACTGCAGCGATCATAAAGTAAACAAGGTATTTACTTAAGCCTCCAGGAACATTAGGAATATCAAAATTTGGTCTTCTTTGTGCCATTTGTATTTGGTTTTATTTTCTAGTTAATTGTACAACAATATTTTGAGTAAATGAGTTCTACATTTTTCAATCTTCGACCAAAGTCTTTATTTGGTCTACAATCATAGGGATATTTTGCTTTCGCATACAGTTAAAATGTCCTTTTGGGCAGCTTTGTTTCCCCAGTTTTGAACAAGGTCGACAGCTCAAAGGTTTAACCTCATGATTAAAGGTAAAAATATCATCTTCACCATAGTAAGGATACATGCCCAATTCTGGGGCTGTATTTCCCCATATCACCAAGGTAGGTATTTTAAGACCAACAGCCATGTGCATCAGTCCTGTATCTGCGGTGAGTAATAATTGTGCATTGCTTAACAAAGCAGCGGATTCTTGAAGAGAGGTCTGTCCAGCCATATTGTGGACATGTTCTCGAGAGACTGCAATACGATCGCCTTTCTCTTTATCCATATTTCCTCCCAATAAATAAATTGTAGTTTCCACCTGATCGCATATTTGCGCAAGCGTAGACTCTGGAATCTGCTTGGTATTGTGCGCAGCTCCTAGTGAAATACAAATATACTTTTCGTCCTTTTTGAGAAATTGAGAAGAGACATGAGGATCTACATAAAAATCCAATCCTTGTCCATCATTTTTAATTCCAAGTTCCTTGACAGCAGAAAAGTATCGATCAACAATATGAAGATTGGGTAAAGCGGGAAATTTAAAATTAACATAAGCCCACTTTCTGATATTGATCTTGTCAAAACTGATGGTCTTGGCATGCAACGACCTAGCTACTTTTTTACTCCTTATGTTTTTCTGAAGATCTAGGATGAGGTCAAAATTTTCTTCCTTGAGTTTTGAAAGCAGAGATGGGTCTTCTGGATCGAAGTTCCAACATTTGTCAATAAAGGGGTTAAACTTCATCACAGAAGCAAACTGTTTCTTCACAAGAAAATGAACTTGTGCATGGGTTTGATTCTTGACAGCTCTGACGATCGGAGAAGTAAGCACTATGTCTCCAATAGAACTGAATCTTATGATGAGTATTTTTTTGATCAAACTAATGGTTGGTTAATAAAAAAGAGGGGAAGACTGAAGCCTTCCCCTCTCAATTTTAATTGTTTCAATTTATCTGTTGATAATAAATTGCGTATTGTATCTTTTGTCATTGGTTGTAACACCAAGAATATATGTCCCTTGTGTCAAACCAGAAACATTGATCTGCGTTTCGGATTGGTTGTCTTGTAGATCGTTGGTCATAACCAACTTGCCCATCAGGTCATATATTTCATATGTCTTTGCTTCTTTCAATCCATAGATCTTTAAATTCAAAATTTCACTCGTTGGATTAGGGAATAGCGACACCTGAGAAACTTCCGCTTCAACATTTTCTAAATCAGAAAGCACACGCACTCCGTTGCTAAACCAAACTCCCCATTGAGATGGTGTAGGATTCTGAAACAACCAAGGTGTATCATTTACTGGATTGGTAGAAATCTTATCGGTGTTCATATCTAAAATTCCTAATTCTTCATAACCTGATGCATTTAAATCGAAAATGATTCTTGTATCATCTCTAGAGAAACTTGGGTAACCCAATATTGAATTATCATAAATCAATCCTACATCACCTCTCTCGAGATTGGCGCCTAAGATCTGGTTTCCTTGCTGATCGATAAAATCAAAGGCAATGATATACGGAGAATTTTTGGCGAAAGTTGGATTTCCTACACTTGTTCCTTCCGGCAAAGATGGAAAAGCTTTTTCGATATTTCCCAATGCCCAAGTATCTGCCGCACCATTCCATACTTCTAAGAATCCAATATCCCAATATTCATAGTTACCTGCTGTCTGGCTCTGAATCTGACTGGCAGCATCATACAAAATAAAGTTACTGGTGATGTCAAATTCCATAACATCTGCATACAAAACGTCACCTGTATTAATTCCTTCCGTATAGGTCGGATTATACAATTGAAATTCTTGGCTTGCACCTGCAATAAAATCGAATACCCAAATACGAGGAGTGGTATCATCAAACAGAGCTGCGATTCTATTTCCATCTTTGGAAATGACAACATTTCTCCAAGCTACTGTTTCTTCAAGTATGTTTTGTTCTGCTGTTCCTGCACCCCAATCAATGTTAATGATATACATCTTCTTGTCCTTTCCGATAAATACAATTTCTTCTCCATCATCCGTTATGGAAGGCTTAGACAATATACCTGTATTACTGAGTGGATTAGAAATTATCATGCCTGAAGGATCTGCCAAAAAGATGGCATCAAATCCAGGGTCTGTATATAGAATAAAATCATCGCCGGGATTTGTTTCTGCATCATTTTCATAACTACCTCCACCTCCTGATCCAATACCTACATCGTTGAATGCATTTTCTACAGCTATCAATTCGTTTGATCCATAAAGGTCTGTGGTTGATCTCTCAACAGCAGCTCTTAGATCGATAAATTGTGATGATTTTGTCAAGTACGTCTCAAGTGCTCGGTAAAATATTCTCTCCGCTTTGTCTCTTCCTATTTGTGTTGCTAGTTCGTAGTAAGCATGATTTGGGATACCTGAGTTGATGTGTACTCCACCATTGTCTTGAGAACCTGTAAACATCTCGTTGACATTACTTGGCTGCCATCCTCCACCAAAGTTTCCAGTATTGGCACCGTTGTGTGGATCTTCCATGTCTCTTAACGCACCAGAAGGAAACGAATTAATTCTTACTACATCTTCACCAATTTTCCAATCATCTCGATCTATCATCGCTCCAAAAATATCTGCAAAAGATTCGTTCATCGCTCCGGACTCTCCAAAGTATTCAAGGTTGGCTGTCTGTTGAACAACGCCATGGCTCAATTCGTGACCTGCAACATCAAGACCTCTTCCTAGCGGAAAAAAATCACTGTCTCCATTGCCATAAAAAATGGCCACCCCATTCCAAAACGCATTACCCATAGAAGAACCTGTTTCATCTGCAACATTGACGAATGAAATGATGGTTCCGCCTGAACCGTCTATACTTTCTCTTCCGTGTACTTCCTTAAAGTACTCGTAGGATAGTCCTGCATTGGAATGTGCTGAAACTGCTTCTCTTTGGTTCCAACTGTTGGACCCTGAAGTGACATGACCGAACTCAAAATTATTGGTCTGTGGCGACGAGTCGAATGCATCAATGGTCCATATCGCTCCTACGGGATCGTTTGGCAAATTACTAGCTCCCGGACTAAACATTGTACGCGAACCATCTATCATAAAAAAGTTGGTACCGACTTCATAGGTATTGATATTCACATTGTTTCCGAAAAGATCTTGTGCCGTAGCAGTCGTAGGACCATCAAGTACTGTTTCCTCATAAACAAGATCATTGGCTACAGATTCGTTGTGCGCGTGATGTCCATGAGCATTACAATCATGTGCATGATCTGAATCAATATGACCTGCATGCAATTGACAGATATTAGAATACTCTTTGATGATTTCTCCGGACTGAGCATCTATGAAATACGTCATCCACTCACCGGGATGAGGATATACTTTTACGTGATAAGAAAGCGTAAGCTTATCTGCATCTTTATAGTAAACCAATTCGTTTTCCCATTGATTTATTTTTTGAGAAAACAAATCTGTGCTTTCTGACAAATCACGGTATGATCCTTTGATGTTTTCTTTAACGATTGAGACAACTTCACTTGGTTGAATAGAAGGTACTGATGTATTTACATCAAGATCCAGTGTGCTGGCATAGACACCGTTCAAACTATTGATGGTGTTTGCTTTGGAGTGAAGGATTACTTCTGCCCCGTATATCGAAATATTGTTGTGTTGTTGTTGGTACTTTAAATGTGTCTGACCCAGCTCATCTGTCCAAGTTTTTTTCATACTGAATTGATCATTGTCAGACAGCTTCATCAATTTTGATGCTTCTTTTAAATAATCTTGGGCTTGTACTTGTAGGTTACTTGATCGTTTTGATGCCTCAAGTTTACCGCTTATAAATGATGGTTGGCCATCGTTGTTGTAGCGATCAACGACAAACTGATTTTTTAAATCGGCTCTACCTGTAAAAGTGTGTACGGGAAGATATTGAATACCTTCATCTACATTTGCGGAAGCGGGATTAACCCTCTTCTGGAGATGTAAATCATTGATAGCATTCACAGAATTACCGGTTGATTTCTTGATAGGCTTAAGTTGCTGTGCAAAAATCACATTGGCACATAAAAGGCAGAGTATGACAAGTTTTAAATTTCGAATCATTCTGTTACAGTTTTATATTTGTTTACGATTTGTCCTAGTGTTTTAAAATATTGTAGGACGATGGGCGGAGTCTCTTCATTTCTTCCACCCCACTTGACAGCATTCATCTGATCACCATCTTGCATCTTGATAAAGTACGTCAAATCTCCGGGATCATTCAAGTCATAATTGGCAATCCCTAGGACATTATAGTTATGAAATAGTTGATCAACCACTGCTTGATCTATTCTCCCTAATTCGTGGGTACTTCCCTTTCTAGAGCGGTAGCGGAACACCTGGCCATTCTCATAAATGTAATGTTCAGAGGTTGTACCGGCAAATCCACCTTCTGATCCAAAGGTTAATTTCTTGCCTTCATAGGTCTCAGGCGTGAAGGTTTGTTGGGTTTTGCAGGAAAAAGTCAAGGAAATAAGTAATGAAAAGATCAATAATCTAAGAGGCATGGCCATAATTTTAAGATTTTGGATGATGAATTTCAATTATATGTCAAATATATTGGTTTTCAGAGCGTTAATGTTTTAATAAGGGCGATTTCAATCAAATAATTCCCTTATTTTTGAAATATTAGGAAAACAAGAAAAAAATAAACATGAAGAAATTAATGTTAATGTTCTCTTTTGTATTGGTAGCTGGTATGGCTTCTGCTCAATCTTGTAGCAAAACTTGCACTAAAACTTGTACAAAGACAGAAAAATCTGCTTCAGTTGAATCAACTGACGCTACACAAGTAGCATCTGCTCTTGCAGAAGCTGAAATCGCTGCAGAAGCGGATGAAGCAATCCAGAAAAGAGTTTGTTCTGATAGTGGAGCGGTAAGCTTCTTTCAAAAGAACGTTTGCTCGACTTCAGGTAAAGTAAGTTACGACGAAGTTTCATACTGTACTAAGTCTAAAGCATTTTCATCTGTTGCATCTGCATCAGCGACTTCAGACATCGTTCCAATGGACGATGCTAAAGCTGACGCAAAGACTGCCAAAGATGGTAAAAAAGCTTGTTGTGCTGGTGGAAGCAAAAAAGCTTGCGCTAAGAAAGCCAACTAGTAAAAAAGAAAAACTTATTGGTTAAAACCCTTGATCATCTGATCAAGGGTTTTTTTATGCCCATACCTTGGTGTTTATTGATCGATGACGCAAGCGCCGCAGCCTTAAACATATGTGGTACATCTCCATCAGACCACTAAATATTTATATGCATTAAAGTTGCTATTACAAATTTCAATCCTACTAGCTTAAAATCCTAGTTAAAATCGCTACTTTCGGAGTTGACAAACGACTGTAGCTCTTGATAAAATTATTCTTACAAAATATCTTTATTAACAATCTGTTGCTGATTCCTTATATCTGCATCCTCAGGTTGAATTCTTTTATCAATCCACCTAATTACGATTCATTGGTTGGGGTGAGTCCGATGCTAGATTTTTTATATACGGGACTATCGCCTAGAGCACTTTCATTCCTTGCTGTGTTGTTGATATTTGTTCAGGCCAATATGGTCAACTACTTCGTCAACAACAATAAACTAAACACAAAAAATAGTTTGTTAGCAGGGCTTTTGTTTTCGGCTGGATCTTGTCTGATCCCTCAGTTTCTTCAACTTCACCCAATCATGATTGCAAATACTTTCATTTTGCTGATGTTGATACAGCTGACCAAAATATATAAAACCTACAAGCCAATACGAGCGATGTTCATGTCGGGTTTTTATTGCGGGATCAGTTTCTTGATAGTGCCTCATTTTCTGATATTGATCATTTTCATCATTCAAGCTCTGTTGATCTTACGTGATGTCAATCTCAAAGAATTTTTACAAGGGACAGTAGGCATGCTCACTCCATTTATTTTGGCGGTAGTACTTTCCTTAGATAGAAACAAAGATGGCTTTTTGCATTTCTTTAATCCAAACGTGCAATTGCCTTCCGTCAATAAAAACCTAGCAATAAATACTTGGATAGGATTGGGCTCGTTGGCTTTGATTCTAATTTACATCATTTTGAATCAGAGTAAATTACGGAAAAAGAAAAGTGTAAAAACACAAAAAATAGTTACGCTTCTCTTTATTCTAATCTTATACACCTTGCCGATGATGTTTTTCACATCAGCATTGTATGCGCAACATCTTACTACATTGGTTATACCACTTTCAATATTATTTACCATGTTGTTGTTTGTAACCAAGAAATTATTGGTAGCAGAGTTACTACATTTATCTCTTGTAGTATTCATTATCTTATTTCAATTTGACCTTATATTATGAAAAGAAAAATCAGAATGGGTATGATTGGTGGAGGCCAGGGAGCTTTCATCGGAGCCGTACATAGAATGGCGGCTGCATTGGATGGAAAAATAGAATTGGTCTGTGGGGCTTTTTCTAGCAATCCAGAAAAATCTAAAGCTTCTGGAGAAGAGTTTTTTCTTGATCCATCGAGGGTTTATCCTGACTTCAATACGATGATTGAAACGGAGGCCAAACTACCTGCAGATGTGCGGATGGATTTTGTGTCTATAGTTACACCCAACCATGTGCATTACCCTCCAGCCATGAAGGCAATCGAGCATGGATTTCATGTGGTTTGCGACAAACCATTGTGCTTTGACCTTGAAGAATCTTATAAATTGCGAGACGCAGTGAAAGCGTCTGGGTTGATTTTTGGACTCACACACAACTATACGGGATATCCAATGGTCAAGGAGGCCAAGGATATGATTCAAAAAGGCAAACTAGGTAAAATAAGGAAGGTTGTTGTGGAATATTCTCAAGGCTGGTTGTCTAGCTTTCTTGAGTCTACAGACCAAAAGCAAGCGGCATGGCGTACTGATCCAAAGCGATCAGGAATAGCGGGCGCAATGGGTGACATCGGTACACATGCAGAAAACCTAGCAGAATACATTACGGGATCACGTATCGTTGCCATGTGTGCTGATATAAGCACGGTGGTGAAAGGCAGACTGCTGGATGATGATGGAAATGTATTGATCAGATTGGACAATGGCGCAAGAGGAATCTTGTTTGCAAGTCAAATAGCAGCGGGTGAAGAAAACAATCTGCGGATAAAAATATATGGAGAGCTTGCTGGACTAGAATGGTCACAGATGTATCCCAATGATCTAGAAGTTAAATGGGCCGACAAGCCAAAACAAATATTGAGAACGGGTGTGGGACCACTATCAGAAGCAGCGCAGGCACATACAAGAATTCCGGCGGGGCATCCAGAAGGTTATATTGAAGCTTTCGCAAATATTTATCGCAACGTTGCAGAATGTATTTCTGCTCGAGATGAAGGAAGAGAGGTGGAAGAAATTTACACGGATTATCCTTCGATAGATGACGGAGTAAGAGGAATGGAATTTATCTATAAAGTAATTGAGAGTGGCCAGAGCGACGCCAAGTGGGTCGATCTATAATTATTAATCTTTAAATCAAAACTATGCGCAAACTAGTAATCAATCCTTGGGCTGTACTTGTCTGTATTATTTTATCAATGGTAGTAGGTGCAACATGGTATGGTATTTTTGCTGAACAATGGATGGCAGCCAATGATTTGACCATGGAGTTCATTGAAAAAAATGAAACATCTACTCCATATATTATTGCCACGATCGGATCTGTTATAACCTGCATATGCATGGCTTGGGTTTTTACAAAGATTCCAGTAGAATCGGCAATCAATGGTTTATTGATTGCATTGATGTTAGGTGTTGGCTTCAATTTCATGAGTACTTTCACGCATAACGCCTTTGCTTTTAAGTCATTTGATCATACATGGATCGATGGAGGTGAGACGTTGGTACACTTTGCTGTGTTGGGTTTGATCCTCGGAGGATGGAGAAAGTATAAGGAAAGCTAAGATGATATAGGGCATAAAAAAAGAGCTGCATCATTGCATCTCGATTTGGCTGTATTCCTGGATTTTCTCTCCCATAGATAATTACTCTTGAGACGTGGAAATAGGAAGAAAGTCACACAACAAAGACAACAATTTTAAAAATAATTCTAACTGCTTGATTTACAAGTAGTTAGAATTATTCAATTAAGGCCTTTTTATCTTCGAATGGACTAGATGACATTGTATTGTATCCTCTTGAGTTTTGAGGCAGTATTGCTAAATAATAGGCTATTCTTTGGTTTCAATACATTGCTTCACCTATTAAAGCTTGGAGTATGAGTCCTATAAAAAATGTATATAGTCGGTAAGACCACCGCTAATGAGAGAAAAGCAATTAAAAATCGCCATCTCCTCCGCCTTGATCTCCGCCTCTAGATCTGTTTCCGCCTCTTTGCTTCTTCTGATTGATCCGATAGCTTAGGTTCAACATCACACCAGCAGTTCGCCATTGAGATTCTCCTTCAGCATAGTAATCAGGAAGGTCGATAATGTATCTTCTTTTACGTGAATTAAGCAAGTCTCTGCTACTCAGCGTGACAGTAAGATTGTTATCAAGAAAATCTTTGCTTATACCAAGATCAACAGTATAAATTGACTTTCTTAAACCTTGAATCGTTTCTCTGGGTGCTCTATAGTTAAATCGAGTCTGAAGACTTGCATTGTCCCAAAATTTCACTCTTGCCCCTACTCTACCAAACCATGAAACATCAGACGCATCGATTCCAAATTGTCCTCCATCAGCTGATTGGTTGTAATTGAAGAAATTGACATTTCCATCTAGTCTCAACCACTTGGTTAAATCATAATTGGCAGAAACATCAAGACCGTAGCTTATTTCTTCACTCAGATTGATAGGGAAAGAGGTAGTTGATCCATCAGGATTGATGGTACGTACTCTCGTGATCACATCTGAGGTGAATTTGTAAAACACATTTGCTGCAAGAGAACCTTTGTCTAGATATCTGATATATCCTACCTCGTATGAGTCAGTATATTGAGGCAATAACTTTGGGTTTCCTTCAAATCTATTTCTGTCATCTGAAAGTGTCAAAAATGGATTCAGGAACCAGAAACGTGGTCTCTGAATTCTATTACTATAACTAACTTGAATTGCATTTTTCTTATCGATATTGTAAGTAAAAAATGCAGAAGGGAAAGCTCTAAAATAATTGTAGCTCGTATCCTGATCGCTGCCATTTTGAAATTCCGTGGCAATCGTCGTGTGCTCAAATCTTACTCCTAATTGAAGGCTAAATTTTTCATTCCAGGTTTTTGATAAGGTAGAATAAGCTGCATAGATATTTTCATTGTATTCAAAATCATCGGTTAACGAATCGACAGCTGTTGTTTGATTGTCTTCTATTTGGTTTACCTTATAATCATTGGTGATTGTTCGGAGATTGGTACGTAAACCCATTTCAATCTGGAAGTCATTTTCTAATTCTTTAGAATAATCGATTTGACCTAAACGGTTGATTTGATTTTCATTGATATCAACTTCTTGAAAGTTTTCAAGTAAATTTCCATTGAGACTTTGCGTAATGTCAGAAAACTCAGTTTCGCCACTTTGATCGTATTGAATAATTGCCTTAAGTTCTTGGCCTTTTCTTCCAAAATCATTCACATAGGTCAACGAATATTCTTGATTGACTTCATCTTCCAATTCGTTGTCTTCTCTTTGAGTAGTCTGAAAAAACTCCACATTGTTATTTTGTTCCAATGAATCGATATAATTGACCTTGTTCAAGTTATCATCGTTGGAAAAACCATAGGAACCCGCAAAGGTCAGTGTTTGATTTTTTGTTAAGAAATAATCAAATCCTGCACGGATTCTATTGTTGCGACTTTCTCTATTTCTATCTAGGTCTAAGTATGACCTTCTATAGTAATCATCTATGAGTTGTCTACTAAATTCTTCTGTACCTCCTGGATTAAATCTATAGCCACTCGAATAATTAACAAAGAAATTTATTTTTTCTTTTCTAAAATTCAATTGGGCGCCAGCATCATATCTTATTGGATAACCAAATCCCAAATTGAAGGCGCCGTTAAATCCTTTCTTTTCTTCCTTCTTTAAAATAATATTAATGATTCCTGCTTCGCCTTCTGCTTCGTACTTGGCAGAAGGGTTGGTGATCACTTCTATTCTATCGATACTTGAAGCTTGGATTGAACGCAGTCCATTCATATTGCCTGACCTCAACAATGAAGAAGGTTGGCCATTGATCAACATTCTTACATTGGCACTTCCACGAAGATTCACATTGCCATCTATATCGACAGTAAGACTAGGCACATTGTCTAAAACTTCTTCAGCGGAACCACCTGCGTTGGCAAGATCTTTTCCGACAGTAAATATTCTTTTGTCAAGTTTGTATATAGTCTCAGATTTTTCAGCTCTGATTTCTACCCCTTCAATGACCTCTCCTGACAATGATAATGTCACTTCACCAAGATCTATTTCTCTTTGACCTCTTTCAAATGGAACCGGATCAATGACTACTGATTCGTATGAAAGAAAATCAATGGTCGCTTTAAACCTTCCCGGTCTAGATTGAAAACTAAAACTACCGTCGGCGTCCGTCAATCCTCCAGTTACAACTTGCCCATCTCTCAAACTATTTATTGTGATAGTTGCAAATTCCAATGGAGCGTTTGTTTCACCATCGAGTACTTTTCCTTTTATCGTTATGGAAGGCATTTTACCTCCAGGACCACCCGGCCCGCCTGGTCTTTGCCCAAAATTCATTGAAATTGACAATAAAAATATAAGGAAGCTTAGTAAGGCTTTATTCATTATTTCTTGTTTTGTATCATCTTTAGACGTTGAAATTGCCCAAAAGTTTAATGTTAGAAAAGAAATTTCCCATTTTCATAGATTAACTTCCCGTCCGCGACAATCTGGCCGCCTTTACTCATGTCTGTGATCATATCCCAGTGGATTGCAGATTTATTTTTTCCGCCAGTCTGAATATAGGATTGACCGATGGCCATATGGATGGTACCTCCTATTTTTTCATCAAAAAGGATGTTTTTGGTTGCCTGCTGGATATTGTAGTTGGTACCGATGGCTACCTCACCAAAATACCTCGCTCCAGGAATCTCAAAAATTTCATCGAGCAATTCTTGTCCTTCTTCTGCTTGCCACTTCATCACCTTACCTTCTTTCACTTCAAGCGTAATCCCTTTCACCGGCCTACTTGAAAAAACAGATGGGAAATTAAAGTAGACAGTACCATTGACTGACTCTTCAACTGGTCCAGTAAATACTTCTCCACTTGGCATATTGGATCTACCATCGGAATTGATCCATGTTCGATTTTTTACGCTGAATGAAATATCTGTCCCATTGGTTATGTACTGCAGCTTATCTACTTTATTTAGGTAATCTACGATGTGCTGTTGATCTTCTCTGACTTGCAGCCATGATTTTTTTGGATTGTCATCAAATAGGCGGCAAGCGTTAAAAACAAACTCAGTGTATTCTTCGAGAGACATGCCTGCCATCTGAGCACTGGCTTGTGTTGGGTATTGACACAATGATCTCTTCATAGAGCCATCGGCTGTTCTTCTAAAGTAGTTGTCAGACATTGACTTCATGGCCGCCGTCCTAATTTTCATTTTGGCCTTATCAACATCGTGGTTCTCTACCAAATTATGAGGTGCACGTATGGCTAAATATGCATCAAAGTGCTCCATGGCATGTGCATGCAAAACTGGTTGATGCGTCAGTTGATCGCCATCGGCATATTTCATTTTTATGCGAGTCTCTTCGCTGAAAGACAACTTGTATTCAACTATAGCACCTGCTTTCGTTGCTGCTCTAAACACTTCCTTTACAAGGGGTTCTCCAGCTGTCGAACTGGCAATGTATAATTTTTCACCTGGCTTGATTTCCAGGCAATAGTCTACTAGAAGATTGGCATACTTCTGAAGTATAGATGGATTCATATTACGTTAATTTATGCGAGATACTTTTACCAAGTTTTGGTCTGGTAAGGATATCTTATTTCATATTGTTTGCTGACCATATCTCCGAGGATGTCTCTGAAGGTGGTCATATTTTCTTTCTCTTGAGCCGAGATAAAAATAACTGGATGTTCGGTTGCGTTTTGTTGGTTCTCTCTTAATTCGGTGAGGATATCTGTTTTGGTTTCCTCATCCAAAAGATCATCAAAGTTCAATTTTCTATATAGATCCAATTTATTAAAAACCATTAAGGTAGGTTTTTCGCCTACGTTCAGGTCTTTCAATGTTTTGTTGACTGTATCGATATGGTCTTGGTATTGTGGGTGGGCCATATCTGCAACATGAATGATTATATCGCTTTCTCTGACTTCGTCCAGTGTTGACTTAAATGATTCAACCAGATGGTGAGGTAATTTTCTTATAAATCCCACGGTGTCAGAAAGCAAAAAAGGCATGGAACCAAATACAACTTTACGCACTGTTGTGTCCAAGGTGGCAAACAATTTGTTTTCTGCAAAAACTTGAGATTTGCTCAAGAGGTTCATCAAGGTTGATTTACCAACATTGGTGTATCCTACCAAGGCGACTCTGATTAACTGGCCTCTATTTTTTCTTTGTGTTTGGTTTTGCAAGTCGATTTTGTCCAACTTCTTTTTTAGTTGGGAGATCTTATCTCTTACAATCCTTCTATCCGTCTCTATTTCCATCTCCCCTGGTCCACGCATTCCGATACCCCCACGTTGTCTTTCTAGGTGATCCCACAGACCTCTCAATCTTGGTAGCATGTATTGCATCTGTGCAAGTTCGACTTGGGTTTTGGCTTGAGCAGTCTGTGCACGACTTGCAAAAATATCAAGGATCAGTGTGCTACGATCAATGATTTTGACTTTAAAAATTTCTTCGAGGATATTGGTTTGTTTTCCAGTGAGGTCATCATCGAAGATGACCATATCAACATCATGATGTTCTATATATAGTTCGATTTCTTCTACTTTTCCTTTTCCAACAAAGGTGGACTTATGAGGATGTTGAAGTTTTTGAACAAAGCGCTTTACGGTTTTAGCTCCTGCAGTCATGGCTAGAAACTCGAGTTCGTCCATATATTCTTGGGCTTGTTCTGCCGTTTGATTCTGCATAACGAGTCCTACCAATATCGCTTTTTCGGTTTCTTTTCGGATACCTTTCTTGCGATCGGTCCCTAAGTTCCATTCTGCCATTAGTTGTTTACTTTTCTATAATTACTTGGAATTTCAAAAGGGAAATTCAATTCCTGATTTAAGGTAATGTCTTTGAAGTCAAGGGTGATAGTGGTTTCACCAACTCTTGGATCGTTGGTAGAGAGTATCCTTTGGTACGAGGTCATCTGCACATCATCAATGACTCTATAATCATTGTAGGCGCATTCTGCGCTATTGTTTTGCATATCTCCAAAACTAGCATGAGTCACCAATTCAGAGATTGAATTGTAATCGTATGTAAAGATCAAATCATCATATGCTGTTTTGTATTCATACATGAATGAGTCTTGGCTCATGGAAAGAAAGGTCCCATTATCGACAATCATGTTTCCTGCCAGAAAATCTATCACTTCATTTTGTCCCATTGTGAGTCCTACACTTTTTGAAAGTTCGGAAACTGGGCCTTGCATATATCCTTTTTGAAAACGATTCAGAACGGTTGCTGTATCATTTTGTATCAAGACACGAGCAGCTTCGATTCCAAATTTTTTAACCACCAACCATGCGGTCTCATCGTCTTTCAATCTTAGGATAAAGTTGCCAGATATATTTAATTGAGGAGAATTGATGGTAGCAGTACCTGATGCTTCAAGGTAATCAAAGTAAATATTAGATGCTTTGATTTTGTAAAAGACATCTTCTTCAGAGTAAGAGTTATCCTTAACTTCTTCAGTAATTACTTTTTTTGTCTTACAACCTATTACTAGAAAACTACTAATGAGGAAAACAAAAAGTGTTTTAATTGATATACTTTTCTTCACTTATCTTTTTTAATAAAGTGGGAGCATTGTTCCCTAATTTTTGAGCGAAAGTCCATGCTTGAAGGGCTGATTTGATATCTCCTGACTTTGCGTAAATATCACCGATCAATTCTTGGACTAGATAGTCTTTGTTTTTTGTCGTTGCATATTCATTTACAAAATCCTTTGTTGCTTCAAGATTGTTGTCTTGAAATGAAATCAAAGCATCAAGGTATTCCATTCTCATGGAGGCAGTTTTGTCGTTGGCCGCCATGAATTTTGCCTCACCCATTTGCATTTTCAATTTGTCCGTTTTTCCTGTCTTGATCATAGCCAAAGAATTATAGAAATAAGGATTGAATTGGAGTGGAAAGTAGTCGATGGCACTTTTTGATGTTTTCAGTAAACTTTCAAAGTCTTCCATTTGGATTTCGTTGTTCATTCTTTGATTCCAAACCTGCAGTATTCCTTTGTTTAAGGAAGTTGTTTTTTTGTAATCTTCATTTGCGGAAGCGAAATCGGCCATGTTGTGATAAACATCTCCTCTTAAGGCATACACTTTTGCTTCATCCGGGTACATTCTTACCAACTTATCTGACAGCTTCAAAAGCTGGACATTGTTTTCTTCATTGTTATTGTTGGACATGTCTGCAATGTGAGGAATAAGCTCACGAATTTTATCATCAACCGGAATTGATTTATTTTCAATCATCGGAATGATGGCGCGTAAGAAATTTATCTCTTTGTTACCAGACACCTCATTGGTCAAGATTGCATAATTGGCGTTTGGATCTTGTGGATCTATTTCAAGAATGCGATTCCAAGTTTCTTGTGCCATTTTTTTGTTTCCAAATTCGAGATACATAGAAGCAAGGTTGTTGAGATATCTGGTGTTGGTAGGATTGTCAGCGATTAATTTTTTTACGGCTTCGATTTGGGATTTTTCATCTTTCTTGGCTTTGAAGATATCTAGTTTCCATTTGGTTGATCGTTCATAAACACCAAATCGCTTATCCAGTTCATTTAAAGAATTGAGAGCAAGGTCATATTTCTCAGCTTGGATGGCAGTTGCCACCAATTCTTCTCTGGCAACGTAGTCACTTGGGTCTAATTGGATCAATTTGGTAAGGATGTTGATTACTTCATCATGCCTTAAGCTTTCTTGATAAATCTTTTTTGCTGCTTGGTTGTATCCAATATTGTTTGGGTCTTTGGCCAGCGCTTTTTTAATAGAAGAACCAGCTTTTTCTAGGTCTTCTAAATTGAAGTAAGCCAATGCCATTTCGTACTGGCAAGCGTTACAACTTCTATCTTTTTCGATGAGTTGTTTTAGTAGATCAATTTGCTCTTCATATTTTTCTTGGTACTTGGCTGTTTGGGCATCCATGAAGATGGTCTGTAGAGACATATCATCTTCTGAATAGATACCTGGTTGCCCATTTGCCGAAAGGCTAAAAAGAAAGAGAAGACAAAGGATTCCAGTCTTATAGTGCGTCATGAAATATCATTAAATAACAAATTTAGTCAACGATAGTAATCTTCAGCGTATTTGTCCGAAATCTTTTCTGCAATGGCATTGAAGCCGTATTTACTATCACGTCACCCTCTTCTAACAACTTTTTCTCCTTTAAAATTTCAGTTAGGTCAGTAATTGTTTCATCTGTTGACGAGAATTTGTCATAAAAGAAGGTCTGAACGCCCCAAATCAGGTTCATTGTGGCCAACATGGGCTTTACGGAAGAAAAGATATAAATCTGAGAATTTGGTCTGTAACTTGCTACTTTGAATGCGGTATGGCCAGAAACAGTGATTCCGAGGATGGCTTTTGCCTTGATGTCTTCGGCCAATTTTGCTGCACCAAAACAAATAGTATCAGAATAGAATGTCTCAGAATTGACATTAGCTTTTGGACGTTTGGTTTGCAGTTCATAGTGTTTTTCTGCTTCCGAAATAATCTTGCTCATAGCAGTTACTACACCCACAGGATATTTACCAACTGACGTTTCTCCACTCAACATAACAGCATCGGCTCCATCTAAAACGGCATTGGCTACATCCGTAATTTCTGCTCTTGTCGGAGAAGGATTGGTAATCATAGATTCCATCATTTGGGTAGCTACGATTACGGGTCTTCCACGTTTGATACAACGCTTGATAATATCTTTTTGGATTGGAGGCAATTGTTCCATCGGAACTTCTACACCTAAATCACCACGAGCAATCATAATGGCATCGGTCGCCTTGATGATATTTTTGATATCGGCGATGGCTTCTGGCTTTTCAATTTTGGAAATCACTTTGGCAAAATGGCCAGCTGCATCGATTTTCTTTTTCAATTGAATGACATCTTCTGCGTGTCTGACAAAAGACAATGCAATCCAATTAATAGGTTGTGTCAAAATGAACTCGAGGTCTCTAAGGTCTTTTTCTGTAAGACTCGGCAGAGAAATTTTTGTTTCTGGAAGGTTGACTCCTTTGTTACTTGAAAGAATTCCACCAAAAACCACTTCTAATTTAACGACACTTTTACCATCTGTTTCTACGACGGTCATTTGTAGTTTTCCGTCATCGAGCATGACGCGCTCACCAACATTTACGTCCTTGGCAAAATCTTTATAGGACATATATATTTGTTCCTTATTTCCAACACAAGGTTCGTTAACAAAAGTCAGGATATCGCCTTTTTCGATTTTAAGGCCATTATTTTCCATTTCACCGACTCTTAACTTGGGACCTTGTAAATCACAAAGGATACCAATGTTGATATTATGTTCTTCATTGATTTTTATGATTGTATTGATCGTTTTCTGATGAACTTCATGATCTCCGTGAGAGAAATTCAATCTAAAAACGTCTGCACCCGCCATAATTAGCTTTTCCAGGACTTCTTTGGATGAAGAAGCTGGGCCGAGAGTGGCTAAAATCTTTGTTTTTTGGTGCTGTCTGGTCTCTAAGTTCAAAATAAGATAGTGTTTTATTTACATTAAGATAGTGAAGGTAATACGCATTTTAATGCTTTTTCAATTATAATATTCCTAAATTATAAATAATGACGGGAACTATCTATTGATAAAATATCATTTAATAGTTTGAATTGCGCTTAGTATTGGTTTATTTTGCGCCACTTAATAATTAATAATACTATTATGTCTAACATTTCAGAAAAAGTTAAACAAATCATCGTCGATAAATTGGGCGTTGATGTAGGAGAAGTAACGAGTGAAGCAAGCTTTACTAATGATTTAGGAGCGGATTCATTGGATACCGTTGAATTGATCATGGAATTCGAAAAAGAATTTGATATTTCTATTCCTGACGAAGAAGCAGAAAAGATAACAACAGTAGGGATGGCAATTTCATTCCTAGAAGCTAACAAGTAAGCAATAAAACGCTTAAAAATCAATCCACATAGATCTAAGGTCTATGTGGATTTTTAATTTAATCATATCTCAAGGCCTAATTCTGCAAAATAGCTACATATAAAGCAGTTGAATCGGTTAAAAGAATTATTTTCGTTTTATGAGAAGAGTCGTAATTACGGGTATCGGAGCATTGACTCCAATAGGTAACACAGCCAAAGATTTTGCGGAAGGATTGTTGAATGGGAAAAGTGGAGCGGGACCGATTACAAGATTTAACGCTGAGCTATTTAAAACACGCTTTGCTTGTGAGTTGAAAGATCTTAATGTAGAAGATTTTGTTCATCGTAAGCAAGCAAGACGAATGGATCCATTCACACAATATGGAATGATTGTGTGTGAAGAAGCAATGCAACATAGTGGGCTTGATGTAGAGGCTATTGACTTGGATAGAGCGGGTGTTATTTGGGGATCCGGTATTGGTGGATTTGAGACAATCGAACATGATATGATGGAGGCTGCTCTTTGGGATGGTGCTCCTAGATACAATCCTTTTTTGATCCCTAAATTGATTGCGGATATCGCACCTGGTTATATTTCTATCAAATATGGATTCAGGGGAATTAACTACGCCACAGTTTCAGCATGTGCATCTTCTACTCATTCTATTTCTGCAGCTGCAGATTATATTAGATGGAATCGTGCGGATATTATGATCAGTGGTGGATCTGAAGCGGCGGTTACCAGAGCGGGTATCGGAGGATTCTCCTCAATGAAAGCGCTATCGCAAAGAAACGATGATCCGTTGACAGCTTCTAGACCATTCGACGCAGAGCGAGATGGTTTTGTCCTAGGAGAAGGAGCAGGTGCTCTTATCCTTGAAGAACTGGAGCATGCTAAGGCGAGAGGTGCAAATATATTAGCAGAAGTTGTAGGAGTTGGTATGACGGCAGATGCGCATCATATTACTGCCCCGCATCCAGAAGGAATGGGTGCAAAGAATGTAATGAAACTTGCATTGAAAGATGCAGGACTTAATAAAGAAGATATAGATTATATCAATGTGCATGGTACTTCTACTCCATTGGGAGATTTGGCTGAAACAAAGGCTATCACTTCCGTATTTGAGGATCACGCGTATACATTGAATATTAGTTCGACCAAATCAATGACAGGACATTTGCTTGGAGCCGCTGGAGCGATTGAAGCGATCGCTGGAATTGTGGCGATACAAGAGCAGGCTATTCCACCAACAATCAATCATTTTAATGACGACCCCGCATTTGATGCCAAATTGAACTTTACGTTTAATGAAGCTCAATCAAGAAAAGTGAATGCTGTTATAAGCAATACCTTTGGATTTGGAGGTCATAACTCAACAGTTATTTTAAAAAAATACGAATAACTGATTGTGATAAAAAGATTCTATAACTACTACATATCAGATCAAAAAGAGCTTGCTCGTAAATTTAAGGATGTCCTTGGGTTTGTGCCTCGTGATTTGCATTTGTTCAAGTTGGCTTTTTATCACAAATCGATGAATAGTAGCATTGGCATTGTAGACACGAGTAACAATGAGCGTCTTGAATATTTGGGTGATGCTATTCTTTCTACAATAGTCGCTGAATATTTATTTAAAAAGTATCCCCGGAAAAAAGAAGGATTTTTGACCAAGATGAGGTCTAAGTTGGTCAAGAGAAAAACATTGAATGCGGTAGCAGAGAGTATGGGACTCGACATGATTCTTTCTGAGTATTCTCAGGGTGTATTGAGTCAATCTATGCTAGGGAATGCACTGGAAGCATTGGTGGGGGCGATATATATTGAATATGGTTATATCAAGACAAGGGATTATGTAGTGGAGAGTATTTTGATGCAACATCTCGATATTCATCAATTGGAAGAAATAGACGACAACTACAAGAGCTTGCTTTTAGAGTGGGCTCAAAAACATGGGCATGAGATCGAATTTAAATTACTAGCCAAAACAAAACTTAATAAAAGAGATCGCTTTAAAGTAGGTGTTCATGTCAATGGAAAGCAAATAGCCTTTGCAGAAGACTTTAATAAGAAAAGTGCGGAACAAACGGCTTCCAATCTTGTTCTTAGTAAGTTGAAGATTACCGAACAAGGATAACACGGAATGGATTCATTAACTCAGATTGTCTTAGGTGCTGCCGCAGGAGAGGTAGTTCTAGGAAAGAAAATTGGTAACAGAGCCATGTGGTTGGGTGCCATCGGGGGAACGATTCCTGACTTAGATGTCCTTGGGAAATTCTTCCTTTCTACCATAGACAATCTAGCTTTTCATAGAGGCATAAGTCATTCAATCTTGTTTAGTATTTTAGGAGCATTTGCTGTAGGTTGGATCATCCATTGGTTATATAATAGTGAATATCATAAATGGATTGCAACTTTCTGTCGAGCTCTGGCGACGATACTGGTAGGTTTCATAGTAGATATGTTTTTGAAGATGTTGTTTCCAGATACCATAATTCCGACCATCGTTTTGGTTCCGGTCATGTTGTTCATATTGTATAGATCGAGTAAGTCAAGATATTTTTCTGATAATTGGGAGAAGCCTGAAGCTACGGTACGAGATTACCAGTGGTTGTTTTTTTGGTCCTTGTTTACGCATCCAATATTGGATTGCTTTACGATGTACGGAACACAATTGTTTGCACCTTTTTCGGATGTAAGGGTTGCATGGAGTAGCATTGCAGTTGCTGATATGTTCTACACCATTCCTTTCATAATTTGTCTATTTATTGCTGCGTCATTTCATAGAAGTTCGCCAAAGAGAAGGTTTTGGAATTATTTGGGAATAGGATTGAGTTCTTTGTATTTGGTATTTACATTGATCCATAAACAAAAAATGAACAATACATTTGCGCAAGCGCTGGAAAGAGAAAATATTGAGGCGGAGCGTTTTGTTACCAACTCCTATTTACTGACCAACTTCTTGTGGACTTGTACAGCTGAGACCAAGGATGGATATTATCAAGGCTTGCATTCAATATTTGATAGTCAGCCAATCCGTTTTACAAAAATTGAAAAGCAGCATGACTTGCTTAAAAATATAGATACAGATTATACCATCAAGACTTTACGGTGGTTCTGCGATGATTATTTTAGTGTTTTTAGGAGAGAAGATAAGCGATTGCAGTTTAATGATTTGAGATTTGGTAGCTTCAGTGGAGAAGCAAAGGGTGGAGATGACTTTATCTTTAAATTTTACCTCAAAGAATCGGGTGAAAGCTACGAAATGGAAGAAGCAATTGGTGGCCCACCTGAAGGAGGCGAGAAGGAAGTGATGAGAACACTTTGGTCAAGAATCTGGGGTAATTAAAAGCAAATTTTTATTGGAAAATCGATAATTAGAAGTACTACTCTAGGTCTATCTACCTGATAATCAACCGATTAAAATCCCTACTTCAATTACTTAGAATCCCTCGAAAAATAAGCCAATTATTGATTGAATTCTTAAAAAATAACTACCTTGAGAACATATTCTTAAGCAATAGTTAAGTGAGGCATAATTACCAAAATTATGTCTACTTGCGAGAGGGATCAAGGCATTGGTCCCTCTCTCTTTTTTTACAAATATTGGTTTTCATAGCGCTTATCATGTATCATTATTCCTTATGATAAACTGATTTCCTGGTCACAAGGCATGGATCCATTTCAACTATTCTTCTCGCTCCTATTCTTTTCTCTTTTGAAATTGTATTTTTAGTAAAATGGATCGAATGAAACTCGATGTTCTAAGAATTTATTTTCAATTGGTGGTAATCCTATTTTTCGCCTCATGTGCTCAAATAGGACCTGACAAAGAATACCTAAAACTAAAACAGGAAATTGAAAAGGGATTGGATGAAGAACAGGCCATTAGAAAACGTGTACACGAAAATATGTTGCGGGATACGTTTGACTTAGACTTAAATAACAAAATGGGGGTTATCGATTCACTCAATTTAATTAAGGCAAAGGCATTTTTAACAGCTTATGGTTACCCTTCAATCTCAAAAGATGGAAAAAAGTTGAGTGATGGAATTTTTAATATTCTACAACACAATGATGTTGCTACTATGGAAAAATATATTGGTCAACTAAAAGAAAAAGCATTAAAGGGCGAGGCATCAAAAAAGCAATACGCGTTGATGCAAGATCGCATATTGGTGGAAAACAATTTAAAGCAACTGTATGGGACACAATCTGCTCCACGAAAAAATGCCAATGGCTTTATAACCAATCAATATTATGTGTGGCCCATTCAGGATGTAAAAAAAGTTGATAGTCTCAGAAAAGAAATGGGTTTTAAGAAGACAGTGGAGGAATATGCCAATGATCTAGACATCGAGTACAATAAGGATGAATCTATTCCCTTAAAGAATTAATCAAACAATCAACAAAATACTTTTTATCTTCCGTTGATTTTCAGAAATCAAATTCCATGATTCAATATTTATCACAGTTTCTATCAAGTGTTGTATTACTATTTGCCTTGAGCTTACAAATGGGCTGTGCTGAAAAAACATATACAATCAAATACCACCAAGATGCTATTGCCATTGATGGAAAAGACAAGGAGTCACAATGGTCTAAGTCAGAACGTTTTAAAGATTTCCTAAATCCTTGGGAAACCACTCCCGATCAAGGAACGATATTCAAATCATACAATGATGGTATCTATCTTTATTTTTATTTTGAAGTAAAGGACAGCCAAGTAATATGCTATGATCATGATAACAACAATACTGCAGTTGAATATTCTGATCGTGTAGAATTGTTTTTTGCGAAGGATACCATGATGACTGCCTATTGTGGATTTGAAATTGATGCATGTGGTCGTAATCAGCAGTTTTATGCGGAGGGATATCGCAAATTTGTCAAGGATTGGTCATTTCCTGCATTTAGTAGGGATAATTACTATGTGAAAGGGATTGAAGGTGGTTATGCAGTTGAAGGGAAATTAGCGCTTAAGACCTTTAGTGAGATGGGATTTATTCAGGATGACAAAATTCTCATGGGAATTTTTAGGGCAGATTGCTATCGCGAAAATGATGAAATTAAGTGGATCAGTTGGAAGGCCATAAATACCCCAAAACCAGATTTTCATACTATTCAGGGTTTCAAATTTGCATTTATTGAAAGTAAATAAGATCTCTGGGCCAATATTTGCTTCATTAAACTGATACTCACCTTAAATAAGTATTATATTTGAAATCTAGCACAAAAAATAAAATCAACAAGATGGACAATCGATGGCTAATCGTGTCTTTTCTTTTCCTATCGATTTGCGTGCAACATGCTTTCAGTCAAGATTCTGGATACAAGAAATCTGTAGACGACTGTTACAACTCCTATGATTTCCAGAAGGAGCGTTACCGATTTAAACATCAGAAAGAATGTTACATAGGCCAAAAAATTCCTGATTTTGAGATCTATGATATGGATGGTAAACTAATTGATAACTATTCTATTCAAGGAAAGGTAACTGTGATCAATTTTTGGTTTACAGCATGTCCACCGTGTATCGCAGAAATGCCTGGATTGAATGAAATTTCAAAAAAATATTCAGATGACGAGGTGAATTTTATTGCTGCTTCCACTGATAATACTGAAACACTTAAAAGGTTTATTGACCGTAAAGGAAAATTTGGTTTTGAGCTGGTTCCTGATGCATCGCAATTCTTTTATGACATTCTCTATATCCATTCAGGTTTTCCGACAACCATCATCATTGATGAGAAAGGGTTTATACAATATTTTTACGCAGGTGGGCTTGCAGATTTCAGAGCATCAAGAAGAATCAAGAAAAAGCTTTGTACCGCGCTTGATGAAATTCTGGGTAAATAACCAATTTAACCAATTGCTTTAGAGCCATTTCATCTATAAGCTTATATTTGGTTTCTAAACCGAATGTAGATGATCAATCTAAGGATATCCATTTTCTTTTGTCTTGTAATACTGATATGCTCATGTAAGGACAATCCGACCAGCAATACATCGGATGCCATCTCTTCTACCGAATCAAAATCCGGATCGAACGGGACCAAAATGATGCGGGATAGTATCTCCCAGATTCTAAAATATGCAAGTGCTGCCGAATCCATTTATGAAAACAAACTCAGAGCTCAAATTCATAAGTCAGAATTTGACAAATCAAAAAACGGTGTGGATCTATTCAATTACGCGAAAGAGTTATTGAACAATGGCGATACAGATGAGGCCATCAAAGTCATTGAAGAGCTTTTTACCAATAACCCAAATCTAGCTAAAGTTACTTCTCAGACCAGATCGTTTCACGAAATGCTTGCGATCAGCTATTTAAGAAAAGGAGAGCAAGAAAATTGTATGGAAAATCATAATGACGAATCATGCATAGTCCCAATCACTCCAAAAGGTCAACATAAAAAAAGAACTGGATCTGAAAAAGCCGTTGAAAAGTACACACAGATATTAAAGATGTTCCCTGACGATATTCAGTCGCAGTGGCTCATGAATATTGCATACATGACATTGGGAAAGTATCCATCTGAAGTTCCTAAGAAATACTTGGTTCCACTAGGAAAAAAATCCAACAAGAGTACACTCAACAATGTTGCCACCCAAATGTCTTTGGACTTCTTTGGATTGGCTGGTGGATCTATCGCTGATGATTTCAACAACGATGGCTTTTTAGATATCGTCACTTCGAGTTGGGGATCAGAAGGAAAAATGAAGTATTTTGAAAATGACGGCAAAGGTTCTTTTGTGGACAAATCCGATCAAAGTAAAATTGCTCAATCAAAAGGTGGTTTGCATATAAATCAGACAGACTTCAACAACGATGGATTTCTTGACATCTATATCTTAAGAAGTGCATGGATGCCAAACAGGTCATGGGGTATACTCCCAAACAGCTTGCTTAAAAACAATGGTGATGGTACATTTTCTGATGTTACGATTGCCGCAGGATTGTACAAAGCCAATCCAACACAAGCTGCTACCTGGAATGACTTCAACAACGATGGTTATTTGGATTTGTTTATTGCCAACGAAACTACGTTTAGTTCGAAAACAAAGTTTCAGTGTGAATTTTATTTAAACAATGGTGATGAAACATTCACCAATGTGGCAGAAAAATACTCTGTAAACAAAGTTGGATATTTCAAAGGCTGCACAAGTGGCGACGTAAACAATGATGGATGGCAAGATCTATATCTTTCCAACCTTGATGGCAATAACATTATGTTGATTGGGAAACAAGAAGGAGGAAAGTTTGCAGGATTTGAGCAAGTGCGTGCAGGCGTTGAAAAACCGACTGAAAGTTTTCCTTGCTGGTTTTTTGATGTGGACAATGATGGTTGGGAAGACTTGTATGTCGCGAGTTACGACAGAACTGCTTTTGAGGATCAAGGAGGTCAGTTTGCCAGCAATATTATTGGGAAGAAAATCAAAACTAAAAACAGTTGCCTTTACAAAAACAACGGCAAGATGCAGTTTGAAAATGTAACGAGTCAATACATCAAAGATAGAGGCATCTCGACAATGGGATGCAACTTTGGAGACATGAACAATGATGGTTACTTGGATTTCTATTTGGGTACAGGCGCACCAGATTACCGATCAACGGTACCCAATCGATTGTACGTAAATCAAAACGGGAAAAGATTTAAGGATGAAAGTTTTTCCATGGGTGTGGGACATATTCAAAAAGGACACGGTATTTCTTTTGCGGATTTTGACAATGATGGAGATCAAGATATTTATGCGGTGATGGGTGGAGCATTTAAGGGAGATGGATTTCCCAATGCCTTTTATGAAAATACTGACGAAAAGAACAATTGGATAAAAATCAAATTGGAAGGAGTGGATTCTAATAAGCCAGGAATCGGGGCGAGGATCATGGTAGAAGGAACTACCAAGGGGGGCAAGCAGAGAAAGATCTATAAAACAGTGGGCTCTGGATCTAGTTTTGGAGCCAATCCTCTTACTTGCGAGATTGGACTAGGAACAATGAAAGAGATAACGAGTCTGAGTATAAAATGGCCCAATGGGAAAAATGAATTCACGAGTTATGAGGGTATTGAGATAAACAAAAAATATATCATTGTAGAGGGGCAGCCAGCCATCTCAGTAGATCTAGTTACCCTAGAATTTAAGAAAGATCCGAATGCAGGCGGTCATCATCACCATCATTGATAAACAATAAAAGAAAAAGATAGTCTTATAAAAAGTAAAAAGCCCTTATCAAACTTTTTTGACAAGGACTTTTTGGAGTTTATAATATCTTTCTTCAATCGATGTTAGTTGATGACAATCATCTTTATCGATTGAGTTTCTTCTTTGTACGCCATCGTCAAGGTTATTAAACCCGATGGATTTCCTAAATCTCGTTTGTTCAAGGTAATTGTATTTAGCCCAAAGTCATGTTCGGACCTATCCGTATAAATCAATTTACCTTGGTTATCGTATACCGAAATTAATACTTCACCGGCTTGAGGAAGTGAAAATTCAATTTCCGTATCGTTGATAAATGGATTTGGATTGTTTTGTTTCAATACAAAATCTTCTACATTGGCAAGAAGGACATTGTCCATAATCTGAACGCCTTCTTCATCATACGCTTCCGCAAATGTTATGTCTGAATTCAAATCTAAGACTTCCGTCAATGTACCATTTTGTGTAGCTTGGAATCTGGCTACAAATGTATTTCCATCTTCCCAAATTCCCCCTTCTGGATCATTCCAACTTATGGTTGTCTTATCTTCAAAGATTCCATAATACTCATCACTCCAAAATGCATCTTGCGAAGTGATCTCTACCAATTCCAATCCTGGGTGACCCAATGTAAACTGATACCCATCGATAGATGCTCCTGCATTTGCCGTAAAGACAACATCGAAAATTTCTCCTTCCTCAAATTGCTTGTTGTCGTAACTCCACATCAAGGCATCGTTTCCTCTTACCTCAGACACCATCGGTCCAGTAAGATTAGGAATGGCAGAAAAGTTAACATCACCAATTTTGACTCCTACAAAATCTCCTGTCATGACACTTGAAGGCAAATCATTGAAGTTTTGGACTTCGTCAAATGGCCAAATAGATTCCATACTTAATGGAGTATTCTTATTGACGTACCTCCAACTTTCGTTGTTGTCAAATTCAGATTTTAATCCTAAGACCAATCTTCTTACATCAACGATATCAAGTGCTGTTATGCGCTCATCACTATTGGCATCGGCTGCAATGAATTGATACGGATCTTCAAACTTCTGTAGAGAGATGATGTGTCTCTGGATTGTGATAACATCTAGTGTAGACAATCCATTCAGATGAAGTGTATCTTTCTCAGCTTCTACTATGTAGTCGTTTCCGAATGTTATGTTATTGAACGCATACCTACCATCTTCATCCGTAATCGATTGCTCGACAATCTCATTGTTCTCATCCAATAGTGATACCTCAACATTCATTAAGTTTTCTCCGTTTGGACTGGTCATTCGACCAGCAATCATTGGCGCGAATGTTCCATCACACGCATCACTAGCATCGATCAAATTCAGTTGTGCTTGGCAGATAGAAACATTTGCGGAAGCGTCCCAAATATAAATCGACACCATTACCAATCCATTATCACTACCCAAGAAATCTTCACAAGTGAAAGTTCTCGATGCACAATTGGTCAATGGATTGAAAGTCGGATCATCTGTCGGATGCACGTCCGTAAATCCAAACAATAAATCCTGTTGTGGTGTACAATTGTCGGAACTACTCGCATCAAAATCACAGGCCCAAAGCGTTAATTCACCGTTGACCATCACGCCAGAACTTAGGTTGATGCAAACTGCATTTGGTGGCTTGTTGTCTTCAACGGTAAAGTAACTGGTCGTGCTGGTTGTGTTACCACATCCGTCATCAGCCGACCACACTACCCTATGCTCAAGACCCGAAACTTCGATCATATCTGGTAGACTAATCGCTACCATTTCTCCTCCTGAAGTACGAGGAAGATAGATGTCTGGAATATTGTCTCCATCCGTATCATCAAAGTCAACATCGTATGCTGGCAGATATGATGAGAACTGGTATTCAAACGTTCCGTTGTTATCAAGATCTACATTGACTATCCAACTAATATTATCAGAAGGACACGTGCTGCCTGCATCATCTGCAGATGCCATCAACTCAACGATGGCTTCACAAGAATCATCAGAAATAAAACCAGCATCAGCCACTGTAATTACAGGTGGCGTATCGTCAACAAATTTCAAGACTTGCGTATCTGTGTATTCTTCATCCGTACACCAATTCCTAACCGTCCAGTTGTTGATTACTTTGAAACAAGCATCGTCGGCCAAGAAGAAGGTATCGGTCTCTAGCTGTATACCCAATTGATCGCAGACACCAGCTCCAATAAACTGTGGTGTAAAATCTTCTTGCGGAGTATTGCAATCACCTACCCAATCCGAAGCCCAAACAATGTCAGATTCATCAAAAGTATCTGGTGCAGTAATCGTAATTACTTGATCGCACTCAACCATTCCGTTGTCCGTCGGGATTGTCCACTTACGGATTATCTGTCCAACATTACAATCTTCCAAACTGGTGATATCATCGACAAAACTTGATGGCACTGCATTACAAACAAATCCCACACTCGGCATTCCCGTGATACTCAAATCGTTGTAATCTTGCCCACAGGCCAGATTGATATCAGGAGGACACTGTAATTCTGGTATGGTCTGATCCTGTACAATAACCTCTACCATACACTCTGTAAAGTGATCACCCACTGTTCCAAATTCACCATCAAAATCTGCATCATCCCAAACTCTTAACACCACCATAATCGGACTGCGTGCTACATCTTCGCAACAAACAGAAATATATGGACCTGGCACCAAATCGGATTCATCTACACAATATTCATTCAATCTGTATACTTGGAAATGTACATCCGTGCAATAATCAAATGAACCATCGTCTATCACTTCAGCATGAAGCTTAGACATTCCTGTATTGGAAAGTGAAACGATAAGATCGCTTTCGCAAATGGTATTTGGTTCTTCTAAATCTTCCACCCGGATGTTGAATTCACAGCTGCTGAAATTACTACATTGATCCTTGGCGGTTACTCTTACTCTGTGGTCGCCTGGGACCATATTGGTCAGATAGTAGTTTCCACTTCCTTCTGGACTTTCATATACTGTTCCCGGATTAACCGTAACAAACAATTCATCTACACTTCCACATTCATCATAAATGATCGGCATATAATCATTCAGATAAATATCTGCATCACAACCAAATCCTTCTGCACTTACCGTAAATGAATCTGGGCAATCCTCAAAAATAGGAGGTGCTGTATCTAAGACTTTGATGATCTGATAATGCTCGATAGGGTTTTCATGAAAGTCAACCTCAAAGCACATATCGTGAACCACCCATCTTCTCAATATTTCATAAGATCCATCGCAGTTGTTTAACTGCAGATCATCCCAGTTCCAGAAACTCGAACAAAGTCCATCACCAGTTTCGGTGATTGGCACTCCTTCAATCAACGGATAGCCTGTGTTGTCAGGATGTGTCAATGAAGGATCATCCAATACTTCTTGACAAGTATGAGTTTCAGTTACTACATGATCCAATGGCATTTCAAGGTCTTCAAGTGAGAACTTTTTAACCTCAATATTCTGATCGCATGTAATGGTATTTCCAGATTCGTCTGTGATGTACCATGTACGTACGAGGGTTGCCACTGGGTCTGAACACATTCCATTGCTTACTAAATCATCTTCATACGTTGCATAAATTTCTTGCTCACATGATTCAACCACTGGCTCACCAGTTACTGAAACATCGTAGGTCTGATTACAACCGATGGTAACATCATCAGGGCAGATAACATCCGGAATCAATTTGTTTTCGATGGTAATGTATGACCAGCAGCAATTGCTTTCTTCGCAATCAACACATACTTCTACGGCAATCGTCTGTCCGATATGTTCTTCTCCGACAATGTTGGTTCCATTCTCAGAACTTCCTATGTCGTTTCCAAACTCATCCGTCAATCTTACGCAGAACTCTTCTGTACATCCATAATTGATTGCATCTGAAAGCACCATATCTGGTGTGATCACAGCCATACAATCTGGCCCTAAACTTAGATTGATATTTCCTACGCAAGCTAGCGCATCACCAGCGTCTGTGACACTATATGGTTCAATCACGATATTATACGTGCAAGAAGAACTATTCCCTGCAAGGTCTGTCAAGGTCATTGATATTGTATGATTTCCAATCGGAACTCCATCCGGGAAATCTGGGAAAATACTCATACTCAGATCACCGCTCTCACAGTTATCATGATCAGCCAATGTTTCAAAAAACAATTGAGGACTTGGCAGTACACACTCACCAGCAGCAAGAACAAATACTTGATCTTGACAATCTTGCGGTTGAAGTACAGGCGCTTCTAAATCTTCAACAGTGATATCAAATGAACATTGCGACTCATTACCAAATTGATCCACTGAAGTATAGACAACCGTTGTAGTTCCTAAACCAAAGAAAGTTCCTGTCAAGGTTCCTTGAGCAAACTCTCCTGCGGCCAATGGAGGCAATACAGCATCCAATGACTCAAAACCAAACGACATTTCTCCAAAGCAACAATTGTCAGAGAACATTGGGTGTGCCCATTCAAAGAATGCACCACATTCACCTGGATCGTTTGCCATTACCATATCTTCTTGTGCAAATGGTACAAGCGTTAAAATTTCTAATGTAGCATTCAGAACAAGACCTGCACCCAGGCCTTCTTCAGTGATTTCGATTGTCCAAGTTCCTTGTGCACTTTCATTGAAGAAAGACTTGAATGACTCTTGAGGTTGGAATAATATTCCATCGCCTGCAGGGTCACAAATGACTGAACCCATCGTATCATCACCATCATCCGCCAAAGAAACTGACATCATTGAACTACCCGAACATGATCCTCCAAATAGTACCACACTGGTTCCGTTAGGGCTTATCAAATTGGCAGAAACTTCTTCTGCATCAGTAAGTTCGATCAACAAATCCATGAGTCTAATATCTCCTACAAGAACATCTTGTGGAACCTCAAAGGTAATCTGAGTACAACCATCCATCAATTCTACTGGTGCCAACAACTCAACCAAAGTAGTATCAAATTGTGCACAGAATGGTGCAATATTATCAATAATTTCTACTGGTGTATTACAGAAGGCAACACCCGCTGCACCTTGTTGTAAACCAACGGTCGAACCGTTAGGCGTACAGATAGGCATACCAGGATTTAGTAATCCATAGCTTCCTTGCATGCAGTCATCTACCATTTCAAAATCAAGGTCTTCATCGTGATCCCACACATACAATCTATAGAAAGCACGACCATCCAATGATCCAGTGAAACCATAATTAACACCATTATATCCATTCAATGAAATACCATCAATGATCTTATCCGTAAAGGCAATGTAGTAACCAGCCGCTTCTCCTTCTTCAATCGTAGTAAACTCTTGGGTGTATACTTGGCCTGGAGCAAGTACTGTTCCATTTGGTACATTGTATACTTCTGGAGTTGTAGGATCTTCTCTTACAATATCAAGACAAGAGATATCTAAATTGGCAGGACCGAAGTTGGTAATTTCTATGCCCGTATTTACTCCATCTTGAATTACTTCTGTGATCAACAACAATGGCTGATCCATGGCAGCGTAGATCAAGTTATTCATTCCAGTCGGGAAATACTCTCCGCTGGCATCTTCTGTTCCTGTGGCAACAATGTTGTTGTTTTCATCGAGTATCTGATAGATCACACACATGTTGTCTGGACAATTATCTGAAAGTGCTGTAGGAGCAAGTCCCGTCAATGTTGTTCCACAACTATTCTCATCTGAGAATTCTGTGATCGGATCTTGACAAGCAAGCTCTGGTTCAGTATGGAAATCATTTACTATGATTTTTAATTCGCAAGTAGATATGTTTCCACATCCATCTTCCGCTTCATAGGATAGAATTGTCAAACCAACTGGGAACAGATCACCTGAGTTCAGATCAATGTCATCAGTACGTCTTATTTGCACTGACCCACCACAAAGGTCTTCAGCATCTGGAATTTCGAAATTCACATATGCGTTACACCATGAATCTGGCGCATCAACAACAATAGCTGGTCTTGGACAATTGGTGAATTCAGGCGGAGAAACATCTCCTATTCCAAATCTATGAACAGTACTATTGGCATTACCACACAGATCTGTTGCTGTGAAGGTAACATCAACAAAACGAGTATTCCCGCATGTAAACACCCAATTATCTGGATGGAAATCGTTGGTCCAAGTAATGGCTCCACAATCGTCTGAAGCAGTAGCTCCTGCATTATTACCCAACCAGAAATCAAAGTCAGGGAAATTGCCAATTGGTGGATCATTACATTCTTCCATCAACATATCTTCTCCTGCCATAATCTCAGGACCAGCAGTATCTTCTACACTAAAGCTTGCTTCCGCTGATGAAGTATTTCCACATTCATCGGTTGCGATAAATCGATAGGTAGACACATTCGTACAATCTTCCTCGAAATTGATAAGATCAAATTCCCAAGTAAAAGTATCCGAACAATCGTCTAAGGCGGTCAGGCCAGCATTGTTATCCAACCAAGTCTGCAGCTCATTA
>CALFDU010000143.1 GCA_937950315.1 uncultured Saprospiraceae bacterium | reverse complement strand
TTATCGACTTCACTCAGAACCATACACCCAAGAGGTGAAGAGATTGGTAAGAGAAAAAACCTATGGTGATGTAAAATACGTTTCTGCAGAGGCAGCATACTTTTCAGATACACACCCCAATCAGTGGAGACTAAACAAAGCTTTGTCTGGAGGAGGTGCATTGATGAACATGGGAGTCTATTCTATCCAAGCTGCGATTTATGGTGTGGGACTAAATCCAGTTTCTGTCAGTGCCCAGGAGTTTTCAACCAGACCTGAATATTTTAAAGGTACCGATGAGACGATCACAGCCCAACTGGAATTTCCTAATGGGACAATAGGAAATGTATTTACCTCTCACAATGTAAACGCCAATCGATTGTACGTTTCTTGTTCCAAAGGTTGGTTTGAGTTAAACCCAGCCAACAATTATGGTCCACTTAGCGGTCGTACTTCAGATGGAAAAGAGATGATATTTCCTCATAAACGACAACAGGCTCTGCAGATGGATGACTTTGCCAAGCACATTTCTCATGGAGAAATAAATCGAGTTCCTGGAGAGATGGGGAAGAGGGATATGATCATTGTAGAAGCTATCTATCAATCGATCAAGGAAAATGGACGAAAGATTTCCTTGGACTTGGGTAAGATGGGACTTTGATTTTCCGTTTGAGTTAAGTAGCCTGAAATAAATGTTTGACTTCAAGTAGTAATAGTTACGATGAAAGGTGTTTTTTACATAGTGGTTTTGGTTTTTTTATTCACCTCTTGTAACGGAGAGAAAACTTCTGTTACCCAGGTGAAAAGCATAGAGCTAGAAAAGAATGATTCTGAAGTTGCAGATCAGGTGCTTGTTGATCATGATGGCACATCGATAAAGGATCGTTTTCAAGTACCTGATGGATACAAAAGAACAACTCTTTCAAAATCCACCTTTGGGCATTACCTGAGAAATTTACCATTGAAGAAAATAGGATCCGCCGTGCATTATTATGATGGTTCCATCAAGAACAACAACAACGTCTATGTTGGAGTGGTGGACTTAGAAATTGGAAATAAAGATTTACATCAATGTGCTGATGCGATCATGAGATTGCGCGCGGAGTATTTCTGGCATAGAGAGAATTATGACAAAATACATTTCAATTTCACCAATGGACATAAGGTTGAGTACAAGGAGTGGATGAAAGGAAAACGTATGAAAGTAGAGGGCAATCATACCTCTTGGGTTCAAAAAGAAAACCCATCAAATAGCTATCAAGATTTCTGGAATTACCTTGAGTTAATATTCATGTATGCAGGCACCTCTTCGTTGGAAAAAGAGATGAAATCTGTTGATTTATCGGATGTGAGAGTGGGAGATGTCTTGATTCAAGGGGGATTTCCGGGACATGCTGTGATCATTGTCGATGAAGCAGAACATATACAAACTGGTAGTAAAATCTTTATGCTTGCGCAAAGCTATATGCCTGCACAAGAATTACAAATAATTTCCAATCAAACTGGCAACTTTAGCCCTTGGTATGTGTTTAAACATGGTGTTATCTTTACACCTGAGTGGACTTTCGAAAGCTCCGATTTTAGACGGTTTGTTGAATAGTACACTATCCATTCTTTAAGAAAAAGAGAATACCAAAAACAAGTACAAACATTTGCCGAAAGGCTAAAAAAAATCAGCAATGACAAAACTAGCATTAATCACAGGTGCGAGCAGTGGAATAGGAAAATCACTTGCGGAAATTCATGCAGAAAAAGGCGGTAACTTGATCGTAGTGGCAAGACGAAAAGATAAATTGAATGCGCTTAAAAATGAATTGGAGACAAAGCACAAAATCCAAGTTACAATCATCGAAAAAGACTTGACAAATTCGAATGCTACGAAAGAAGTATATGATAAAGTGAAAGCCCTCGGACTCAAGGTTGATTACCTGATCAACAATGCTGGTTTTGGTGGACTTGGTCAATTCAATGAGCGTGCGTTGGAAGAAGATATAGCGATGATCAATCTGAACATTACGGCTTTGACTTCTTTGACACATCTTTTTTTACAAGATTTTGTAAAGGACAATACAGGAAAAATTCTCAATGTTTCGTCAATAGCTAGTTTCATGCCAGGGCCATTACAAGCAGTTTATTTTGCAACCAAGGCATATGTGACCAGCTTTAGTAATGCATTATCGGAAGAGTTGACGGATACTGGAATTACAGTCACCAATCTAATGCCTGGAGCTACTGAAACAGAATTTGGCAAGATCTCTGGAGTTGATAAAACCAAACTACTCGATAAGACAGCAACAGCACGAAGTGTGGCTGAAGATGGGTACAACGGAATGTTAAATGGTAAACTTGATGTTGTTTCAGGATTAACGTTTAGCCAAAAAATAATGAAGGTTATGATTCCATTGACGCCAAAAAAATTGATTTTAAAACAGATCAAGCAGCTACAACAGATTAAAAAATAGGTGGTTTCCTAATTCACATAGTCCTATATTTGCACTATTCATTAATTGCAAAGAAATAGATGAAAAACGTTCTTATTTTATTGTGTTTTTGCCTTGGGTCGATGGTCCTTCAAGCCCAAAGTGGTCCTTTTATTATCAAAGGAAAAGTTATCGAGGCTTCATCGGGTGAATTTATTGATTATGCTACAGTTGTTGTCACCGAAAAAACGACAGGCGATATCATTACTGGAACGACTACGAGTGATGGAGGGAATTTTATGATCGAGTCAAATGTTTCCAATGTTGCTCTAGAAGTCAGTTTCATTGGATATACTTCTGTGGCGATCGAGGAGGTTACATTTGTTGGTAACAAAACAGATGTTGGAATCATCAGATTAGGCGAAGATGCACAAGCGTTGGATGAGGTAATCATCTCAGCGGAGAAATCCACTACCGAATTTAAATTAGACAAGCGGGTATTCAATGTTGGAACGGATTTAAGTACGACGGGTGCGAGTGCGCTTGAAGTATTGAATAACGTACCTTCCGTGAACGTAAATATTGAAGGACAAATATCATTGAGAGGATCTAGTGGGGTGCAGATTTTAATAGACGGTAAGCCATCGATTTTGGCAGATGAAGCGGGTGGTGCACTCGGGACCATCACGGCAGAGATGATTGAGAAAGTCGAAGTGATCACCAACCCATCTGCAAAGTATGAAGCAGAAGGAACTGCAGGTATTATCAATATCGTACTTAAGAAAAATGAAAAAACAGGACTTAATGGATCAATCTCAGTAAACACCGGTTTGCCACAAAACCACAGTGTTGGACTAAGCCTTAATAGAAGAACTCAGCAGTTTAATCTGTTTACCCAACTGGGTGTAGGCTACAGATCTTTACCGAGGTACAATACCAATATCAATCGTGATAATATAAACAATACAGAATTGAACTCTGATGGAATTGAATTCAGAGACGAATTGTTTTATAACGCGATTTTAGGAACAGACATTTATATCAATCCACAGAACGTCATTACTTTATCAGGAAGTGTAGCCCTTGAAATAGAAAGTCAACCTTCAGAAACAGATTTTGATTTTAGTGTAGATGATGTTGTTACTAGTAGCTGGAGACGAAATGAAGAAACGGAAGCCTTGAATCCTAAGTTTCAATATGAGCTTCAGTACAAGCGAGATTTTGAAGACAACAAGGATCACCAATTGCTGTTTAGTGCGATAGGAAGGTTCTTTGGGAAAACGCAATCTTCGGAGTTTAGCAATACTTTGGTGGAAGGAACACAAGCGTTGAATAATCAGACAACAGAAACAGATTTCAAGGAAGGGAAGTATACTTTCAACTTGGATTATACCAAACCATTTAATAAGCAGTGGTCCCTTGAGTCAGGTGCACAATACTTGACCAATGATGTAAGCAATGACTTTTCAGTAAGCAATGAAATCGATGGTGTGTTTGTCGTTGACAATGGATTGACAAACGTCTTTGAATATGATCAAAAAGTATTGGGTGTTTATTCGACAGGAGCATATGAAGGAGAAGTATGGGGGATCAAGCTTGGCTTGAGAGCTGAGAACACAGATCTTGCTACTCGATTGGTCAACACCAATGAAATAAACGATCAGAACTTTACCAATCTGTTTCCTTCTGCACATACTTCTTATAAAGTGTCAGACGCAATTTCATTTCAAGCGGGATATTCTAGAAGAATCTATAGACCAAGGCTGTGGGACTTGAATCCGTTTTTTAACATCAGAAACAACTTCAACATTGTAGCGGGTAATCCCAATCTTCAGCCTGAATTTACAGACAGTTATGAGATTGGAAGTATATTTATTTTCGAGGACCTTTCTTTTAATGTGAATGTATACCACAGATTGACGACCGATAAAATTGAACGAGTATCAAGATTTGAAGACAATGTAAATACGTTTAGACCAGAGAACATCGGAATCAACAAAGCCACAGGAATTGAATTGAATGCAAAATATACCTTGTCTAAAAAGTTGACATTCAACACGGATGTGAATTACAACATCTTTGTAAGAGAAGGAGAATTCAACAACCAGCAATTTGATTTTTCTGCAGATCAATGGTCAGGGAAATTGACGACCAAGTATAAGATCAACAAATCCATCGATGCAGAAATGACCGGAAGATATGAGTCACGAGAGCAGACCGTGCAAGGAGAAATCGCTCCCAATGCCAGAATGGATGTAGGATTAAGAGTAAAAATACTGAATGGCAAAGGAGTATTTAATGTAAGTGGAAGAGATATTTTTGCTAGCGGAATCAGAAAGACTACCATCGACCAAACCGACTTTTTTATTTACTCTCGTAATTTCAGAGGTCGTTTCTTAACCTTAGGATTTAGCTACGGTTTTGGGAAAGGAGAAGCAATGCAATACTCCGGAAGAAGGCGATAATTTTTTCGAATTATCCATTGATAAATTCTGTTTTTATTCATGAAAGTGATTAGATTGTTAAACTCATTATCAGGTGAGCTTTACCATCTACTGTATGAATAAATTTCCAATCATTCTGCTACTCTTTACCTTATTGTGCTGCAAGGCAAAACCCACTCCAGACAACCATTCTACAACTACTAAAGCATCGTTTGATAGCCATGTTCACATCATGAGTCCTGACTTAATTTCCTATTGGAAATCGTTGGGCATTCCATTTTCTAAATCCGATGCTATCTATGCCAATGTTGATACCATCATGGAAATAAACAATGCGGATCATATAAATCTGATCGGGATGGGTTATGTGTTTACAAGCCAAGAATACTACGAAGGCAACGATCGTTATGAAAGGATGCAAAAGGAAAACAACTACCTATTTGAATCTGCATTAAAATACCCAGAACAAATTACACCTTACTTTGCCATTGATCCATTACAAGATTTTGCAGTTGAAGAATTAGAAAGATGCTATGGCTTGTTTCCTGAGAGTGGAGTAAAGCTACACTTCAATGCTTCTCAAGTATATTTAACGGAACCCGTTCATTTGGAGAAGGTGTCGAAGGTGTTTAAAAAATCCGCAGAACACGATTTGCCCATATTGCTACATTTTGACAACTGGCATCCTAAGTTTGGAAAGAGAGACTTGGGTATCATGATGGATACCTTGTTGAAAGACATTCCTCCTGTTAGATTACAGATTGCTCATTTTGGAACCTCAGGTGGATTCAATGAAAAGACGAAAGCTTTTATCGATGCATTTTTGGAACTGAAAGATGGAAACCATTTTCCTGAAGGCCACCAGATTATGTTTGATATATCTGCAGTTGCTTTGGATAAAGATAGCGAAGGAGTAGAGGCTTTGACGGATGATGGATTTAAAGAACTCAGAAAATATATTGATAAGATAGGAATTGAAAACATCGTTTTTGGAACGGATTATCCATTGTATGCGGCTGATGAATATTACAACATATTGAAGGAAAAAGTAGGTCTTTCAGAAGGCGAGTTAGATAAAATGAATAGGATTCAATAATTAATTACTAGAAAGAAGTGGAACTAAAGCTGGTCGATTCAAAAGAAGAACTACAGCAAATTTTGGATTTGCAAGAGGTGAACCATGTTGATCATGTTCCTAGTAATATCAGAGATAAAGAAGGATTTGTGACGGTGAAACACAACATAGATTTGTTGGTAAAAATGAACAATGCTGTTCCTCAAGTGATTGCTGTCGATGATGGAAAAGTAATCGCTTATGCTTTGGTTATGCTTAAAGATTTCAAAAACTTGATTCCTGTTCTCGTACCTATGTATTCTACTTTTGATGACCTGACCTATGAAAACACAAAACTTACTGTTCTAAACTATTATGTGATGGGTCAAGTCTGTGTAGACAAACCCTACAGAGGTTCAGGAGTTTTTCATGCATTGTATCAAAAGCACAAATCTGTGTTTTCTCAGAAGTATGACCTGTGTCTTACAGAAGTGTCTACAAGCAATCCTCGATCAATGCGTGCTCATTTGAATGTGGGATTTAAAATATTGAAGACTTATAAAGATGCTACAGACGAATGGAATATTCTGTCCTGGGATTGGTCTTAATGATGAAGTTGGAAACGAAAAAAGATAATGAAATTGTTGATAATTTTCAAATTCTGGTTTCTCCAATAATAAAATACTGTGTAAGCTGCAGTATCTATTTTGTAGCAAGGCCTTTATAATTATTTACAGAAGTATAGAACTAGCGACTAATATTTGACAATACTTTCTTTTTACGTTTGGGTTCAAAATCCTTCTAACTTATAATACCACCCAATTAAAGAAACCTCTTCCGATAATCTATGTTATTTTAGTGGACTAAATCAAAGACATGAATAGCAAGCAATACGAAATCATCATCATCGGAGGAGGATCTGCAGGATTAGGGGCATTAGGAATGGCACAGGAATTAGGGTGGAACCCATTGATGATAGATAGTGAAGAAAAAAACATAGGTGGTGATTGCCTGAATTTTGGTTGTGTGCCGAGTAAAGCATTGATTCACCTTGCCAAGCAATTCCACGGAGCACGAAAAGCAGAGCAATTTGGATTGAAGGTGGAGGGGAAAGCAGATATGCAACAGATTTTAGATTATGTGCATAGTAAGCAGGCAGTTATCAGACATCATGAAAGTGCGGATTACATCCGCTCCCAAGGCGTTGATCTTAAGATTGGAGTAGCTTCATTCTATGATGAAGAAACGGTTCAAGTAGGCGATGAGTTTTTTACTGCACCACATATTATTATTGCTACTGGTTCAAGACCACGTCACATTCCATTTAAGGGAATCGATCAAGTGAAAGTATTTACCAATGAAAATCTATTCTACGAAATGACCGCATTGCCTGAACGTATGTTGGTGGTAGGAGGTGGTCCTATCGGATGTGAGATGGCACAAACTTTTCAGCGTTTTGGTTCTGAGGTGACGGTTATTGATATGGCTGATCGAGTGTTGAGCAAAGAAAAAGAAGAGTATAGCCACATCTTAGCCGATCAACTAAGAAAAGAAGGTGTGACGATCATCAACAATGCAAAACTGATGGAGTTCAACAGTGCCAATACGGCCATCATTGATGTGAAGGATCAAGGCGAACAGGAACTGACATTTGACGTTGTACTAATGGCAATCGGTCGTGTCCTAAATCTTGAAAAACTACAACTTGAAAAAGCAAATATCAAAACAGGTGAAAGAGGAAAGTTGATCTTAGACGATTGTCTCCGTACTTCTAATAAGCGTGTCTTTGCATCTGGTGATGCGGCAGGTATGTATCAGTTTTCGCACGGAGCAGAATTACACACCAAGTTGCTGAAGCATAATTTTAAAAACAACTTTACCAAAAGCCACAATGCAGATCATCTTTCTTGGGTGACTTTCACACAACCAGAAATCGCCACCTTTGGATTGACGGAAGACTATCTAAAGAAAAACAACATTGAGCATTGGCGCCAAGACCAAGATTTTTCAAAAGACGATAGAGCCATTGTTGATGAATACACCTATGGTAAAATCACCTTGTACCTCACGCCAAAAACTTTTTGGAATAAAAAAAGAAAGATCATCGGCGGTACCATCATTGCTCCCAATGCTGGCGAACTGATGCAAGAACTTACCTTGGCCATGGAAGCAGAACTTCCTATCGATGCCATTTATGATAAGTTGTATGCATACCCTGTGGCTACAAGAATCAATCAGCAGACCATCATGGGTGTCATTAAATATGATGAAGCCAATTAATTTCTTAGAGTGAAAGAAATTGAAAAATACATAGAAGGGTATTTTGGGGTAGGAGGTAAAGATCTGTCTCCTGTAGCCAATCTTTTTAAGAGTATTTCATTGAAGAAAAACGAATACCTCATTAAGCAAGGACATTATGCTCAACATATGAGCTTTATTAAGTCTGGTTACATGCGCGTTTTTTCGATGGATGCCAACGGTGATAAAGAAGTAACTCAGTGGATATCCAATCATGGGATGTTTATCACCGACCTTTCTAGTTTTGTTTTTAGCACACCTGCAAGATGGAATATCCAAGCTTTATCGGATTGTGAATTGTACACCATTTCAAAAGAGAATTACGAGAAAATTGGGGATCATGTTCCTAACTGGGCCGAACTAGACAAACTCTTTATTGCCAAATGTTTTATCACTTTGGAAGAAAGGGTTTTTGGACAATTGTCTATGAGTTCAGAAGAGAAAGTAAAGGCTTTGCTTGAGTCAAATGCTGAAATATTTAACCAAGTGCCTCTCCAGTACATCGCATCGATGTTGGGAATGACGCCTGAGACTTTGAGCAGAGTAAGGAGAAAAATGATTTCTTGATTTATGTCAAGAACTGTTGTGTAAAGTAGGATGATCTTTGTTTTATCAAATTCATCAATTTTAAACAACAATCATGAAAAAGCATATCAAAACCCAAATCACTATTTCTGCACCTATTGATAAAGTGTGGAAAATCTTTACCGACTTTAAGAATTATCCTCAATGGAATCCATTCATTAAATCCATAAAAGGAAATATAGCAGTAGGTGAGACCATCAAAATCAATGCTGGTGGAATGGGTTTCAAACCTAAAGTATTGAGGTTTGACTCCAACCAAGAGCTCAGGTGGATTGGGAAACTATTAATGAAAGGCATTTTTGATGGAGAACATATTTTTCAATTTGTCGACAACGGAGACGGAACAGTTACCTTCAAGCACGAAGAGAAATTCTCGGGCATTTTGGTGGGCCTGTTTTCAAAAAAACTAGATGCTGAGACCAAGCCAGGATTTGAAGAAATGAATGCGCGTTTCAAAGAATTGTGTGAAAACAAGAATAGCCAATATTAAGCGAATTAACCAAGATTTAATACCTTGAGCAGCACCAAATAAAACATAAGGCATGCTGAATAAAAAATATTTGTTGTTGTTGATATTTGCAGCTTCTCTATGGAGCTCTTGTACTAGAAACAAAACTGTAGAAAAAACCCTTCCTGAAAATTTCACCAAGGGTCAGGCTGCCATGATAAACAATGGAGATGGGTCAGATCCAATGCGCGTTTTTAAAATAACCAATACTTCAGACTCGATATTGTTGAGGCAAAAATGCCAGGATGTAATTATTGACCCTGATGACAAAGTGCTTAAGAAATTTGTAGAAAGACTTTATAGTACGGTACGTGATTCTATGTCTTTGGGTGTGGGAATTGCTGCACCGCAAGTGGGAATATTAAAGAACATCATCTGGGTCCAAAGGTTTGACAAGGAAGCATATCCATTTGAAGTCTATATTAATCCAGTGATAAAATCATATTCTAAGCTGACCCAAGATTGTGTGGAAGGTTGCTTGTCCATTCCAGAAAGATCAGATACGACCAAGACCAGATCATACGCCATTTTGTTGGAGTACGATAAATTGGACAACACCCACCATGTTGAAATGATCGAAGATTTTACAGCTGTTATTTTTCAACATGAGATTGATCATTTAAATGGAATTTTATACCTTGATCATCTGAAAGAAGAAATCGAATCAGCTAAAAAATAAAAACGATGGCAACAAAAGTCACTCCTGAACACAACGAACGGGTTCGTACTATGAAATTCTCTTCTGTCTATCCGCATTACGTAAGTAAAGTTGAGAAAAAGGGTAGAACGGTTGAAGAATTGCATCAAGTGATAAAATGGCTTACAGGTTATACCGATGCCAAAATCAAGAAAATGATCAAGGATGAAGTAACCTTTGAAACCTTTTTTGCGAAAGCCAAGATAAATCCCAATGCAGATTTGATAAAAGGGGTAATCTGTGGTTATAGAATCGAAGAAATTGATAATACCTTAACACGGCAATGCCGCTACTTAGACAAGTTGATTGACGAATTGGGGAGAGGAAGGATGATGGAGAAGATATTGAGAAAACCAAAGGAATAAATCGAACTACAAATTCTTAGCTTAGTAACAAAGCAAGACGATTATTGTCTATTAATTTCTTAGCTTCGTTTTCTAAATGAAGAAGCAGAATGAATTCTAATACGGACAACAACGACAATACAATCAAACTTTTCAAAGGTGTTAGTTTTTTAGAAGGGGTATCCTATATTTTACTGATGTTTGTTGGGATGCCGATGAAGTACATGGCGGGTAACGATGTTGTGGTTAAGTCAGTAGGTATGCCTCATGGAATTTTATTCTTAGCCTACATCATCATGGCTTTGATAGTTATTTATAAATTAAAATTCAATGGTAAAACGTCTTTTGCCATATTGATCGCCTCGCTGATACCTTTTGGTACCTTTTATATCAACAAGAAGTATTTTAGCTAATTCAATTTTTGATCAATCAGATAGAAATGAAGTTTGTCCTAAAACCTATACTATCCGAAATCAAAGAGCTCTACCATCAACCCTTTTCTGGAGATCGCTTCAAAGATTACCTTGCCAAATTACAGGGTGAATCTAAAAATGACCTTGCCTTACCGATTGCTGGGTTTAACCCAATGGCCAAAGAACACGTGATAAAGAAAATTGTCGAATTGGAAAACCTTGAGGCTGAACAACTGATTGCAAATACCATTGAATTATTCAACAATCAACTTACCTATTCATCCAAAGATATATTTACAGTAGTACTCAATCTGGCTGATGACCTCCTCGGTGCATGGACCAATTTTTACACTACGGATTTTGATAGCAAGTTCAAACTGAATGCCTTCGTTACTCGTAATTTCTGTACACCATATTTTTATACGAGTGAAAATTTCTCAAAGGAATTGATCATCACGAGAACCAATGAATATTTGCACCGTACCATGTATTGGTTGGAACACGGTAAACCAAAAACATTAGAAGATCACGTAGTACAAGAAAGCCATGTTGCTACTAATTCTAATCCGAAAGGGAAGGTATTGGATGAATCGCCATTGGATGAAATGTTGTTGTTTTACGAGTCGCATAAATCGTCAGAAGAATATGATTTGATTTTCAATTTCTTTTATGGCGATGGGGCATCTGAAAGTTTGGCCTACAAACAATACGGAATAAAAAATGCAAAGGGTTTTGAGTTTGCATCATTCTTGGCTTCTCGACAGTAATTAATAGGACAATTATTATTGAACAAGACTTCCATAACTTTCCTTACCTTTGGCATATGAAATTGAATTTATTATCATGCGATGCTCAACGCCCTGACAAAAGAGCCATTGCTAGTTGTCTTGCCAATATTTCTGATCTTGATGATGGCCTAGCAAGCGAATTGACAGACATTCTTCTTGAAGGAGATATGGTTGACATAGAAGTAGAAGATAAAAATACCAGCTCTGCCTTTAGAGCATTGAGAAAATTGGATATTGATTACGAAATAGTCGAAGACTAACGAGTAGTAAATTTATTTTAAGATTATATTGATGTCCTTGGACTTATGACCCCCAATATTGATAATAAATTTTAAATTCTTTGACAACTAAGAATCCACTTATAACTTTGTGGAATGAATCGTAAAAGTAGTTTTCTTGTTTCTTTGGTTTTTGTGGTGTGTTTTTTTACATCACCGACAAGTAGCATTGCGCAACTCAGTAAAAACCCAGATGCTCGAATCAATAACCCACTCGGTTTTACTCCTTTAAATTTGCACTTTGGTCGTGGAGCCATGTACGTGAGTATTTTAACGGGGGGAGCTTACTTTATCAATAAAAAGAACAAAGAACTGACCGATAAGCGTTTGTCATTTTACCTTGAGAGTGGAACAATGTGGTCATATGAATATCCTTTTACAACCATTCCTGAAACCAATCTAGGCATCAATTTTAAAGTCTTAAAATGGTTGAGTTATGGTGCGGATGTCGGGGTGTATCATCCCCGCGACGAATTTAATCGCTCTACTGGCTGGTCCATGTTGCGCATATTCAATCGATTTTATTTTAGGGATACTGACAAGTTTAGATTGTGGTTTGAATCCGGCGTAGGCGTTGTGTATTTCACAGAGTTGTTTCCTGCTGCCAATGATATGCTAAATAGAAATGGTACCAACTGGAATGGAGTTGTAAAATATGGAATGGCAGCAGAGTATAATGTGAACCCAAGTTTGGCACTTTTACTAGGTGTCCGACACCTTCATTTTTCCAATGCCGATGTCAAAGGCAGAGTGCGGAATCCTTCCTCCAACAGCCATGGTATTTTCTTGGGCGTCACCTACAATCCGCGCCGTGATTTAAGTAGGCAGAAAAAGATCGAAATAACTCCTAACTAATTGAGTATTTCACTTTATTTAAACATTTCAGATCATAAAGCATTCATATCCTAGTTGGTTGGTCCAGCAATGTTTTTCTAGCCTTTCGGCAAATGTTTATCCGGAGCAACAATAAACTACAAAATGCTTCATTTAAACTGGACTTAGTTTAACTTTACAGATTAAAGGAATTTATAATATATTCTTTTGACCCAATGACGCGAATAGACAAGAAACTTTTAGATTAAATGGTTGTTTACTTAGCTTCATTACACACTTGTAATTCATTAATATAATTTAGAAATGTCTGAAAATCATCCACAAAGTAGGCAATATCCTCCTCGGTTAAGACAACGCATCATCACATTTATACTTGGTGTACTTATCTTATTTGGGGCATTAAAGTTCTCTGGTAAATTGAGCTCCAGCAAAGAGGCACCAAAGTCAAAAAACAAGACACGAGTCACCAATGTGATTTATGCTCCAGCAGAACTAAAAACCTCCTCTGTTGCCATCAGTTCAAATGGAACATTGACCGCTAAGAATAAGATTGATATTGTGAGCAGAACCCAAGGTGTTTTCTTAAGTGGAGACCGTGCCTTCAGATCCGGTGTCTATTTTAATGAAGGAGATGTATTGGTATCGATCGACAACGCAGAATTTCTAGCCAACTTGCGTGCTTCCAGAGCGCAACTTATGCAAAGTATCACTGCGATTCTTGGGGACTTAAAATTTGATTATCCAGAAGCATTTGATAAGTGGAACAACTATGTTCAAACATTTGATGTAAATCAGACATTGAAAGAATTACCAACAACCAATTCTGATAGAGAGAAAGCATTCATCAATGCCAAGACAATTGTAACCCAATACTACAACATAAAAGCGCAAGAGGTACAAGGCTCTTATTATCAGATACGTGCACCATTCAGTGGAATACTAAGAGAAAATCTAGTTGATAAAGGTGCCATGATCAATCCAGGACAAACATTAGGTACTTTCATCAGCCCGTCAACCTATGAGCTCGAAGTAAAGATCAATCCTTCAGAGTTGAAATTAATTTCTGTTGGGAAATCAGTAGCCTTGAGCAACAGTGAAAAAACACAGACATGGACGGGAACGATATCTCGTATCAACAAAGTGATCGATCCGCAGTCTCAATCTGCGATTGCTATCGTAGAAGTAAGAGGCAAAGATTTAAGAGAAGGGATGTTCTTACAAGCAGATATCTCAACAACTGATTTGAAAGATGTTGCTGAAATCGAAAGAAACTTATTGGTCGATGACCGATACATTTTTGTGGTTTCTGATAGCACATTGCAGAAAAAGGAAATACAAGTACTTCACATAGGAGATAAAACGGCATTCATTTCTGGAGTTGACCAAGGAACTTGGTTGGTTCAAAAACCGGTGTCGGGAGCGTTTGATGGAATGAAGGTGAATCCGATAAACTTGGGCGAATGAGAAAATTGATTGCTTTTTTTATAAAGTATCCCGTTGCCACGAATGTGTTGATTTTGGCATTTTTTGTTTTCGGATATTTGGGAATTGGGAACATGAAGTCCTCTTTCTTTCCATTGGTTCCATCAGAAATCATCAACATCAATATTGCTTATTTCGGAGCAGCACCCAATGAGATAGAAGAAGGGGTCGTCTTGAAGATTGAAGACAACCTAAAGGGATTGGTAGGTATAGACAGAATAACTTCCGTGTCCTCAGAAAATGCAGCAACCGTTACTGTTGAGATCCTTAAAGATTTTGATATTGACGTAATCTTGGCGGATGTCAAGAACGCAGTTGACCGAGTGCCCAATTTTCCAAGCGGAATGGAACCACCTCAGGTTTCCAAAGTAGAAAGTATCCAGCAAGCCATCAGCTTTACCGTCAGTGGCAGAGAAATTGACCTGCGTACATTGAAAAAAGTGGCGCGTTCTATTGAAGACGATGTGCGTACCATGCCTGGGATTTCTCAAGTCGAACTAAACGGTTTCCCAAATGAAGAAATAGAAATCGCAGTAAAAGACCAACAGCTAAAAGCATACGACCTTACTTTTAATCAAGTAGCCGCAGCGGTTTCTCAGACCAACTTGTTGTCAACAGGTGGATCTATAAAAACAGAACAAGAAGAATTCTTGATCAGGGCCAACAACAAATATTACGATGCGATAAATTTTGAAAACATTGTTTTACGTGCTGATGCCTCTGGCAACATTGTGTATCTAAAAGATGTAGCAAGCATCAAAGACAGATGGGAAGAAAACCCCAATCGTCTTTTTTACAACGGATCACCTGCCATCTCATTCAATGTATATGCAACCAACAATGAAGACTTGGTCGCCAATGCCGATAGTGTTTTGGAGTACATGGAGAAATACAATGAAGAAAGTCCAAACATAAAGTTGAATGTCAGTAGAGATTCGTCTGTTACATTAAAACAGCGTACGGAGTTATTGCGTGAGAATGGTTTGGTCGGAATCTTTTTGGTCTTGCTTTTACTTTCTATATTTCTTAAACCGACACTTGCATTTTGGGTAGCATTTGGTCTGCCTATTTCGTTTTTAGGGATGTTTATTTTTGCTCCCTACATTGGAGTGACCATCAACGTACTTTCTTTGTTTGCCATGATCATTGTAATCGGGATACTGGTAGATGACGGAATTGTAATTGCAGAGAATATCTACAATGAATACGAAAAAGGCAAGTCACCCATGAAGGCTGCTATAGATGGAACAATGGATGTATTGCCAGCGATCATGTCGGCAATCATTACTACCGTATTGGCTTTTTCAACCTTCTTCTTTTTGGATAGTAGAGTGGGGAGTTTCTTTGGTGAGGTAGCGGCTGTTGTAGTATTGACCTTGTCGGTTTCTTTGATTGAAGCTTTGTTGATTTTACCTGCTCACCTTGCGCATTCCAATGCCTTGAAAAAAGATGGTGGCTCTTTTGCGATCAATCGTTTTGGTGATAAAATTTTAAAGTGGATCAGAGAGAAACTGTACGCACCTTCTTTGCGATTTATCTTGAAGAATCGATTTTTGGGTTTTGTGATTCCGATCGGATTATTTATGATTACAATTTCTGCGATTCAAGGAGGTGTGATACGTTTTACTTTTTTCCCTTCGATCGCCAGTGATGTCATTCAAGTAAATCTGAAGATGCCACAAGGAACCAACGAACAGATTACGAATGAAATCATCGAAGGCATAGAAAACGATGTCTGGGCATCCAACGATGAATTGAAAGAACAACAAACAGGACAAGTCGACATCATTAAAAATACCCTTCGTAGAATTGGTCCTGGATCAAGTACAGCCAGCATCGTCATCAATTTGTTGCCAGGGGAAGAACGTGATCTTTCAGCCGACGATATTTCAAATAACATCAGAGAACGTGTGGGTACGATTCCAGGAGTAGAGCGATTGACCTTTGGTGCCAACACCAATTTTGGTGGACGACCGATTTCCATTTCTTTGACTGGAAACAACATAGAAGAACTCAAAGGAGCCAAAGCAGAGCTGAAGGAAAAGTTGAATAGTCTGGCTCAGTTGAAAGATATTAGTGACAATGATCCGCTTGGAATCAAGGAGGTAAAATTAAAGTTAAAACCCAATGCTTATATGCTGGGCTTCACTTTGGAAGGATTGATTTCTCAAGTGCGTTCTGGATTTTTTGGGCGTCAAGCGCAAAGGTTTCAACGTGGTAGAGATGAGATACGTGTGTATGTTAGATTTGAAAGTGAAGGAAGGAATAGTATCAGTGATCTTGACAATATGGAAGTATTATCACCGATGGGAACCCGTGTGCCACTGAGTGAGATCGCAACCTATGAGATTGCCAGAGGTGAAGTTGCTATCAATCACTTGAATGGAAGAAGAGAGATTCAAGTATCGGCCGATCTGGTAGACAATAAAGACAGTGCTCCGGATATTTTGGATAATTTGAGAGCAGAGTTTATTCCTACTTTGTTGACCAAATATCCATCTGTAACTCCATTGTATGAAGGCCAGAATAGAGAGGCTAGCAAATTTCAAGTGTCCATTAAGAAAGTGGCGCCTGTAATCTTATTGCTGATTTATGGAGTGATTGCATTCACTTTTAGATCATATATACAGCCATTGTTGATTCTTCTGATGGTGCCTTTTAGTATGATAGGAGTGGGATGGGGACATGAGATTCATAACTTCCCGATCAACATTTTGTCATTCTTGGGAATCATTGCTTTGATTGGAATTATGGTCAACGATGGACTGGTGCTCATTGTGAAATACAATTCCTTTATCAAGCAAGGTTACACCTTCGAAAAGGCGATTTACACTGCAGGGCTTTCAAGATTCCGTGCGATATTTTTGACATCAATCACTACGATTGCTGGTTTGGCTCCTTTGATTTTTGAAACAAGTTTCCAAGCACAATTTTTGATACCAATGGCAATCTCCATTGCCTATGGAATAGGAATAGCCACATTTTTGACACTCTATCTCTTACCATTGATGCTGTATCTAAGCAATGATATAAAATTCTATTGGTCATGGTTTTATAATGGTGTAAAACCAATAAGACATGAACTAGAAGGAGCATATAAAGAGAAAGAAAATTTGAAACACTTTGACGATGAATAGAGTACATACCTTTTTTCTTAGTTTGTTTTGTTTGTTACAATTGTCCATCAATCTACAAGGACAAACCATTCTAACCGTTGATCAAGTTTTATCAGAAGTCGAAAAAAACAATTACGATCTACAAGCGGCAAGACAAAATCTGGAGACAGCCAAAGTGCTGACATCCAAATACAATCAAGGCTATATGCCCACACTAGGACTTAGTGCAGGACTAGGCTATAACTTGAATGGAATCAAACAGGTGTTTAACTTTAACTTTCCTGATATAGATATTCAAAATATCCAAGCCGGTACCGCCAATGCAAGTATCAATTCGTCATATCTGATTTATGATGGTGGACAAAGAAAATTGACGAATGAGAAAAATGAAAACAATGTAGATTTTGCTCAACTGCAGATAGACAATATCAATCAGTTGCTAGGATTTAATGCATCCCAAGTGTATTACAACATAGTGCAAGCCAGATACAACATCGACCTACTAAAAGAATCACTACAGATTTCCAATGAACGACTAAAACGAGCTGAAACTTACTACCAATACGGAAACCAAAGTAAGGTCGATGTATTGAATGCTGAGGTGGATGTTGCACGAGATAGTCTAAATCTACTTTCGGTAGAAAACAACATTGAAAATTTAAAATGGCAATTGAATCAGTTGATTTTAAGAGAAGATACAGATTACCAAGTAGATACTTCCTTTACCTTGATGTATCAATTGGCAACCTTCGACGAATTGCGTACGCAACTGTTGGATAACAATACCGAATTGATTGCCCTCGAGAAAAACATCGAACTTGTTCAGTTTGATGCAGATATTGCCAGTAAAATAAACGGCCCGCAAGTTCTAGCCAACGGAGGTTACGGTCTCAACTTTCAGAAAAATTCATCGATTTCTCAGATAGACCTAAACCGTACCAACGGATTGAACCTAGGCTTAAGTGCCAATTGGAATATTTTGGATGGTGGACAAAGAAAATTACAAGAACAACTCGCAGTGATCAATCAAAAAACAGCTCTCATTGATCTGCGTACCAAAGAAAATGAATTAACCACTCAGTTGAATCGTCTGTGGAATTCCTATCAAAACAATGTACTCACGATGCAAATCGAAAAGCAAAACATTGCTACCAACCGAGTAAACTTTGAGTTGGTTAAAACATTGTATGAAAATGGGCAGCAAAGCTCTGTTGAATTTAGGCAAGCACAACTGAATCTAATCAATGCCCAATCACAATATTTTATCGCAAGGACTTCTGCCAAATTGTTGGAAGTGGAGTTGGATTATTTGTTGGGTAAATAGTGTTAAAAAGAAAAAGCCTAATCAATTTCTATCTTGATTAGGCTTTTATTATTTATTCAGTCACGATAGCATCATCACTATCTGCTTCTTTTGCTGGTGGTGGAGGAGGCACTTGCCTCGTCACTTTCTGCTCCGCGACCGCTTCTACTGGCTTTTCATCATCTTTCATTCCAGAAACCAAGGCTTCAGGAAGACTCATTCCACTTTGTGAAAGGAAGTCGTTCAATTGTGGCATCATGCCATACAATCCTTGCACAAAGTTTCCTACGCTCTGCCCATTTCCGTTGTCATAAACAATCACCTTATCAATCTCCAGATCTTGAATTGCTGAAGTTTGAATTTTTGCAAGCTCTGTCAATTTGTCAATCATTAGGTAACCGATAGCAGACTGTGGATCACCTCCTGCTGCATCTACCAATTTCTTAAAACCTTCTGCTTGCTTGGTAAGTAATGCTTCTTGACCTTCAGCTTGCGCCATGTAAGTGGCGAGTACAGCGTCTGCCTGACCTTTGGCTGTTTCTCTTTCACGTTCAGCCTCCGCTTGTGCTGCGATGATGGCTTTCTGCTTCTCGATATCAGCATCGACAACGATGTCGGCCTGCTTCTTGGCCAGCTCCATTTTTGCTCTGGCATCCTCCGCTTGCTTTTCTGCAGTATAGGCTTCTTGCAATGCTTTGGCAGCCGCAACTTTTCTTGCTGCAGTCGCTTTTCTTTCTGCTTCTGCTATCTCGATATCTTTTTGTGCATTGGAATTGGCGATCTTAATGTTGGCTGTGTTTTTTCCTTCGATGGCAATCGCTGTTGCTTCTGCTTCCCCGATTTCTGCTCTTGAATTTGCTTCTGCAACATTAATTCTTTGCCTCTCGAGAGATTGTGCTTCTCCGATATCTGCCATAGAGTTTGCTTCCGATATTTTTATTCTCTGTATCTGATTGGCGTTTGCCTCTCCGATTTCCGCTCTTGAATTTGCATCGGCAACCTTCGTTCTTTGATCCTGTTGTGCTTCTGCTTGACCAATGGCACCGGTACGTTCCTCGTTGGCCACTTTGATCTTGGCATCATTGATTGCTTTTGCAGCCGCTTCCTTACCCAATGCCTGTATGTAACCAGACTCATCCTGAATATCCGTAACGTTTACGTTGATCAATTCAAGTCCGATTTTATTTAATTCGTTTCCTACATTTCGATATACTGATTCGACAAACTTATCTCTATCGGTATTCAACTCTTCAATATCCATATTGGCAATCACCAATCTCATCTGACCCATAATAATATCGTGTGCCAATGCTCTTATTGCTGGTTGCTCAAGTGCCAACAATCTTTCCGCAGCTGCAATCATCAAGTTTGGTTTGTTGCTAATCCCAACTGTAAATTGAGCTGGAACAGAAACCCGGATATTTTGCTTAGACAAAGCATCTTGTAAGTTGACATCTATGCTGATTGGTGTAAGATCAAGAAATCGGTAGTCTTGAATTACTGGCCACACGAATGTAGCTCCACCTGCATAACATTTGGAAGATTGACTCCCGCTGGTCTTTCCATATACCACAAGAATTTTATCGGACGGACATCTTTTGTACCTGGATATAAACCAGACAATGAGTAAAAGAAGTAGTACAACAAAAAAGGCACCTAGGATTAAGAATTCATTCATTCTATAAATATTTTTGGTTTATAATGTTTCCTTTTCTACAATCACGTACTCACCTTTGACGTCTACCACTCTTATAGGCTCGCCGGTTTTAACCTCCATTTCATCTTTTGATTTTGCTTTGATTTCTCTCAGCGCTCCATTGATTTCGATTTGCACAATGCCAGAGCCTTCCTCAGCAGGAGGTACTTTCAGATACACTTTTCCTTTTTGAAACAAGGCATCATCCATGTTCCAATTTACATTGGATTCGTTCTTGAGCAATAGTTTGAAGATGTAGTTGAGTATGATAAAACATATAATACCGACAGCAATTCCCATCGCCGTTGCCAACCATATATTTTGTTTTGTGACAATCAAGATTTTGATTACCCAAGAACTTGTAGAGATAAAAGTCAGAAATCCTTTTATAAGTCCTAGGCCTCCAGCATCCGTTTCTACATCTGGTGATCCGAGTTCCAGATCAACGTCGAGGTCTAGTCCGCCGATCAATGAAAGTAGCATTAAAAGAATAAGCAGTCCACCCGAAAATATAGATACCCAGAAAAGGATGTCAGTGAAAGTTTCCATTTTTGTAAGTCTTGATTTATATGATAACGAATTCAATATAGACTAAAGTTCCCAAGCAAAAAATACTTTGATGTAAAGTTTATTTTAATTCAATCGATAGTACTTTAATTTCGTTGCATGAATTTTTTATAGGCTTTCGCCAAATATAATTTCTTCAAAAAGATTCTGTATCTATTCGATTGATGTATCTTATGAATCAAAATCACGCAATCGATGCAAGTAGGTATTTTTGGAATCGGAGCCATTGGGTCAGTACTCGCTAAATATTTATTGGCAAACAATGAACCTAATTATTTCTACTTCACAAGAGGATCTAGATCTGAAACCAAAGTATTGTTTGAAGACAAGCTTTCTATTATTCCGCTTCCGCAAATGTCAAGCGATGATCTCGCGTTGGATTGGTTGATCGTTTGTTTAAAAGAGTATCATTACGAAGCAGCCATTCCTGAAATCCAAAATCTTATTAAGCCACATACCAAATTGGCAATCTTTAGAAATGGAATTAGACTTTCGTCAAATGTTTTAGATATCATAAGTAAGGAGAAAATTTTGGAAACCATCATCGATTGTCCCACCCAAAGAAATAGCAAAGGTGAATATATACAATTGCGAAAACCCAAAATTACCTTAGCTACATCAAAGATCGCTGTGGAATTCAAAAGCCTATTTGCCTTGAGCGATATAGAAGTAGAAGAAACAGAAGCCTTCTTAAAAATGCAATGGGAAAAATTAATTGAAAGTGCCTCGTTGGGTGCGATTCAAACCATAACCAATCAACCTTGTGTGATTTTTCAAGAGGAAAAATGGTATGACCTTTATAATCTGCTGATTGACGAGGGAATACAAGTGGCATCCTCTGATGGAGTAATACTCGATCTCGATTATAAAACGGAATTACTCACACGATTAAAGAACTACCCACCTGAAAAAGGAAGTTCCATGCTTTCTGATAAACTTGCGGGCAATCAAATTGAGATAGATGCGAAGACAGGCGCAATAGTAAAAGTGGCAAATGAAAATGGGGTAGAAATTCCTTCAACCATCGATGTACATAATTCTCTGCTTCGGATGTAGAAACGAATTCTCTTTATAACTTAACAATAGATTGTAAGAAGTCGACTATAAACATTTGCGCAAGCGAGATAATCATGCTCATAAGTTGATTTTATACAAAGTCTCAAAATAAATCTCTCAAATAGTGTACTTTTTACACTTTCTAAGGAATGCTATTTTTTAATGTGCTATTTTTATAGCATGGATGTATTACAACAAGAAAAGCGCTTAGAAGAATTCAATAAGTCGGTAACCAACAAATTCAATATCTACAACAGTTTGTTTTTGAGTTTGCCGTATCGGAATATCAAAAATGTAGGAATGCTGATTCCGCTATTGATTGAACAATGTGAAACGGGGTTGAAAGCAGGAGAAAGTCCGACAGCAATTCTTGATACTTTTTTTACCAAGTATTGTGAAATTCCAGATGAGCGGGAACGCTTGGATTTTATGTTTAGAATCATTCAGTATGTTGAAAGGCAAGTAGTATTATACGATAGTGTAGAAGATGCTGCATTTCCAAAGTTGCAAGCGTATTCTGATTCATTATCCATCAAGGATTACTTCGAATTGGTAGAGCAAAATAAAAACTGGGATAAGATTAAAGAGAAGCTGGCAAGCTTCAGTGCCCGTATTGTTTTGACAGCACACCCGACTCAGTTTTATACTTCGAGTGTTTTGGATATCATTGATGAATTGAGAAATCTGATCGATGACAACAGTGTCAACGAGATAGATACAACCCTACAGCAATTGGGTCTTACCTCCTTGGTGAACTCCAAGAAGCCGACACCATTAAATGAAGCGCAGAATATTATTTACATCTTGCGTAAAACATATTACCACGCCATCGGTGATCTGTTTCAGTACATCAAAGGAAATATAAGCGAAGAAAATTTTGACAATTTTGATTTAATCAAACTGGGTTTTTGGCCAGGAGGAGATCGTGATGGCAATCCTTTTGTTACTGCAGAAACAACCAAGCAAGTTGCCGATGAGTTGAGAATGAACTTGATGAAGTGTTATTACAATGACCTGAAAGCCTTAAGTAAGAAATTAAGTTTCTCAGGAATCCAAGACGATTTAGAATCCTTAAGAACAAGTCTTTACAATGCAATGTTTGATTCTGAAAGTGTCGTTTCTTATGAAACCATCATAGAAAAACTCGAATCAATAAGAACGGTATTGGTCAGCGACTATCATGGATTGTACCTTGAGCCATTGAATCAATTTATCGATAAGGTTCATATTTTTAAAACGCACTTTGCCAATCTTGATATTCGTCAGGATCATAGCAAGCACTATTTGACCATTACAGAAATTCTAAAAGCACATGGTGCCATTAAAGAAAATCTGGAAGAACTTAGTGAAGAAGAATTGGTCGATTGGTTGATGCACAAAGAGATACCAATCAATGTTGATCTGCTTGAAGATCCGGTTGTAAAAGATACCATTAACAACATCAAGCAACTCAAAATCTTACAAGGTAGAAACGGAGAGCCAGGAATAAATCGGTACATCATCAGCAACTCTGAAGACATCTTTTCCGTCTTGTTTGTCTATGGTCTCTTTAGGTGGTGTGGAATGAAAGAATCTGATATTACTTTTGATATTGTACCATTGTTTGAGACGATGAAAGGGATGGCAGATTCTGGTACCATTATGCGAAAGCTTTATGATCTAAAAGATTTGCGCAAGCATGTAGAAAGACGAGGAAACCATCAGACCATGATGTTGGGATTTTCAGATGGTACCAAAGACGGAGGATACCTGAAAGCCAATTGGTCGATATTGAAAACAAAAGAAACCTTAAGTAAGGTGTGCAAAGAGTATGGTGTGCGCGCGGTGTTTTTTGACGGTCGAGGAGGACCTCCGGCAAGAGGAGGAGGGAAGACCCATCGATTCTATGCAGCGCAAACAAAAGACATCGCCAATCACGAGATCCAATTGACGATCCAAGGTCAGACCATCACAAGTACTTATGGTACTCGCGAGCAATTTATGCACAATGCAGAACAATTGCTTACTGCTGGCTTGAGCAATAATATTTTTGGGAAGAAGCACACGATCTCTGAGGCTAATAGACATTTAATTGAAGAGTTGTCCAACTTGAGTTTTGCCAAATACGATGCATTGAAGAAGCACGATAAATTTATTCCCTATCTCGAGCAACGCAGTACCTTAAAGTACTATACAATGGCGAATATCGGTAGTAGACCGAGTAAGCGGGGAAAAAGCAAACAGTTGACTTTGTCAGACTTACGTGCAATTTCTTTTGTAGGATCATGGAGTCAGTTAAAGCAAAATGTTCCTGGATATTTTGGCTTGGGTACAGCGATCAAAACCTTGGTCGATAATGGAAGATTGGATGACATGAAACAACTGTTTAATGATGTTCCATTCTTCAGAGCCTTAATGAAAAACAGTATGATGTCGCTTGCAAAAACAAACTTTAACCTTACTCGATACATGAAGAATGATCCTGAGTTCGGTGAGTTTTGGCAGTTGTTGTATGATGAATGTATGTTGTCCATCGAGATGTTAAAAGAGATATCAGGGCACAAAGTGTTGATGGAAAAAGAGCTGGTATCCAGAGAGTCGATTGCAATAAGAGAGAAAATCGTTCTGCCGCTTTTGGTGATTCAACAGAATGCCTTGTTCCATTTAAACCAAGAGTCTGAGTTTACCGAACTGTATCAAAAGATTGTAACGCGTTCGCTATATGGTAATATTAATGCGAGCAGGAATTCTGCCTAGGATATAATTTTGAAACAAATAAGAAAGGGCTCCTTAAAATATTTATTTTCTTATCCGATCAAGTAAATCGCGAGATGAAAACAACTATATCTGGTAATCTTTACGCCTAGACCAAAACCGTTGGTTGAACGCCATCTGCCGTTGCTCTATTCTCGCAATCGACCATCAAAACTGGTTGTACTTTGAGGGAAATTTCAAAATAATGGATAACTTTTTCAAAACAGTCTTATTATTCATACTGTTTCTCTGCTCAATCACAATAGCAAACACCCAATGTCCAG
>CALFDU010000142.1 GCA_937950315.1 uncultured Saprospiraceae bacterium | reverse complement strand
CCTTCCTCCTCCTCGATAATCACGAATTCCATACTTCTGCATGTAAGTGAAATCAGCATGTGAAGGACGAAATTTATCAGCTATATGGCTGTAATCCTTAGATTTTTGGTTCGTATTCTCAATGACCAGTGCAATAGGTGTACCTGTACTTTTACCTTCAAATATCCCTGAAAGTATCTTCGCCACATCTGGCTCTTTACGCTGTGTTACAATGGCTGATTGTCCAGGACGACGCTTTGCAAGCTCTTCGTTAACAAAGTCCATATCAATATCAAGGCCTGCTGGACAGCCATCTATAACCACTCCGAGAGCCGTTCCATGGGACTCTCCAAAGGTGCTGATGCTAAATATTTTGCCAAAGCTGCTACTTCTCATATTTCAAAGGTATTTATATTTAGGACGTTGATTAAATATTTCCCTATGCTTATTGCTAGTTTTTCTCATTCTGAGGCCTATCCTAGTGAAAATATTTTAATTTTACATCCATGGTAAATTATATATCCATTTTAGATTTTGGATCACAGTATACACAGCTAATCGCCCGTAGAATAAGAGAAATGGACGTTTATGCTGAAATTATTCCGTTTAATAAACTTCCTGATCTCGAGGATGATAACTTGAAAGGTGTCATTTTATCAGGTAGTCCCTTTTCAGTGACAGCCGAAAATGCATTGCATCCGGATCTTGAAGCCATTGTAAACAAGAAGCCTATTTTGGGTATTTGTTACGGTGCTCAATATCTAACCAATCATTTTGGTGGCGTAGTAGCCAATTCTGACAAAAGAGAATACGGACAAGCTAGTCTTAAATTAGAAAAAGACTCAACTTTACTCTCAGGTATTGGTAACGACTCTCAGATTTGGATGTCTCATGCCGATAGCATTGTCACACCCGCTCCAGTCTTTGATATCATTGCAAGCACTGAATCAATTCCTGTAGCTGCATTCCAAGGCAAAGCCGGCCAATTTGAAAAACCAATTTTGGGTGTTCAATTTCACCCTGAGGTAACACATTCATTACAAGGAAAAGACATTCTTAGAAATTTTGTTCTAGACATTTGTCAGTCCAAACAAGAATGGAGTTCTGCATCTTTTATTAAGAAGACAGTAGGGGAGCTTCAAGAAAAAATTGGAGACAAACAAGTTATTATTGGATTATCAGGTGGTGTAGATTCGACTGTCGCTTCTGTACTTTTACAAAAAGCGATTGGAAAGAGACTCCACGCTATCTTCATCAACAATGGTTTGTTGAGACATAATGAATTTGAAGAGGTAATCGAATCATACCAAAACATGGATCTTAATTTGATTCCTGTTGATGCAAGTGAGGCATTTTTAAGTGAACTAGCAGGAGTAACCGATCCTGAGAAAAAACGTAAAATAATTGGTCGAGTATTTATCGAAGTATTTGAACGTGAAGCAAAAAAACTGAAGGATGTGGATTTCCTTGCTCAAGGAACAATTTATCCTGACGTTATAGAATCCTTATCTGTAGTAGGCCCTTCTGTTACCATTAAATCACACCACAATGTTGGTGGATTGCCTGATTTGTTGAATTTAGAAATCGTTGAGCCTCTTAGAATGTTGTTTAAGGATGAGGTTAGGACGGTAGGTAAAGCTTTAGGAATAAAGCATGAACTGGTAGGTAGACATCCTTTCCCAGGTCCTGGATTGGCCATCAGAATTCTAGGGGAGATCACACATGAAAGAGTAGCTCTTTTGCAAAAAGCAGATAAAGTATTTATCGATCACCTCAAGTCTTCAGGATATTATGAAAAAGTCTGGCAAGCTGGGGCAATATTACTACCAATAAAATCCGTTGGTGTTATGGGTGACGAACGAACATATGAAAATACCTGTGCGTTGCGTTGCGTTGTTTCAGTAGACGGAATGACCGCCAAATGGGCTGAACTACCTTATGACTTACTAGGTAAAATTTCAAATGACATTATTAATAAAGTAAAAGGAATAAACCGCGTTGTTTATGATATCAGTACAAAACCGCCTGCAACAATTGAATGGGAATAAAATATTCTTCTTACTTATTGTATGTATGTTTTTGGTTTCTTCATGTAAAACAAAAAAGCAGGTTACCAATAATGAAGGTCCTCGTTCTTCTCAGAATACAACGACCAAGCCAGGCCCAAAATCTAAGGTAGATACCATCAGATGGACGGAAGAAGTATTGGCCAATGACGCGTCAATTCTCAATGAGACTCCCAAAGAAATCAAATCTTTGTATAAAATTGCTTTGATGATTCCTTTTGAAAGCAATAGATACGAACCAGACCAATTTCTTGCAATGGAAAGTGCCGGAAATAGATTTGCCAATTATTACAATGGTGTAAAGCTAGCCCTCGAAAAACTTGAATCTGAAGGTGCCAACCTTTCAGTGACAGTCATTGATTCAGAAACTGGTGATTTTTCAAGTAAATTAAAATCTCTTGAAAACCAAGATGTAATCATCGGGCCTTATAATAGAAATCAATTAAAAGAAACGGCAGCATTTTGCAGGAAAAATGAAATAATAAATGTTTCTCCATGGCAAGCTTCTTCTAAAATTGCCTCTGATAATCCATACCATATTCAATTGAGACCTAATCAAACGGCATATTACGATGCGATGATTGAACATGCATTAGAATCACATACTCCCGATCAGATATTTATGATTGGAAGAGATACCAAAACGGATAAAGGCAGAATCAATTATTTCCAAAAGACAGCACTCACAATCCTGAATCAAAAATCACCTGCAAAACCGCTTAATGAATATTTTGTTAACGTAGATTCTTTGATAAACGATGCGATTACCTATGACTCAATATTCGTAGAAGATAAAACCAATGTATTTCTTTTCCCACAATGGTCTAGTGAAGATGAAGGTTTTCTTTATTCATGCTTGCGCAAATTGGCCATAGAGAAAGGGCAAAATGATTTTATCGTATATGGGATGCCTATAATGATTGACTCAGATAAAATCTCTTTCGATTTCTTCCAAAATCTCGATATACATTGTACCAGAGCCAAATGGGTTGATAAATCTGATCCAGAGGTTATCGATTTTAGGAAATTTTATTTCCAAAAGTATGAGGCACTTCCACTCGATGATGCTTTGGATGGATATGACACGATGATGTTTATCGGTTCCAATCTTGTGAAAAATGGAAAAACCTTTCAATACAGCTTAGAAGAAGATCGCTCTGATTATTTGCAAACTGCATTTGATATTCAAAAGGTTATTTTAGAAATGTCAGCACAGTTAGACAATTTCAATCAAATCGATTACTTCGAAAACCGCAAATTAGATATGGTGCGATTTCAGAAAGATCGATTAATTAGAGACTAATTTGATGGTGCTAACCGATAAGCGACAAGCAAAATTCAAGGAGACCATTTCCAATAGACAGACGGACTTAACCATTGTCTTGGAAAATGTGCACGATCCTCATAATATTGGAGCCGTGATGAGATCTTGCGATGCTGTAGGCATCAATGAGATTTATGTCATCAACACAACCAGCATGACAGAAGAACAAGTCTTACGTTTTGGTAAATCTGCATCAGGAGCTATTCGATGGGTAACCTTACACTACTTTGAAAGTGTTGTAGCCTGTTTTAAAGTCGTAAAAGAAAAATACCAAAGGATCCTAGCTACCCATTTGGGTGAACAAAGCAAAGACCTTTACGATCTAGAATTGACAGAACCAGTTGCCTTATTATTTGGTAACGAACACCAAGGATTGAGTAAGGAAGCACTTGATCAATGCGATGGTAATTTTACCATACCACAATTTGGTATGGTTCAAAGCCTAAACATATCTGTAGCATGTGCTGTAACTTTGTTTGAAGTACTAAGACAAAGAAGAATAAAAGGATCATACGATCAAAACTTTGATGAATCTATACCTTTTCACAAAAATAAATATGATGAATGGTATGAAAAACAACTCAACAAATGGTTGACATAGGCGTTCTAGCAGAATACTGTATCAATAAACCGGGCGTCGAAGAAACCTTTCCGTTTGACGAAACCACCTTGGTCTATAAAGTTATGGGCAAGATGTTTATTCTCATCCCAACTGCCTCTGAAGAACTTCGGTTGAATGTCAAATGTGATCCAGAAAAAGCTCTAGAATTAAGAGAATCTTATGAAGCAATTACTCCTGGGTTTCACATGAATAAAAAGCATTGGAACACCATCAAACCCGATGGCTCGCTGACAGATAAAATGATTTTTGAAATGATAGATCATTCCTATGATCTTGTGGTTAAATCTCTCTCACGGAAATTGAAAGACGAATTAAATCTTTTGAAAAGATGACCTTCGATTACTTGATTGTAGGTCAAGGTATTGCAGGAACTGTTTTGACTTTTAAATTGATGCAAGAAAATAAATCAGTTTGTGTGATTGACAACCACCATCATTTGTCTTCTTCCAAAATAGCAGCAGGAATTGTCAATCCAATTACTGGAAGAAAATATGTCAAAAGCTGGATGATTGATGACTTAATTCCAGAATCAAGAGAAACATATTTTGCTTTAGAAAAATTACTTGATATCAAAGTAATCCATGATGCCAACATTATTCGAACTATCCCAAATCGAGAAGCTCAGTTGAATTGGGAACGGATTGAACTTGATGATTCAGCGACAAAATATATCGTTGACAAACCAAGTCTCGGTAATTACAATTCTATCCTCAAACCTCTTTTTGACTTTGGAGAGCTGACTAAATCTTTTAGGGTCGACATGAAAAATTTGTTGGCGTCGTTTAGAGATTACTTGGAGAAAGACAAGCGACTGATTCTTGAAAAATTTGATTACAACAAATTAATATTTGACGAAAGTCTGATAGAATATAAAGGAATAAAAGCCAATAATATTATTTTTTCAGAAGGCTTCCACGCAACCCAAAATCCATTCTTTAACTATCTTCCATTTCAACCAGCAAAAGGTGAAGCCATTATATTCACCCTTGACAATTTTCACGCTGACAAAATCTTACGACACAAACAGTTTATGGTTCCTTTTGGCAATGGCGAGTTTTGGTCAGGCGGTGGTTATGAGTGGAAGCAATTAGATGATACGACTACAATTAAATTTAAAGATAATTGGCTTACGCAAATGTCTGACATGATCAATAGCAAACCAACCATAATCGAGCATAAAGCTGCAGTCAGACCAGCTGTAAAAGGAAGAAGACCGCTCATAGGGAACCATCCAAGAATAAAAAACGTCTATATATTTAATGGAATGGGTACAAAAGGTGCTTCATTGGTACCTTATTGGGCAAAACATCTTGTATCTCACTTGTTGAGAGGAGAAAATATAAGCGACGAAGTATCCATATCACGGTTTTTATCCTACTACGAATAAGATTTATTATAATCTCGTATGTAATTTTAATAAACGATGCATCATATAGACAAATCATGCAAATATGAACAGATTAGTTATTCTGGCGTTGCTTTTTGCAAGCTTCTCAAGCACACTTATGGCTCAAAATAAGGACATTAAATCAATGTGGAAAGAAGCAATTAAACTTGCCGAAAACGGTAAGCCTGCTTCAAGCAATGAAGTCTTAAATAAGATTTTTGCGTTGGCTGAAGAGCAAAATGATTATGATCAAATGATCAAGGCACTTATTTACAAAAGTAGCCAATCTAGACAATTAGAAGTAGACCATATTGTCAATGATATTTATCGTTATGAAAAGCGATTCAATGAAACGGAAGATCCTATCTTAAAATCTTTGTACGCAAATATCATTGCGAAGAGATACAAACAATATCTCCAATACAATATTTACAGGATAAGCAATCGATCTCAAGTTGCAGATAAAACAGATGGGGACATTTTGACCTATTCTGTTTCAGATTTAATTGAAAAAACCAATTACTTCTTTCTCGCCTCTATTGAAAACAAAACAGCACTTCAGAATAAAAAAGGAGTAGAGTTGGAAGAGCTACTAATCTATAATAAAGAAGACCTAATCGAAAATTCTGACATGTATATCATTCTATGCATGGATTTGATTAGACACTTTCGTTCTACCCAACATTTTATCAATGAACCACAAAATAAATATCCATTAACACAAGAAGCTTTATTTGGAAGCATAGACGAATTTACTTCACTTGATTTAGGGAATGCTGAGGACTCAACAGAAGATAAATTTTATACCATAAAAGTAGTTTCATTGTATCAACAACTATTATCAGAGTATACATCTGATGATGATTTACTACAAGAAAAAATAAACTTACTACGATTACGATTCATGCATCAGCATGCTAGTATGCCTGATCTTGGGAAAAATATATCACATCCTTAGAAAACTACCTCAACCAACAAACGGATGCAACCAGAAAAGAACATGTTGCGCATGAACTGTTGAAGGCCTATATGAATAGTATTAGATCTCTCACCAATCAAACGGAACAAAAATGGTCAAGTTATCAAGAAGAGATCCTACACAAGGCAATTGATGTAATTGAAAAACAAAAGGACTCGAAAGTAGATGTATTTAAGACCAATGCGTTGAATGCCTTATCCTTAATAGAACGAACGGATATAAATGTACAAGTTGAAAAAGTAGTGCCTGTCAACAAAGAAGCATTGGCTTATGTCTCTTATAAAAATGTAAATCGTCTGCAATCAAGAATCATAAAAGCTTCAAATCAAGAAATACAAAAATTGCAGAGGAGTATTTACGAAGAGAAATTCTCCGCTCTAGAAAAATATAATGCAGTTGTAGAATGGTCAGACAATTTACCTAAAGGCAATGACCACATGAGCCATAGTATCGAAATAGTAGTGCCACCTTTAAAATCTGGAAGTTACTTGATGCTATCATATGATGGATCATCTCCTAGTAAATCGAAAGTAGTAATAGGCACACCTGTTATAGTTTCTGACCTAGCTTATAATTTTGCTTCAATTGATGGTAAACATCAATTGGTGGTTGTAGATAGAACCACTGGATTACCAGTGGCCGGTGCCAAAGTGGAAGCATTTGAGTATAATTATAGCTATAGAACAAGAGAGAACATTCTTGAATTAATCTATTCTGGTGATACTGATGATAGTGGCGTAATAATGATGGATATCCCCATTGAAGCAAGAAGGCACAATCTTCATTTTGTTTTAGAAAAAGGAGATGATAAATTCAATGACCATGAATC
>CALFDU010000141.1 GCA_937950315.1 uncultured Saprospiraceae bacterium | reverse complement strand
TTCAATTCCTTTGTGCAATGCATCTATTCCTGGGATGTTTACAGGTATTCTATCTGACTCAGGATCACTTTCATCTTCTGCAATGGTAGGAAGTCTATCCAATGGCTTGTTGCCCCAGAAAGTGTAGTATCCATTTACATTGGCAGAGAATTTTTTACTTTTAAAAGTGTAACCCATCTCAACCGCACGAATATCCTCATTTTCATAATTGTTGGCCAATTGACCATCAAATTCATCCGTCCAGAAATTGGTTATAATTACATTTCTATATGGCTGCGCTTTGTTTAATATTCCTGTATTGAAGAACAGGCCATGCTTGTCGCTGAAGTTATATGTTGCACCTACCTTTGCTGTATACGTCTGAACATTTACAAAATCTAGATTGAAGTTTGTGATGTTGTTGGTAAATCCATAGGCAGAATTTGAAAAGGATAAATTCAGGAATGAAGCCCATTTATTTCCTTTGACTTCAAGTAAACCAAAGGCACCTGCTGCTCTTACTTTACCTGTGTAATCATAATCATATTTGTCTCCGACTTGAAGCACCGGACTGGTCTGAGAAACCTGACCTTCTTGCCAGCCTGACCCACCTAACAAGTCAAAGACTTCACGAAAGTGATCCCCGTCGTAGGATCTACCATCGATTCCTCCAGAGAGAACAATGTTTTCATTTAGATCGTATCGCACAGTGGAAAGTATACCATACCAAAAGTGATTGTTTCTATTGGCTCTGATAATGGTGTTAGATATACCATCAGGGTTAAAAATTGTAGGTTGGTTGTTGGCTATTGCCAGATCAATATCCAATTGATCATCATCCCCAATTGGAATAGAAGCACCATCTCTGGCGGTACCACCACCATTACCTATGGAAAGGTAAGCCACATTAGACCAGAAAAGTTTCTCGTTGGCTTGCCAGCTGTGTCTTAATGAGATTTGCGGCTTGTGAAAATAATTTTGGCGAGTATTATAAACCTCTCCATTTCTCAATCCCCAAGCGTCATTGAATCTTCTTCCTTTATCTGATATTAACAACTCATCAAGTGCTGTTTGTGGCACTCCCAAACTTAACGCATAGTCTGTATCGACTTGCCCAGCTTCAGCAGAAAATGGTCTTTGGCCATGACTCTGAGGTGCACCAAAACCAGTTAAACTCACCAGGTGATTACCAATCTGTCTATCAACACGACCATAATAGAAATAACCTTTTGTAAAGTTTCCATCTACCCAACCGTCTCCTTGTTTATAAGAACCTGCCAATGAGAATCCCCATCCTGACTCTAACCTACCAGAAGTTAACCCAAAGGTTGATCTTAAGTATCCATTGTTCCCAATCTCTTGTTTGAATTTCAAACTTCTTTTTGCATCTATTCCTTTGGTAAGAATATTGATGGTTCCTCCTACCGAAGGAGTGGAAATCTTAGATGCACCAAGACCTCTCTGAACCTGCATTGTCTTTGTCACCAAATCTAGACCAAACCAGTTTGACCAAAAGACCGCCCCATTTTCCATGTCGTTGACCGGAATTCCATCAAGCATGACTGATACATATCTTTGATCAAAACCTCTTATGGAAATTCTAGCATCTCCATCGCCTCCTCCGGATTCTGTCGCATATGCACCAGGCGTTGAATTTAGAATCATAGGAATGTCTTGAGCTGCCAGCTCTTCTTCCAATTTTATCGTAGGGATATTAGAAAATGCAACTGGGGTTTCTCGTTCGATAGCGATGTCTGCTGTTACAACAACTTCGTTTAGGATATTGTCAGCGTCTAATTTAATATCGAAGGTCATGTCATCAACAACATTTATGTTGATTTCTTTGGTAGCAAATCCAACATAAGAAAATTTTAAAACGTAATCACCTGGAGTTATTGACAACTCGTAAGATCCGTCATAATCTGTTACTGTACCAACCTCTCCAACTAAAACTGAGGCACCAATAAGGCCTTCTCCAGTAGAAGCATCTGTAACGATACCACTTACTGTAACTTGCCCAATACATGACCAGCTAATAAACAACAAAGCAACTGTATACACAGTATGCAGTATGCTTTGTTGACTTAAATTGTATTTTATCATTTAGATATTCTTATTCAACAATTAATTTTCTCAATGAAAAATGGTTGTTTGCAAAATGAACTTTCACCAAGTACATTCCATTTTCTACTTCCGTCAAATTTACATTGGTTGAATTAGATAAACCATTGAATGATTCAATAGAAATTCTTTGTCCAACAACGTTGAAAATTTCAACTTTTTGGATTGATTCTTCTGCTTCTATTTGTAAGCTTCCAATTCCATTAGGATTAGGGAAAATATCAAAAGCGATTAGGTTCACGCCTGTTGTTGACAATGCTCCTAGAGAGCAGCTAAACTTGTCAGGAGTAGATTCAGTATTACAAACACTGTTGTGAATTCCTAAGTAGCTAAAGTCATTTTTGCCATGCTTAATCCAGCCTTCGCCTGTAAATGTTCCACCAACAGAACTCACAACTTCATTCAGTGCATTTCTACCTGTTGCAACATCGTAATCTCTTACTAAAGTTTTATCTTTTGTCAACCATCCACCATCAGCATCTACCCATGCATCTTGCATGATTGTTACGGTTGGATCTTCTCCTATTACTCCAATAACATCAACAATGTTAGAACCATCAGCCGCAGGTTGAGTGCCTTTCATTAAAACGACCGCGTCGTTTCCATTGAAGTACATTGTATTGTTGTCATCGTATACAGGGCAAAGGAAAACGTCTGCTTTACATTGTAAGTCATATTCTTCATTGTATTCATCTCCAAACAATGCTGATCCATCCAAGTATTGAGGGCCAATTAAAACATTGCCATTATCATCAAGAACTGGTTCGCCAGTCACTGCATCATAGATAGTATCAATCACATTAAATCCGTTCCAAGCTGGCTTATCAAACTGAGTATCCCAATCATCAGTATCCGTTAGGTCAACAACGATTACGTATACATCATGTGCTTGTAAATCAAAGTCTGGTAATTGTATTACTTTTTCATTTCCAGCAACAGTATTCCCGTTTGAGAATCTAGCAAGAGAATAATCAGACAGATTGATCGCACTTTCTGTTGGATTATAGATCTCAAGAGCTTTGTTATTGGCATATCCTTCTACATATTCTGAAATAAATAAGTCATCACATTGTGCAGAAACAAAAATGCCCATTAACATGAGTCCAAATAGTGGTAAAAGTCTTTTCATTGTAAAATGTTTATATATTAATTTAAATCCTTATTTAATTCAAAACTCAATATCAACCCAAACCAATAAATGGTCTGATGCTGCGCCGTCTTTTACTAATTCGTGATCATCTTCCTGGCTTGAAGGCCAAAAAACACCCGAGTTTATTGCATTAAGGTCGCTAGAAGGTAACACATAATCTATTCTCAACCCAAAAAACGAGGTATCAAATTTGGGGTCACCCAAATTACCAGAACCTTGGTTGTGCTCTGCACCTCCATTACTTGCAGGAATCAGGTCTCCATTGCTTACTTCTTGGTTGACTCTAGGGTGATCCAATAACTGCTGAATAGCGTTATTAAACGAATCACCATCTACTGGATCTGCATTCAGATCTCCAAAAATTATAAAAGACTGGTCGGCTGCTAAACCTCCAGAAGCGCCCTGGTCGTCTACCAAATAACTTTCATTGGAAATGTAATCAGCCCACAATTTTATCTCGTCATGATTTCTCTTTCCATTTCTATCTTCCGCACCATCAAAAACTGGTGGTGTTGGATGAGAAATCAATGCATGTATCTCGATTCCTTCTGCAATTTGCAAAGGAAGGTCAATATGGTTTTTGGATGAAAGACGGAATGCCTCTAGTACTTCGGGTGTATAATATGAACTACCATCTACATTTGCCGGAAGGCTAGCTCCGGGCATATCTTTCCAAAGTAGTTTTCTAAAAGACCTTTGTTTAGCGATATCTATGGGAAATTTACTCAAAATTGCTGAGGCATACTGTCCTGGGTAATTACCAAAGCCAAATGCATCGTTTGGAAGGCTTATTGTTCCATTATCATCAATGTCAACTTCTGCTAATTCACCTGTATTTGTCTCAATTTGGTACAAATACGGATAATCAAGGCCTTCAAACCCATCTAAATCAATTTTTAGCAAGTTATCATTGAAAAGCTTTAGTATTTGCCCAGAATCGTCAAAATCGATTTCCATAAGCACTAAAATGTCGGGCTTAACATTTTTGATAACAGCTGCAAGCCTACGATAAGTGATTTGCTGGTCGGCATTTTCCAGATTATTGAGAACATCTCCTGCAGATTGGCCATACATGGCCACATTATAGGAGGCAAATCTGAGTGTATCTTGAAATTCTACTACTGGATCTCCTGTCATAGGCGGGTCGGGAATTGGTGCTTGGGTCTTTTCACATCCAAAAGCCATACAAAAAACCACAAAAAACGATAATAAAATCTTCATAATGGCTTGATATTCAGGAGGTTCATTCATTCAGGTTTTGTGATTCAACCAAAAGTTTGATACTAATGCTAGCCATCAAAACTTTATGGTTAAATTTAACAAGTGTAATTTACCTAGAATATGTTGTTTATTAAATAAATATAAGAGATAATGAAAAAGCTAATTGTGATTATAGTAACTAGTATAACACTATTTGCTTGTCAAAATTCAAACAAAACCATGAGTAAAGAGGTAAGTATTAATTCTTCCATCGTAGGATTGGAAGTACCAGTAGCGAAGAAAGTTGATCATGAGATGACCATCCATGGTGATACGAGAAATGATCCATACTATTGGATGAAATTGACAGATGAGCAAAAGAATGCTGAAACTGCTGATGATGAGACCCAAGCTGTCTTAGATTTCCTTAATGCCGAAAATGATTATACAAAAAAAGCGACAAGCCACTTGGAAGGATTCAAGGACAAATTATTTGAAGAAATTAAGGGAAGGATTAAGCAAACGGATATGTCTGTGCCTTATAAGGAAAATGGCTATTACTATGTAACTCGATATGAGGAAGGAAAAGAATATCCTATTTATAGTCGTAAAAAAGAAAGCTTGGATGCCGATGAAGAGATTTTGTTGAATGTAAACGAAATGGCTGAGGCTTTTGATTTCTACAATATAGGTGGAAGGACGATTAGTCCAGACAATAAAATTCTTGCATATGGAGAGGACACTTTAAGTCGAAGAATCTACACACTAAAATTTAAGAGTCTCATTGATGGCAGAGCCTTGAATGATGTGATTGAAAATACTACTGGATATTGCGTATGGGGCAATGACAACAAAACGGTATTCTATGTAAGGAAGGATGCAGCATTAAGACCTTATAAGATTTTCCGTCACACACTTGGTACTGACCCAGCAACAGATGTGGAAATTTTTCATGAAAAAGATGAAACCTTCAATGCATACATCTACAAAGAGAAAAGTAAAAAGTATTTGATTATTGGATCTGGAGCAACTGTATCAAATGAATATCATATTCTAGAAGCTGATAACCCTACTGGAAAATTTAGAGTATTTACAGAAAGAGAAAGAAAGCTAGAGCATAGCATCGACTATTATAAAGG
>CALFDU010000140.1 GCA_937950315.1 uncultured Saprospiraceae bacterium | reverse complement strand
AGCCGATTTTTCAAACTTCTTTTGATACGTTCCATTGAACCACCCATCAATCGAAAAATTCGGCTTGGCTTTGACCGCTTGTGCACCTTTCAATGTTGTCGCTTTCCCAAGGACCAAAAAACTAAGGATCAATAAAATCGCTAAGATGATCAACAGACCAATCCAACTTTTCTTTCCTATGTTATTGTTCTTACTCAAAATCTAAAATAAATGAATGGATTAAAGCTACTTGTTCCCAACTCGGTCAAACACAATATAAAAAGACAAACACCAAAGACCATTTGCAAAACCCTATTCCTTGCCAGCGAAGGAGTATTCAATAATTTACCTTCCCATCTCAGTCCAACATTGCTCACTGTCACAAAAGAAACAAACGCAGCAAAACCTAAGACCAACCAAAATCCACCATCTACTTCAGGCATCGCCATTCCATCAAACGCAAAGAGCTTTTTATAAAACAACATGGCTTCAGAAAATGATTCAATCTTAAAAATCACCCAACTCAGAACCACAATAAAAAATGTAATGATGATCGATAAAGGCTTTCCGATCTTCTTAAAAAGGTCAATCAAAAACAACCGATCCAGCACCAAAAACAATCCATGAAAAATGCCCCACAACACAAAGTTCCAAGATGCACCATGCCACAATCCCGACATCAGAAATACAAACGATAGATTAAAATAAAAACGGATCATTGAATCCACGCGGTTTCCTCCCAAAGGAATATACAAGTAATCACGCATCCAATCCCCCAATGTCATATGCCACCTCCTCCAAAACTCCGTGATGTTTTTAGAAATATAAGGACTGTTGAAGTTTTCAGGAAAATCAAATCCCATCATTTTTCCAAGACCAATGGCCATATCAGAATAACCGGAAAAGTCAAAATAGATCTGAAAGGTGTAACCGATGATTACCATCCACGCTGTACTCATATCAAGTACTTCAATGCTACTGAAATAAGGATCAATGGTATGACCAATCGTATTTGCGATCAGGACTTTCTTGGAAAGCCCTAAACAAAATCTAAAAAAGCCATGCAGTTTATCACTATAATTTTCAACACGGTCTCTTATCTGATCTGCAATATGATTGTACCTCACAATTGGACCAGCGATCAACTGCGGAAACATCATGATGTACAACATGTAATCGGTTGGGCGATCAAGTGGCTCTGCATTTCCGCGATAAATATCAATCGAATAAGTCAAGGTTTGAAAAGTATAAAAACTAATCCCAATAGGTAAGGCAACAGCGACCCAAGAAAAACTTCCACCTCCCAAAACAGACAACATGTCTTGCACATTCTCTACAAAAAAATTGGCGTACTTAAAATATGCTAACAATCCCAAATTGAGCGCCAAGGACAAAATCAACAATGACTTTTTCCGCTGCGCTTCAGTGGTCTGAAACATCTTCCTCACCAAGTAAAAATCAATCAGGGTCGACAACAACAAAATGAAAATAAACTTAGGCGCACCCCAAGCATAGAAGAACATACTCGCTGCCAATATCCAGATGTTCCTACTCTTGGTAGAGGGAAGGAAATGATAAACGATAAAGAATATCGGAATAAAATAGAGTAAGAATGTAATTGAACTAAATACCATATAGCTTCTGCTACGGAAAAATAACAAAACTTATCGCTAAGCCTCCCATTCAATCTATTGAAAATAAAAAAGGTCAGGATCTGCACGAATGATCCTGACCTTTGCAATACCTTGTATTGCCCATGATATTTCTATCTTATATCTTATAACCGAAGGTAATCATTGCCCTCAGTGTATTTTGCTGTTTTGATACCAATTGATTTCTACCATCCGTCAATACTAGATATGGATAGTATCCTTCGTCATCAGAAAAAACATAAGCAGCTCCATCGATATAAAATCGATCTCCTCTATACCCAAGTCCTGCACTAAAAGTTCGTCTAATGAAACTCTTATTATCAATCAAATAGGGAGATCCCTCTCCTTGAACGCCCATTCTCACCCTCAATTTCTTATACGCCAGTTCTCCTCCAATTCTCAAAGTCAAGGCATTGGTCAATTCTCCATCAATATCAGCATTTACTTCTCTTTGAAATTCCAAGGTGGAAGGAGATGAATCTCTTAATGTAAAATCAAAATTTGCTCCTTGGAAGTTTTCAAATTCCGCATCCGCATTTACAAATCCCTTTACTTCACCAAAATTCAGCAGTGCTCCTGCACTCGCAACAAGCTTTCCAGTCGTTTTTAGTATGTAGTCAAATCTCCCGTCAGGCGATTCGGCGCTATTATTGTTGGCCACTCCATCTTCGATAAAGGTATACTCCAACTCCGTGCTATAGTCATCCTGCAACCTCAACCAGCTCGGACTGTGATAGGCAACACCTACTCTCACAATCTTACCCAACCTTGCAGTAGCACCTGCTTTAAAATTAAGACCTACACCCGTTGTACTTAGGACTTCTATGTACTCCAATCTATCGAAGTTGACATTTCCTTGAGGTGCCTCACCCAACTCCTCATTATACGTTTTGTACTCTTCAAAAGAAACAAATGGTACAGATCCACTGACACCTATATTCACCACATTGGCAATATTACCTGCCCAACCAAAACTCAATTCATTCATGTTTCCTGAACGTTCTACAAACTGAGACTTGTTGACCAAAGTAGTGCTATCAGGTAGGTCTGATTGATACACAAATACAGCCAATGGATTGTTGGATTCAAAAATAGCTCCTGCATCATAAGCCACACCTCCTTCAAATGGATCCAAATCATCTAAGTCATTTCCATTTGCCACTTCTGTAAATCTTTCTGTGATACTTCCATGTGTAACCGTACCCCATTGAAACTCCTCAGAAAAATTTTTCAATTGGTTTACGCCTACTGAAAAATTAGATGTTTGAAGTACTGATCCTGTCGGTCTTCGATGAACAATAAAACCGATGTTACCGATATTGAGATTCACATCATTGATACTGATCGGGCCACTAAAAAGACCATCTCCTAAATATTCAGGTCTAACAAGGCTCGTTTCATTTTGAATGTTGTTAAAAGCAAAACCAAAATTCAATTCCGATTTTCTAAAATCACCCATACCTGCTGGGTTGATGACAAGCGAACCAAAATCTCCTCCCATGGCTCCAAATGACCCAGCAACGCCTGCTGTTCTTGCCGTTCCGATAGCCTGTAGATCAGAATATCTTACCGCATCTGTCAAGGACTGAGCAAAGAGCCCTGTACTGAAAATTGTTGCTAAAAATGCGATTGTAAATTTCATAGTCATTATTGTAAATGGTTTGATACTATCTAAGATAAATAGTAAAATTTGTTTTTTGGGTAAAAAAATGGTGGACCAAATATTTAAACTCGTGTCCACCATTATTCTATTTTCATCTGGCAAAGCCAGTGTATATTCTATCCTCTTCCACCTCTTCCTGAAGAAGATCTGCTCGAACTTGATCTTGAAGAAGATCTGCTAGAAGAAGAACTACTTCTACTAGATCCGCTGTTGTACGATCCTCTCGATGATGATCCTCTACTGCTTGATCCACTATTGTATGA
>CALFDU010000139.1 GCA_937950315.1 uncultured Saprospiraceae bacterium | reverse complement strand
TACGGAACGCTACATCCATTTATGTGCAGAACGAAAAACCATGGTCAATCATCCGGTCAATCAGATCATTCATGCTATCAACTGGATAGATCAATCGGTGACCTATTCCGTAAATATGGAGAAGACTACATAAAGATATACAAGCCACCTATTCAGCACATCAAACTGATCAGAGCGATAAGAGTCTGTAGAACCCCAGCTCTAGGAGGCAAGGCCATTATCTGTAAATCATGCGGGCACCGAAAAAATATTTATTTAAGTTGCGGCCATTCTCATTGTCCATTATGTCAAAATAAGAAGAGGCAACTGTGGCAGGAAAAGCTATCGGGTAAATTTTTTGACGTTCCATATGTTCATACAGTATTTACCATTCCTCACGAGTTAAATAGTATAGCGAGACTCAATCCAAAAGCAATTTACAATATCACCATGCGTTCAGCATGGAAAAGCATTAAAGAACTTTCTTCGGATTGTAAAAATGTAGGAGCATTGCCAGGAATGGTGGCTGTGCTCCACACATTTGGTTCGGATATGAAATATCATATTCATGTTCATGCACTGATTACTTATGGAGGAATAGATAAAGAGAACCATTGGAGATGGCCAAAGCACAATAAAAAGCTTGCACCGTTTAGAGAAATAAGTAGAACTTTCAGGGATGTCTTTTTAAAAATGCTTGATAAGAAAATGAGAGACAAAGATTTTAAATGTCCAGGTGATATAAAGCAAGTAATCAAAGCAATCCAAATTAAAAGATGGAATGTCAGAAATGAATATCCAACAGCCAACACAGAAGTGTTGGAAAGATATCTTGCTCGATATATCAATAGGGTGGCTATCTCAAAATCTAGGCTTGAATTTGTAAGTCAACAAGAAAAGATGAATGACCATGTCAACATCAGCTATAAAGATTATAGGCAGCAAAAAGACAATCAAGGCGCACCCTTAATGATCAAGAGTGTTCAACCACTCGTTGGGATCAATCAATTTTTAATGCATGTTCTACCTCCATATTTTCAAAAAGCAAGGTATTATGGCTTACATTCTTCCCAGACCTTTCGAAAAATAAAGGATCAGATTGATCAAAGACTGTTGAGGAACAATAATACCATGAGAGTACTTTTCAAAATATTAAAATACCTCTCAGGCTTAAGTCCCCATAGTTGCGACAATTGTGCAGCAAAGGAATTTGATATAAGGCCGATAAAGAGAAACAGTAACTGGATCTACCAATTTATCACATTACCCAAGCACCGCGGACCACCTACATTTAAAACCAAATTGTATGTTTCTTTTTAATACCCAATTCAACAAGGATACCCCCATGCCCAAATTGAAGTAATTGAGTAAAATAGTGCCATCAACATGCTAAACAAAGCCATCTTAAATACCTCAAGCTGCAAATCAAAGACAAAACCATGTCCAATTAATCTCTTTATTGTATCTTAATCAAACAAACACAGCGATGAGTTACCCTTTAAGGTTCAACTCGAATGTATGTCGAGTGAAATCGACATGACATTCCTTTTGTGTTAGTGACAAGGCAGATTAAAAACAAATAAGATAAGATGAAGCAAAATAAAGTAATGCGAGATTTACAAAGACTCTTAGAAACCCAAAACTTCAAAAATGAAGAAGAAATGAATGAGTTCTTAAGTAAATATCAATCAGAAGGTATACCTGAATTTCCTGAAGAAGTTTTAAACACGAGAGAAAAAGCTGAAGATAAGGTCTATCAAGCTTACGACACTTCAAAAACAAAAGGTATAAAATTAGCTGAAGAAGCCCTTAAATTGGATAAAGATTGCATTCTTGCATATCAATATTTAGGTGAACAACAGAACAATCTAAACAAAGCCAAGCACTATTATATCAAAGGAATAGAGATAGGAAAGAAAAAATTTGGTGGAAAATATGAAAAGGAAAACAAAGGTCATTTTTGGATGATATTCGAAACAAGACCATATATGACTTGTCTTTTTAACTTATCGGAATGCGAATATATTTCGGGAAACATAGACGAATCAATTCGATTAATTGAATATTTACTTGAGCTTAATCCATATGACAATCAAGGAGTACGATATATACTGTCATCACATTTATTGGAAGCCAAACAGTATCACAAATATGAACAACATTCAAAAGCAAATAAGGATGATGGCGGCATATTTTTCAAGTTCAATAACGCATTATACGAATTTATCAACTCAGGCAATTCTTTGAAGTCTATCAACTTACTAAAGATAGCAATTGAACATAATCAATATGTAATTGGTAAATTAGATAAAAAATCAAAAATGCTGTCAAATGGATACTCTATAGGAAGTAAAGAAGAGGCAAATTATTACTGTGAGTACAATGCGAAAAATTGGCAAGAATCTAAAGGAGCAATTGAGTGGGCAAAAACTGTAAACAAATGAAGCCCAGTCACTAACAAGCGATGACGACGATCATAGGCTAACGCCTACGCCGCGTATCGCCGATCCGTTACATGCAACAAGATTTGATCAAAATGGATTTAAAATAAATGTCTTGTAAATTAAGTTGATATAGTGAAATAATAATTCATCTAAGCTTACCATGAAAACAAAATATTTAGCTCTTTCGATCATTATTTTAATTCTACTTGGGACTATTCAAAGCGCTCAATCTCAAAACTTGCAAAATAGAAAGCTTTCTGAATTTATCGAGCAAACAGAAAGACAACAATACCCTAATCAATTTCAATCAATTTTAGACAGTATAGCTCAATATATTGATATTCATGAATTTGTTTTAAATAGATTATTTAATTCAAGTCGAACACCCGTTCATCATACTTATTTCGAACCATATATAGAATATGCTTGCAACAATATGGACTCGAGATTTCGAGACTCAATTAAGAGTATGATAATAAGAGGTAGTGTATATCCAATTGAATTGCATAGAGTTTATAACTGCATGTTTGAATCTAAAGAGGATGCATGTCAGTTCATAAATTCATTTGAAATCCAACATCCTGACTTATTAGAAACTGCTTTTATCGAATTGTATATTGATTTTGTCGAACATAAACGTTCTAAGTGTTTGTCATCAATTACTATATCAAACTTAGATAGTTTTGAAATCCAAAAAAAAATCATAGAGTATAAATATGAACTTGAATACAATGAGTTTGATAGTTTACTATTGGTATTATCGAACTACGGTGATATTCATAATTATGTTCTAAAAAGAATGGGGGAAAGTAGGCGAACTGAAGGTATGCACGAATATTATCCTGCATTCTCATCTTTCATTTGTAATCATATGGATTCAATTTATCGAAATCAAATAATCGAAATGATTAACAAGGATTCAATTCCTCGACATCACGCCTACCCATTTGTGAAGAGTTGTTTGTTTGAATCATCCGATAAAACTTGTGAATTTTTAATTAACCAAAATTTAGAAGAAAAATTAATAGACACAGATTCTCCTTTGTACGAAAGTCTTATTAAATTAAAAGAGGAGATGAAATGCAGCATGTAACATGCGATATAAAATCATATCTACTTCCTACGTCGTAGAGACGATTTATATCGCTATCCGTTGAACAAACCTACCCCAATTTTACAGCCAATTTTCGATCTAAAGCTTTGACAAAAGGCATTGGTGCTCCTTTCTTTGTTGCATTATAAATTCTAAAAACAGACTTCGATGCAACACACTATCCAAAGTAGGCTTAAAGATTTTGATGATCATTTAATTCTAAAAAATTTCAGTTCCCGGACTCGTAAGATGTATTTACGTACACTTAAATATTTTCTACGATACGCGAATAAGAAATTTCCTAATCAAGCTTTGTCTCAAGACATAGCACGGCAATATATCATCCAAAGACACAAGTCAGGTAAATCATTCTCTACCATCAATTGTGATTATTCTTCATTAAGGAAATATTTTCGTGAGGTACTTTTTTACGAATGGTTATATATTCTTGTGAAATGGTGCCACCTATTCTTGCGCAAATGGTGCCACTGGTAAATCAAAAATAGTTAAACAATTTTGTACAATATCACTTTGAGTAAAAGTTAGTTAATATTATTTCTTCTTAAGGACTTTCCTTTT
>CALFDU010000138.1 GCA_937950315.1 uncultured Saprospiraceae bacterium | reverse complement strand
CCTATCGATTGAGAATACACCATCTCCGAAAGGAAAAGGCAACAAAAGACCAAGAAGCATTTACTGATCTTTTTTAATTTACTGATATATGTTTTCTTAGAAATTGTTCAGTTTTTAAAATGTCAGGAGACAGATATCTGTCTTCAGTCAATCTAGGAATTTCCTTTCTATAATTAACAAACAATTGGTTTAATTCTGGTGCCAAAATTATATCCTTTCTGTATTCCAATGCTTGCGCTGCGATCATCCATTCAATCGATAAAAGCCTATAGATATTTTCTACAACTCTATATAATTTGGTTCCTGCATTGGCAGCCATGCTTACATGGTCCTCTTGACCTTTACTCGAAGTGATGGAATCTACAGAAGCAGGCGTGCAGAGTTGTTTGTTTTGACTTACCACAGAGGCTGCTGTATATTGGCATATCATAAAGCCAGAATGCAAGCCAGCATTGTCAGCAAGGTAGCTTGGCAATTCTCGGTCTCCATTGATCAATTTATAGGATCTTCTTTCAGAGATACTTCCTAGTTCACTCAGAGCGATAGCCAAATAATCCATCGGAAGTGCAAGCAACTGTGCATGGAAGTTTCCTCCAATTAAAATCATCTCTTCTTGGTCAAAAACATTGGGATTGTCTGTAACGGCATTGATTTCATTTTCTACAATTTCTGCAACATGATCGATGGCCTTGGAACTTGCTCCATGTACTTGTGGTACGCATCGGAAAGAGTAAGGATCCTGAACACTATACACCGTTTTTGACAAAGAACTTTCGGTCAATAATTGAAATATTTTTGCAGCAACATCGATCTGACCTTGATGTTTCCTGATTCTAGATAAGGAAGGATGAAATGGATCTGTCTTACATACATAACCGATGCACGATAAGGCAGCTGTAAGATTGGCCATTTTCAAGAGCTGCTTTGCATGTTGGATGGAATGTAATGCATAAGCCAATGAAAATTGTGTTCCATTTAATAGTGCCAAGCCTTCTTTGAAGGAAAGTTTTATGGGTTGCATTCCATTTTCTTTTAGCACATCAATAGCAGCTCTTTTCTCTCCCTTGTAATTCACTTCTCCCATTCCGATAAGTGGTAGTGAGAGATGTGCCAGGGGAGCAAGATCACCTGATGCTCCCAAGGAACCTAGTTGATATACAACGGGATAAATTTCCGCATTGAATAAATTCTGCAGCCCTTGAATCAACTCCCACCTTACACCGGAATAACCTTGTGTTAAATTGTTGATTTTTAAAGCTAGCATGGTTCTCACAATGTCGACTGGTACCTCATCACCTACTCCACATGCATGGGACATGACCAGATTGTGTTGCAGTTGTGATAATTCTTCTTGTTGGATTTCTATATTGCATAGAGAGCCAAAGCCAGTATTGATACCGTAAATAGGCTCATTATTTTCAACTAGTTGATTTTGAAGGTAAGCCCTATTCTTTTTTACAATATCGATTACAGAATCTGATATTTCAATGCGATTGGCCGCCTGAAGTCCCTGCCAGAACTGGTCTAAAGTATATTCTTTTTCAGTAAGTAGTAAGTTCTTAGTCATTTTTAGTAGTTGATATGGCTGACAAAGTACGATTTTTAAAAAATTCAATAAAATCTCAATTTTGCGAGGTTAATTGTCCTTACTAAATGGTTAAACAAGGGTTAAAATACATAGTATAAATATTCAGATATCAAGCATAACTAATTGATTTTCAAATTATTGGGTCATAAATTTTAAAAGTCATCATATATGAGAATTGGAACTTTTACGTTGAATAAAAAGTCTTAAGTATAAAAGCTGTATTTTTGACCGCCTTGCTGAAAAAATAAAGGTATCAAGAAAGCTTATTTAAGCATTTGATCATTAAAACTAGGAAAATGAAAAAGTTAGTAAGTGTATTTATGATTGTGTTTGTAACACTAAGCACTAGTTTTGCTCAGAGAGTTGCAATCGTAGACGTTGCTTCAATTCTTGAGGAACTATCAGATTATCAAAATGCTCAAAAAGAGCTTGATAAAGTTTCAGCAGGATGGCAGCAAGAAATTGCGCAAGAGTACGACAAGATTAAAAGTATGTATAATAAGTATCAAGCAGAGCAAGTACTTTTAAGCGATGAAGCTCGTACCCAGAAAGAAGATGAAATTGTAAAAAAAGAGCAAGAAGTTAGAGAATTACAGAAAAGACGATTTGGTCCAGAAGGCGATTTGTTTAGAAAGAGACAAGAATTGGTAAGTCCGATTCAAGATAAAGTTTTTGCAGCCATCGAAGAATATGCCAACGATAAGGGTTATGATTTGATCCTTGACAAGAGTAGTACAGGCGGAATTCTATTCACAAGTGAGGAATTTGATAAGACCGAAGAGATAAAGAGAAAATTAAATTAAGTAAAGAATATATTTTTTTAAAACTGATTACAAATGAAAAATTTCATACAATTATTTACAGTAGCTTGTTTCTGTTTCCTTTCATTGGGATTGAATGCACAGAAATTTGGATACATCAACTCGCAAGAATTGATCGAGCAAATTCCAGAAGTGAAGGAAGCTACTTCAAACTTGGAAACATACCAAAACCAATTGGCGAAGCAAGGTCAAGATATGCTTGCAAAATTACAGGCAAAGTATCAAGAACTTGAGAGAAAACAAGCTAATGGAGAAATTTCACCGAAGCAACTTGAAACAGAAGCTGCAAAATTGAAAGAAGAAGAAACGCAATTGATGGCATTTGAGCAGAGCAGTCAACAAAAATTGTTGGAAAAAAACAACACATTGTTAGCACCTATAAGAGATAAAATTCAAGCAGCTATCGATGATGTAGCAGCAGAAAATGGCTTCACTTTCATTTTTGATTATTCTACAGGATTTGTTCTTTATGCCGATGCTTCGACTGACGTAAGCGGATTGGTAAAAGCTAAATTAGGGCTATAAGCCTTTGATAGATAAATTATAAAGCAGCTTGACTTCGGTCAATGCTGCTTTTTTTATGGTCACAAATCACAGTTTATTTCGCTTTCTCCTCTTTGAAGTTGTTATTTCATAGGGAATGTCAGCTTTAGGGGGTTAAATTTATCATAACGACTTGCTAACACACACAATGGGTCCTTACCTTTGCAATACTAAATCAAATTCACGATGAGAATTATTACACTTTTCATACTCGCCTTTTCTTTTTCTACTGCCAATGCCCAGATTGATACGGTAAATCTAAAGTCATTGACACAAGAATTTGTTGATGCGTTTGTTGGTCAAGATTTTGAAAAATTAGCCAACATGACACATCCCAATATGATAAAGATGAGCGGCAATTTAGATTTTGTAAAATCCGATTACGAAGCAGATTACAAAGTTCTTCAGAACATGGGATTCAAATTCATTAGTGGAACAGTTGGATCTCCAGGAGAAATTTACCAATCAGGTGCAGAGTATCTCTGCTTTATCCCTCAAAGATTTACGGTCGAACTTAATGGACAAAAATACATTTCTGAAATACCGGTATTGGCTACAACGATGACCAATGGTAAAGTATGGAATTTTGTGACACTTGATCGCCAAGATCAGGCATCCATTTCAACGTTTGTACCTAGTTATGAAGAAAGAATGGGTTGGCCAGAATTAACCAATATGGAAGCAATAGACAACTAGTCTATTTAAAATCCCAATCGTACTTTCCTATATCCAATAAGCAATGCTTCAATAAATCGATTGAAGCCTTTATATCTTTTTTGTGTGTCATTTCTATAACCTGATGCAAGTACCTACACGGAATTGAAATCCCTCCAGCGATAGAGCCACCATTGGCATGTCTCTGCATACCAGCTGTATCAGTTCCTCCAGCAGGTAGTAATTCCATTTGGAAAGGCACTTTGTTTTTGGTTGCCGTCTTTTTCATAAACTCAACCATTCTATAATCACACACAGTCATTCCATCGAGAATTTTGATGGCTGTACCTTTACCCATTTCCGTGACTTTCTCATGTGGAGCAGCACCCGGCATATCGTAAGCAAGCGTTACATCAAGGTTA
>CALFDU010000137.1 GCA_937950315.1 uncultured Saprospiraceae bacterium | reverse complement strand
ATATTGGTTGCGCTAGAACGTGCTCTAGATTCTCTGAAAAATTTGTACTGTATTCCATGAGCGATAGCACCTGTTTTGATTTTCCATTGAGGATTCAATTCATACCACAAAGACCATGCAGTTGAGACTCTACTATCTAGATATTCTTCCGTATTGTATCTGTAACGATTATTGGCAACATCTAATGTGTCGTAGGTCCTTCCTACAAAACCTGACATCACAGTGGTCGTTCCTTTTATATAAGATTTATCGTTTAATAGTTTTCTATAAGTTGCACCAATTATCCCTGTACTGCTGTCATTGAATCGATCTTCCCAATGGTTGGAAATACCGAGTTCTCTTTCTTCCGTTGGTTTTGGAGAGAAGTGCTCTTCAGAAAACCCACCAACCCCAAAAATGGTCCATTCGACGGAAGGATCTTTGCCAGCCAAGGCCACATTGAAAGAAAGATCCTGAAAATTATTAGAGACTCTTTCACCTATTAATTCGAAGCCAAAAGTATTGAGTAATCCAAGAGTGCTATATCTATAGTTAACAAGGTATGATGATTTATTTTTCTTGATCGGCCCTTCGGTGGCAAAATCCAATCCAAGTAAGCCAATACGAACTCTGTGTTGTTTCTCAACTTTGTTTCCTTTTCTAAAATGCACATCAAAAGCACCTGAAAGCGCGTTGCCAAATTCCGCTGGCATACCACCAGTATAAAAATCAGATCTTGTGAGTAGTTGTGCACTGAATAGCGTAATCCCACCTCCAGAGGTTCCAGGGCGTGCAAAGTGGTTGGGATTGGGAATATCCATTCCTTCTAATCGCCATAAAATTCCCACGCTTGAGTTTCCACGTATGATAATATCATTTTCGGTATCGTTGCTTCCTTGTTGTACTCCTGGATAAGACAAAGCCATTCTTCCCATGTCGTTTACACCTGCAGGCATTCTTTCTGTTTCTTCTACCGAAAAAGACCTCGCACTTACCACTGCCAATTCATTGATAGGTGCATTGGCATTGCCGTCGGCAACGATTTCGACATTGTTGATCATGACGCCTGCTTGCATAAATACTTCAATGTCCTCTACTCTATTGCTATTGATGATGATTCCTTCTGTAACAATCGTTTGATAACCAACATAACTGACTTTCAACTGTTGCCTCCCGATAGGAACATTTTCCAATTCGAATCTGCCATTGATGTCTGTGATGGCACCTATCTCGCTATTTTTATCAAGCACCACGGTTACACCTATTAATCCTTGTTCTGAAATTTTATCTTTTACAACACCACGAACCGATTGTGTTTGGTCTTGACAAAATAGTTGTAACCCAAAGAAAAAACATAAGACAAATACAAACAGGTGTTTCATAATTATAGTTTAAGTAATTATAAGCATCATTGATTTTCACAATCGTATTCAATTGAATCAATCCATTCCTTTATTAGTTGGAGTCCTTCTATATGTGCCAAGCTTCTTCCGATTTCAGGCATCATTTCACCAGGATCTGTACTGCTCATTCTATAGTACAAAATCGAAGCTTCGGCAGATCCTGGGGTGATATCGAAAGAACGACCACCTGAACCCTTCCCTGCCGCCACAGGTCCTTTGCAGTATCCGAGGTGGTTGGTTCGAGTTTCATTGTATTGTAGAAAGAGGCCTGAGGTATTACCTGGGCCTTCAGGACGGTGACAATGCCCGCAATTGATGTCGAGATACGCCAAGGCCCTTTCTTTTAAAGAAGCGGATTCATCTTTGTAATTGACCATTGTTTCTGGTCTATCAATACTGGCATCAAATGAAATTAAATTCTTGGATTGCAGATAATCAATCTGATTTATAGTCTGTCCATCTCTCGTAACATCTTTATCGAGGTTGGCCATTTTGAAGCCGATGGGATCGATGGCTTCGTTGTAATTATGACAACTTTTGCATTGATTTTTATTGGGCACAACGTATTCAAAGTCTTTGGTTTTGTTTTCGTGTTTGATGGTCACGTGCTGAACATCGCCAACTTTTGAAATCTTGGCATCAGATTGATTGTCGTTCCAGACATAGGAAATGGCTTTCCAGCTTTCGTCTTCTTTGATTAGTAGTCTTGTTTCAATGATCTTTTCGCTTCCTATTTGTTTGGCGCTGTAGCCAAAATTTTTGACGAGCATTGCTCCTTTTGGCCAGTTAAAGAACCCATCTTCTTTTAATTCGGCGGATGAGCCTTTCGGCAAATAGACATATCGATTCTTGAGCGCATAATCTGAAAATAATTCATTGACTACTTCATATTTTATCAAGTCATGGTGAGGGGTCTTTCGGTTGAGAGCAGAGAAGATTCCATAATCAGAAATATGGTCAAAGAAAAGACCTTCCTTTGGGAGTGTAATTTCAGTCTGTACTTCTTTGCTTGATATACATGAGAACATCAAACAGATAAAAACAAAAATCACCAAAGTTATTTTAGAGACACTCATACACTGATAAATCTTTTGAAACATTTTCAAAATCATTGGCTGCATCTATGTTGGCAAATCGGAGGTCGTCGGAATTGTTGCTTTTAATACAAATATTCATTGGATTTTTTCCAGTTAATCCATCTTTTAAAATTCCATCATAGAGAATATCTTGAGGTTTTCCTGGGAACAACATGTTCACCATTTGTCCGAATCTTTTGGATACATCTGGAATGGCGCTTTTACGCACCAATGTATTGTCGTGAATATTTATGTCGGATGTAAAAGGTTCGTAACGTTTATCTTTCCATTTTCTTTCAGTGATGTGATAGCTTGTGATCCCTACACCGAACGTTTTATGATTTAGAATTTCATTGTCGTATACTTCTACTTTTTTGGCTGCTAAAAGTACAACTCCTGAACCTGGAGGAATGATGGCAACCATATTGCCTTCAGCTGCAAAATTCTTGAGGTTATTGTCTTTGATTTTGTTGTTATATACTTTGGTACTATGACCATTCACCAATTCTAAATCGGGAAGATCGAATACGAGAACACCTCCCGTATTGTTTTCCGCAATGTTGTTGAATACTTCCGAATTTATGCAATTTTCGATTTCTATCCCGGCGACATTGTGATGCGCGTATGAATTCTTTACGATTACGTTTTGCGACTGGCCAACATATATTCCTGCATCTGAGGCGAATGCGGCTTCGCAATTATCAATCACAACATCAATGCATTGAACCGGATACAAGCCATAGGCTCCATTGGTAGACTTAGCACCTTGGGTCCAAGTAGTTTTGACTCCTTCAATGTGCACTCCTTTGCAGTCTTGAAGCTTAACAGCATCTCCAATGGCATCAGCAATTGTAAAATTCAACAGTTTAATCGTATCAGCAGTAATTCTAAGGCCTTCTGCTCCTTGTGTCTGATCTAGAAAGGAAAGAATGGTTTTGTCTTTACCCATTCCCTGTATGGTAACGCCTGAGATATCATCGAGGCTGATTGATCTATTGATTTTGTAAAGCCCTTCAGGGATGGTTATTGTTCCACCTGGCTCTACATCGAGTAACATTTCTTGTATCAATTCATAACCATTTTCGAACACTTTTTCGTGACTAACGGAGTCTTTGACTGAGGATCCGCAAGCGGTGATGATTAAGATACTGAGGGTCAGTAACGTAAATTTATGAAGCATAGCACCAAGTTTATTTTTACTAAAATAGTATTTTATCCGATTTATACTGTACTCTCTAGTCCAAGAAACAAAAAGAGGCAATCGATTAATAAAATCCGATTGCCTCTTTGCTTACAACTATTTAAAACTTATTATTCTAAAATAAGCATCTTTTTAACCTGCTTGGACCTACTGGTTTTTAGTTCATAATAGAAAACGCCGGTTTGATTTATTATTGTTCTATCCAACTTAAACTCATTGAGTCCTTTTTGCGAATCAATTGTTTCATTTACTATTAATCCTCCATTTATACTGTAGATACTTAGCTCAACTTCCTCAGCTTGTGGTAAGTAGTACTGAATACTTGTGGACTGCAACCAAGGATTTGGTCTGTTCTGATATAAAACTACATTGCCTTGGGTTGGAGATTTAGGGACCAATTCAAGGTTTCCAATCGAGCCATTATAATAAGATTCAGGAGTAATGTGTTTCTCTGAAATAGAGAATACTTCACTCAACGCACCAGACTTCTTGGTATTCAGCCTTAATGTGAGCAGTCTTTCTTCATCCGTTAATTCTGCTATTGTATTCCAACTTACTGAAATCAAGCCATTGTTACGATCAATAATGTTGACATTATTTTCACTACAAAGTGCATCATTGTAGATTACTTCAGAGATACTCACAATATTAGGATCTAAGGCAAATGTAAACTGCATCCCTTCCAATGATTCTGTATTCTGTATGGTTAGGTCCACTTCAACAAACTCCCCTTCTTCAAAACTCGATTCTTCAAAACCGAGTTCGCAAGTTTTGCTGCTTCGCAATTCGAGATTTTCCTCCACCAATTGATTCAAGGCTGAGCCATTTACATCACCTACTTTGATCCCTGTAAATTCGACAAACATGTTGGTCTCCAAATTTGAGATATAATAAGTTTCTGGCCATTCAGAAACCAGTGGTTTGGAAGGGTCAATAAAGTTGTAATCCGATTTTATCATTCTCCAACTCTTATTGTTAGGGAATTCATCATTGATTCCAAGGATTAATTTCCTGACGTTGATCAAATCTAATGCAGAAATACTTCTCGAGTTATTGACATCCGCAGCGATGTACTTGTAAGGAGAATCAAATTCACTTAATCCAAGAATGTGTCGTTGGATTAATATGATGTCCAAGGTAGAAACCCCGTTGAGGTGGTTGTCATCTTTTTCAGGAGCCAAGGTGAAGTTTCCTCCACTCTCCGCGACTGGAAACATATAGTCTCCTACAGAACCGGTCATGACTGGTGGCATAGGACTACCAATCAAATTCACTTCAACATCTTGAATCGGTTGATCAAAAATAGAAGTAATTGTACCAGAAATATTTTGTGTATTTCCTATTCCGCAGATTCCAGTCCAACCATCTGAAGAATCTCCATCACCATTCGGGTCGTTTGAGAAAAATACTACAATTCTACATGAATCAATCAATTCACCATCCAGCCAGAAATATAAAAATTGATTGATGTTAGGATTGAATCCATTGTTGATGATACTGTCACAATTTAGGGTCAACAAGGTATCTTGAATATCCATTGGATCGTAAGAAATTTCAATATCGACATGATCACAAAGGTTATCTACAACAGGGAAATCATTGGATATAAAGTCAGAAGACCCATCATTGTCTAATGCGAAAATAAATTTCTGACAGCTATAAGTAATGCATTCTCCTCCATTGACTGTAACTTCTGTCACTGCTGTAGTTTCATTTCCACACCCATCAGAAGCTGTCAAGGTTACAGTAACCTCAGTATCAAGAGAACAGAACTCTACATCAAAAGAAACAGTCCCATCATTTGTTATTGTTGATTGACTAATAAATCCTGGCGCATCCAGAGTGAACACCAAGTCCTCTGGATCAACACAGTCATCAGTAACATTATAGGTCAAGGTTACGATTGTACTGCACTCATTGCCAGTACCGGTTAAATCAATATCAAAATCATCAGGTACGTCATTGATTGTAGGTGCAGTATTATCAGAAACATTTATTGACTGAACAAATGAAAATACATTTCCAGAGGTTTGACAATTGTCTGTCACCGTAAACGTGCGTTGAATGGTATAATTACAATCTCCTACTTGTCCGATAATCTCTTCTTCTACTTCTGTGGTAACATTTGCGCAAGCGAATCCACCATCTGCAATCATCACTTCACTATCTGGAATTGCATCATTACAATCGATAGCTATCGGAGAGTCAGGGAATGTGATATCAGCCAAAGTCAAAGGCAATGCATCTCCTTCAACTGTAATGGTGTGAATACAAACGATCTGGTCTCCATTGTTATCAAATACAATGTTGCCCGGTATATCAAGTAAGGTTAACGTTCTAGTAATAGTCCCAGCACCACAAACATCCAAATCAAATACTTCAGACTCATCGATCGTATATGCCAATGGGCAATTATCATCTAATTGATTCAAATCAATATTTCCATAATCACTCAAATCGCTCAGGTCATCATCACAGGAGATCGTCACATCTGCAGGACAGAAACCAGGAAGCACGGTCGGTGGTATGTCATCGAGTACATTTACGATGGCTGTACAAGTTTCAAACTCGGTACCCATTGCCACTGTCAGTGTCACTTCATTGGATCCGATGTTGTTACAGCTAAAATCAGTAATATTCAATGACAAAGTAGGAGTGCCTGCACAGCCCGCTGTACTGCCATTGTCAATATCATCAACGGTGATAAATGCATTACCATCTTCATCAAGGAAAATATCGATTGAACCAACAGTATTACACATAATCTCTTCAGTCATCACAATAAATTCGCAATTGCAAGTTTCGAAATTATATATATCCATGGTAGTACAGTCATTGTCATCACAATCAGGCGGTGGAATCACTGTGTTTACACATTCACAAATTGTTGAATCATACGTGTCTTCTGTATTGCAATCATTGTCGTCACAATCTGGTGGCGGAATGAGTGTGTTGACACATTCACAAGTTGCTGAATCATATGTGTCTTCTGTATTGCAATCATTGTCATCACAATCAGGTGGCGGAATAAGTGTGTTTACACATTCACAGGTTGCAGTATCATAAGTGTCTTCAGTGTTGCAATCATTGTCATCGCAATCTGGAATATCTATCGGTATATTCTCGCACATGCAATTCATTGCATTGTAAGAATCCTCGGTACCACAGTCATTGTCATCACAATCCGGTGGTGGAATCAATGTGTGTACACAATCACAAATTGTTGCATCATAAAAATCTTCAGTATTACAATCGTTGTCATCACAGTCTGGAATCTGAATCAAAGTATTCATACATTCACATGTAGCTGTGTTGTAGAAATCTTCAGTATTACAATCGTTGTCGTCACAATCAGGCGGTGTTAAAACTACATTCACACAATTACATGTGGCACTATCATAACTATCTTCTGTGGTACAATCATTGTCATCACAATCTGGTGGCGGAATCATTGTATTAACACAATCGCATATTGTAACATCGTAAAAATCTTCAGTATTACAATCGTTGTCATCACAGTCTGGAATATCAATTACTATGTTTTCACATAGACAAGTTTCTGAATTGTATGAGTCTGTGGTATTACAATTGTTGTCATCACAATCTGGTGGTGGAATAACTGTGAAAACACACTCACATATGGTTGTATCATAACTATCCATGGTATTGCAATCGTTGTCATCACAATTGTCTTCTTCTATCGATGTATGCGTGCATTCGCATGTTTCTGGATCATACTCGTCAATAGTAAGACAATCATCGTCATCGCAATCTGGTAATTCTATGGATTCATACTCACATTCACAAGTGAGATTATTGTAGGTATCTATGGTTGAACAATCCATGTCATCACAATCAAGCGGTGGATTGATCACATTTACGCAAGTACAAGTAACCACATCATATAAATCTGTTGTTGCACAATTATCATCGTCACAATCAGGTGGTGGGATAAAAGTATGAACGCAGTTACAATTTATCTCATCGTATGAATCCTCTGTATTACAATCGTTATCGTCACAATCAGGAGGAGGAATCGGAATGTGTGAACAAGTACAGGTCAAAGCATCATATACATCTTCGGTATTGCAATTGTTGTCGTTACAATCTGGTGTAATATCTATATGTGTGCATTCACAAGTTAACGGATCGTATGTATCCAAGGTATTACAGTTGCCATCATCACAAGTCTCACTTTGGGTTACTTCAATGGTAATGATGTTGGATTCCCCAATGTAATATAAACAACCACTGCTTCTTGCACATCGACGGAAATAGGTAGTCTGTGATAAGAACCCAGGATCGTAACTTGGTCCTGTTGCACCTGGAATTGTTGTCCAAGGCGTTCCTGTACCTCCGTTACTAAATACATTTGTATTGGATTGAATCCAAATATATTCAATGTCTCCACAACCACCAGCTGGGAGGTTGGTGCTAATGATCGGATCAGGATCAAATGGACCACAGCTAACTTGATTGGAAGCAATGGTACCTGGGAAGGTTACATTGTTACAAACTGGCGTGTACTCGCACTCGCAAGTTTGTGCATTAAAAGAATCTTCTGTACCACAATTGTTGTCGTCACAAGAAGGATCTGAGATTGGCGTGAATTCGCACTCACAGGTATTTGGATTAAAATAATCTTCGGTGGTACAATCCCAATCATCACATACCTGAGCCGCACCTACGGTTATACATACAACATTGGATTCTCCTGGAAACTCTTCACAAGAATCAGTACGTGCACATCTTAGGAAGCACATTGTGCCAGAAGTTATCACGGGAGGATCATAGTAAATATTTGTTTCTCCAGGAATGATTGTCCATGGCGATCCAGGAAGTCCTGTATAAGGAGTATTCACTGGGCTCATCAACCACATATATTGTATGGTTCCGCAACCTCCTGATGCAGCCTGTATGTTTTGAATAGGGGCTGGATCGAAAGCGGTACAATTACCTTGATCGTATCCTATATATCCACCACTGGAAACATTATTACAAACATCAATGTACTCGCATTCACAAGTAGTATAATTAAATATATCTTCGGTTGCACAATTGTAATCGTTGCAATCAACTACGATTGGTTCATTGACGCAATTACAAGTATCAGGATCTAAATAATCGTTTGTATAGCACAATCCATCATCGCATAAATCGGGTGTGATATCTATATGCACGCATTCACAAGTATCAGGATCATAAGTATCAATCGTACTACAATCATTATCGTTACAAGTATCTACTGGTATTGGGTCGCAAGAACAAGTTAATGGATTGTATATAAAACAGTTTGGATCGCAGATCGGCTCCATCAGCGGAGTACCCGCACACGGCACACAAATCTCCAAGGAGCATGCATCCAATACGATGATATCATTTTCTGTACATGGATCGTTATCATTGCAGGCTTGGTTGACAAAAATTGAGCAACTAGCAATCGGTGTTCCAGTACATGGCGAACAGATATCACCTGAGCAAGCATCGATAGATTGCATATCATTTATCGTACATGGATTATTATCGTTACATGGGATTATGGTGGAGATATAACAATCGGCTGTACCTGAACCAGTACAAGGCATACAAATTGCGCCAGTAAATAAATCTACTATTTCAAAATCTTCTACTGTACAAGGATTCATATCATCACATGTTACAGAAATAGAAACTTCACATTCTTCAGGAAATGAAGGAGGCGTAATGGCGAGTGTAGGCACAGCGTAAGAACATGCGGTATCATCACAGGCGATAGGACATTCATTGGCAACAACCAAAATTGCATCTGATAAGGATACTAATTCACCACAAACGTAGTTGACTGTTCCAAATTGGATGTTTTGTAATCCAAGACCATCATCTGTTTGACTCATTGGCAATAATGGTCCAGAACAAGTTGAAATGTTACAGTTTAATGACTCGGAAGAAACTTGACCAAACAGACCGATAGATTCGGTCCATTCTGTTGGGTTATTGACTACTGCCCAAAGATCAGCGATCATTTCTGTTCCAGGAATACAAGGATCATCAGATGTTTCTTGTAAAACGAGGAACAGAGAATCAATTTGAATTTCAGAAGTCAAACATACAGGCAAAGCTGGATCACACTCGATCAAATTTGCTTGACTTGAAGGAACAAAGTTTTGGTAACAGTCTTGAGCAAAGCTGATGTTGGCTAACGTCAAGAAGGCCACGATGGTGACAAAGCATTTCTCGGTGAGTATGCTAATAGGTGAAATATTCATTCTTAGTGGTTTTACCGCATTCATTTTAACATGAATTAATAGGTCAATAATCAACTCAGAAAAGCGAAAATCACTTTTACTAAAAAACCTATCCTTCTTAATTAAAATAAATGGAGAAAAAATTAAACTCAACCATTCATTCGTCTCTATGAATGATTGAAAGGATTACTATACGATAACTACTTTATCCCTAAAAAAGCTGCCTCGAAAGCAAATCCAAGAAACAAAGCTAAAATTCTTTAATATGTAAACGTAGCATTTACGGGCTTCTTTTCAGATATTAACCAAACCATTAAGGCTCGTTAAGCTTTATGCGATTGTTTTTATCCGTGTATATGTTAATTAAGTCAACGGGAGGTAAATCTTGCCATAAAAACGGAACTCCTTTTTCTTGAATAAAAGCTACATTTTCATCAAAATCGATGGCTTTTTTAAGTAGACTTAGGTGAGACCGTAAAAGTAACCAAGAATAGAAAGTTGGTGGTTTTATCCCTATTTCTTCTGATCTTGCTGTATGATAAGGAATTAAGAATGCAATGCGTTGGATAGATTCAATCAGATGCCTGGTCATGCAATAGACATGGGGTTGATGAAGAAGATCTTCTAAAGTGGCGTTGGTTATTTTCAGGACCATTTGTTCCTGCTTTTTGGTAATGCCCTTCTTTAAATCTTTTATTATTGGATTTACATCAAATTTTTGAAGTTTGCTGCTAAAAGGAATGTGTTTAGGGAATTGTTCTGAGAATTCAGGAACAAGATCCATCTCGACGAAATCTTCAATTATAAATGGCACTCCTTTTCGTTGGTAACGATCTCCAATCATATCAACCACCCATGCTGTTGAGAGAATTAATTTTTCGTAGAAGATCAATTTCTTAGAAAAAGGGATGCTTTGATTATTTGTGAGTTTGGCATATTGAGGAAGTCTTTTACTATTGAGTTCAATTGCTTCTTTGATATGTCTTTTGAAATCTTGCATTTGGCTAAGACAACCTAAGATAGGATGATTTCATCAAATAAAAACTTAATTACATCGATTATTGATGAATGGAAAGACCTGTTTTATCTATCTTCAATGTATTATCAACTACAATAAAAAGAACACTAAGATGAAATTTTTAAAATCGCTACTTTTGTTCAGTTTGCTGATTTCTTTTGGAACGGAATCAAAAGCTCAGACGCCAGATGAAATAATAGATACATACTATGATGCAATCGGAGGCAAAGAAGCTTGGAAAGAAGTAAAAGGTATCAAATTCATGGCAAAAGTCAACCAAGGTGGAATGGAAATTCCATTTGAAATGGTTCAAACAAAGGATGGAGTTTCTTATCAAAAAATAAGTTTCCAAGGCATGAATATTATGCAAGGAGTATATGATGGTGAGTCATTATGGAATACTAATTTTCAGACGATGAAGCCAGAAAAGGCAACTACCGAGGAACTTGAGAATTATAAATTAAACCTGAATGATTTCCCAGATGCATTGTTAAACTATAAGGAAAATGGTTATGCTGCAGAATATATGGGTACAGAGACTTTTGATGGTACCGATACTTATAAGTTGAAATTAACCAAAGAACAAATAACTGTTGATGGAGCAAAAATGGATGATTTTGAATTTTACTTTTTTGAAGTAGATTCAGGGGCATTGATTGGTATGCAGAAAGAAATGCTTTCAGGACCAATGAAGGGAATTATTTCGGAAACCAAGTTTAGCGACTATCAAGAGGTTGGTGATTTGTACATGGCTTATACAATGACACAAGGAGTCAAAGATGGAGAAGGTCAAGCTATTACCATGGAAAGCATTGAACTAGACCCTGAAGTCGATAAAACAATGCTAATGTTCCCATCAGAACCAGCTACAGACGAAAAGAAATGAATAACAATGAGCTACTCTGCAATGTCAGAGTAGCTTTTCTATTCTTCCAGATTAAATTCAAACCAATGAAAAAAATATCATTGGCGTTAATACTTCCCGTATTATTCGCCCTTCAAATCAATGCACAAGAAATACAACTTAAAGGAAAAGAAATGTTTGGTGATCTTACTGCCAGACAGATCGGTCCTGCGTTGATGAGTGGACGTATCTCTGACCTTGAAGGTCATCCTACCAATTCAAGAATTGTATACGCAGGTACTGCCGGAGGTGGTGTTTGGAAATCAACGGATGGTGGAGCTTCCTTCACTTCTATTTTTGATGACTACATCCAATCTATAGGTACGGTCACTGTTGACCCACATGACCCAGACAACACAGTATGGGTAGGTACTGGTGAGACTTGGGTAAGAAACAGTGTAAGTCTCGGTGATGGAATTTATAAAACTGTGGATGGAGGTCAGACATGGAATAAGATTGCATTTGAAGGATCAGAAAGGGTTTCAAATATTATCGTTGATCCCACCAACAAAGATGTTGTGTACGTTGGTGAACTAGGCGCCCTTTGGGGTGATAGCGAGACAAGAGGTGTGTATAAATCTACGGATGGAGGAGCTACTTGGGAAAACGTTTTCTATATCGATGAGAAAACTGGATGTTCGGAGCTTGCCATGGATCCAAATGATCCAAATACCTTGTATGCATGCATGTGGGAATTTAGAAGAACGGGATGGTCTTTTAATTCAGGAGGAGATAAGAGTGGCTTGTTTAAATCTACCGATGGTGGTAAAACATGGAATAAAATCCACAATGGATTTCCTTCAGGTAAGTTGGGAAGAATAGCCATGGCTGTTGCACCTTCCAACCCTGACATTTTATATGCTGTGCTTGAAACAGAACAAGAAGAAGGCAAAGGACTGTACAGATCAGATAATGCAGGTAAATCTTGGAATAAGCTCAACAGTGATTTTGGTCTGGTTGTAAGGCCTTTTTATTTTTCTAAAATTGTAATTGATCCAAAGGATCCAGATGTACTTGTTAAGGCAGGACTTTTTGGTTCGATCAGTAGAGATGGAGGTAAGACATTTAAGAATGCGGGGCAAATGCACCCTGATATTCACGATATATTATTTGACCTTAAGGATTCAGAAAGAATGTATTTTGCAACAGATGGTGGTGTCTACCGTACTTGGGATGGAGCCAATACCATGGACATCGTAACCAGTTTACCTGTTTCACAATTTTACCACATCAGTGTTGACAATGCAGAACCATATAATATTTATGGTGGACTTCAGGATAATGGTTCGTGGTATGGACCTTCAGAATCACCAGGAGGTATCGAGGCAAGAGATTGGAATACTGTTGGGTTTGGAGATGGTTTCAGGGTATTGAAACATCCAACAAAGCCAGTCATTTATTCTGAGATGCAGGGAGCAGAAAATGTATGGAGATACGACACAGAGAAAAAACAGAACAAGACCATCCAACCACTGCCTGCCAAAGGAGATCCAACCTTGAGGTTTAACTGGAATGCGCCAATATCTTTGAGTGACAATGAGCCTGATCGAATTTACATAGGAAGTCAGTTTGTCCATAAGTCAGATGACATGGGTAACACTTGGGTTAAAATCTCCGGAGATTTGACGACCAATGATCCTGCAAAACAGAATCAAGAAGATTCTGGTGGATTATCTAAGGACAATTCGGGAGCAGAGAATCATTGTACGATTTTCACCATTGCGGAATCACGATTGGATGAAAATATTGTTTGGGCAGGAACGGATGATGGAAATGTGCAAGTGACTCAGAATGGAGGTAAAAACTGGACCAATGTAACTGGTAACATTAATGGCCTTCCGGCAAATACTTGGTGTTACCATATTGAACCAAGTGTGCATGCCAAAGGAACCGCTTATGCTGTTTTTGATGGACACACAAAGAATGATAAAAATCCATATTGCTACAAAACGACAGATTTTGGAAAAACATGGACTTCTCTTGTTACGGATGACATAAAAGGATTCACTAGAAGCATACAAGAGGATTACGGTAGTTCCGACCTATTGTTTTTGGGAACAGAAACTGGATTGTACATCACCATCAACTCAGGAAAAAGTTGGAGTAAGTTTACCAACAATATGCCATCAACTGCAGTACACCATGTCGACATGCATGAAGGAACAAACGATGTAGTATTGGGTACTCATGGAAGAGGAATTATCATATTGGATGACATTAGTCCATTGAGGGAATTGACGCAAGAGGTACTTGCCAAAGATGTTCACTTCATGGAAACTGAGCCGTTTACCATGAATGAAGAAAGCAATTTTGGAGGTACGAGTTCGGAATTGCAATTTGTAGGACCCAACAGGAGTCGATCAGCTAAAGTTATTTACTACTTGAAGAAGCGTCATACCTTTGGAAAGATGACCATGGAGGTTTTTGACATGGATGGTAATTTTATCACCGAGTTGAATCCAGGGAAATCAAAGGGGATCAATATCGTGACTTGGAATTACTTGACCAAAACACCAAAGATGGCTGCAGGAAAGACATTTACATTTGGTGGATTTACTCCTGCTAGAGCACCTGCAGGAAAGTACAAAGTCATCATGAAAAAAGGCAAGGAAACCTATGAAACAGAACTTGAGGTTAAGTACGACGAAAACTCACTTATTACAAAAGAAGAAAGAGAGATGCATACCAAAGTATCTAAAAAACTGTTTGATATGTGTGAAGATTTGGCCTATCAAGTAAATCAAATGGATGAGATGATTGCTTTCAGTGAAAAACTTGCCACCGACAATCCAAATCTCAAAAGCGTGACGGACGAAGTTATCAAGTCATTGAACGATCTAAAGAATATAAGTGTGATCACTACAGGAGATAATTATGTGGGAGCAGCTGAACCACAATTGAGAGAAAAACTCGCAACACTTTACTCAAAAGTAGCGCAAGGATTTACGCCTCCTACTCCATCAGAAATGGACAACTTATCATTGCTAGAACAAGACTTCAATGCTGGAGCAGATACATTGGAAAAGATCAAATCTGGTGCTTGGAGTAAATTAATGAAGAAAGCTGAAAAGGCAGGGATTGAAATTCCAAAAATGGAAACCAAAAACGAATTTTTAGGAATTAACGGAAGAGCATAAGTCATCTGTTCACCATTTGAGATGAGCTTAAAGATGTTTTAGTAATGTTGATATGTTTTATACTGGGGGCCCAAGCAACGCTTGGGCCTTTTTTTGTTTATCCGTCAGCAACACTTACAGTTCTTTCATAGTAATCTTGAGGACTTCAACTGAAGCAAGATTACCAATCTAATGTTCAACTCAAAAGAGAAATTCAAGAATAGGTTTTTAATCAAATCTGAGCAATCTTATTCATACCTACAAGTGAAAGCAATCAAACTTATTTATTCAGAGAATGGGATGACTTTCGCATTGAAAGATGGAAATAGAAAATTACTCTTAGACCAAACGATGAATAAGATTGAATCTCAATTGGATCCAAAAGGGCATTTTAGAATAAATCGAAAGTTCATTGTCCCTTTAGAAAGCATAGATAAGATCCATCCATATCTCAATAGTCGATTGAAATTGAAACTGACTTTTAAACACGATCATGAATTGGACGTGAGCCGGGACAAAGTTGGTGGATTTAAAGGCTGGTTCGATATGTAATCTTTTTGATTACATCAATAGTTATAAAAAGAAGAAGCGTTGTGCTCGATGAGTCCAACGCTTCTTCTTTTATACTTATATACTTTAAACTATTACTTCATATCATAGAATACTCCGATCGTATAAGAAGGCGCTGCTGCAATTATCTCTCCACTTATTGCCCCTGTAACGCCAGCAGAAACTCCCACTCTCTTTCCAATGTAATATGAAGCTTCTACTCCAATACTTGTAAACTCTGAATTATTGGCAAACAAACTTGTACTGGTTGCAGTAGCGGCAGTTGCTCCATTTTTCAATGACTCAACAATGTTCAACTTACCTGTTATCCATAATTTTCTGTTAGGCGTAGCCAATCCCAATTCGGCTCCAAATCTTAGTTCTTCTGAGAATTCTTTGGTACGATTGTTAAATCCTGCAAAGCCGCTAAAGTATCCTGGTATATTCCCTAACATAAATCCTCTTCCTGCGTCCAACTGAATCATCTGATTAAACTCTCCATCCCCTGTTTGTAGGTTTTGTTGGGTTCCACCCGCAGGATTTCCCGTTGGTAATCCAAATGTTACAGTCAGTGCGACTGGGAACGAGCTACCAGGTTTTGTCAATCCAACTTTCACACCCAAGTCAATATCCCCTATTGTATTGATCGCTTCACCAGGTACAATGATCTCATTGGTTGTGCGAGACAACAGGTTATTCATGAATGCTCTACTTACGATCGGAGCATTTAAGATTCCAGTTACTCTATCAGTAAATCCGTATTCGGCATACACAGAAGTATTAAAGATTCCAGTTGTAACGTTGGGATCTATCAGCCCTGTGTCTGTATAGTGCTGATCAAAAACCGTCCACCATTCAGATAGCTTTATATAGGCATTGCCTTGAGGTTGTGGCCATGGGCCACCAGCGTATACAGTTCCTAAGACAATGGTATTTATAATTAATGTCAGAAGTATATTTTTCATTTTGGTAAGTTGTACTATTTTTTAAATTTCGCCGTCACCGACTTTTACATTGAATGGTTTACAGAAGTAAAGGAGGTATCTATAATCACTGAATCCTACATCTGGTATTTCGTAACTATGTGCTCCGGAGAATACAGTTACTTCAGTGATCTCTCTTGCGGCTGCTATTGAATTTCTATTATTGGAAAGATATAAAAACAAGCCAGGTAGTCCAGCCGATGCTTTATAGTCATCCCCAAATTCTATCGTTACACCTCCATCTGCCGTTTCTGTAAAAACAAAATCTCCTTCTAAATCGTAAAAGGTAGTGGTTGCGATTGAACCTTCAAGGCTTTGGAGACTCACAACCGTTGTTGCTCCTACTTCTACATCAATAGAATCTTCGTATTCAACAGAGTCCAATTCGTAACTTGCGGTAACGATGGCTGAGCCAGCATTATTTGCAGTAACCAAACCTGTTGCGTCTACACTTACAATGTTTTCATCGCTTGAACTCCATTCGATTATCACTTCTTCACTTTCCCCAACGTTGTTCAAGAAGTTTGCTTCCAGCTGGAAGGTATCTCCCTCTGCAATCGTGTCAACCAAAGTTGTTATTCGCAACTCAGCTTCCACAAAGTCATCTACAAAATCATCTTCGATACAGGCTGTAAAACCAACAATCGACATCAATACTAATAAGCTTAAATTTTTCATTGTTTTTGTATTTAAAGAGGCAATGAAATTTCATTGCCTCTGCATTATAAATTATTCTTTTTCTATTATATCGTTGCTTCCGCTTCAAGGCTTGGAGCCAATGGGAAATCTATTGCAAATCCTGTTATGTTGTGAATATAGTTACTGATTACTTTGTCTCCCACATTGATGATAACATCGATAAGGTTTGCTTCAGTATATCCTGCTTCAAAAAACTTAGCAGTTGTCTCTTCCGATACCTTTCCTTTCTTTTCTACCGCTTCTTTGGTAAAAGCTGCCAATGCGGCAAATTTTGGATCAAAGTTGGCTTCACCTTGTCTGATATTAAGAATATCTTCTGCACTAAATCCATTCATTCCACCGAGCACTGTATGAGCTGAGAGGCAATATTCGCAACCGTTTACTTGACTTACTACCAAGTTCACTATTTCTCTTTCTTTTGCCTTGAGCGTTGATTTTCTATTCTGGAGAGCTAGGTAATCAGCAAGTGCTGTTTCGTTCTTTGCATAGTATGCATATAAGTTAGGAACGAAGCCTAATCCTTTTTCTAAATTGTCAAAGATACCTTGGTTGGTCTCCGATACTTCTGCTCTTGTTGGTACACTAAAATTTTTCATAATCTTTCTGTTGTTTAATATTTTTTAAATTGATACTACAAATATCAGACAGCTATGAAAGCATCGAATAGGCTAATTTTCCTCAGGAGTTATCAAAAATTCCCACTCGAAATAAAAAGTGTTGAAAGGTTTGGATTTATTGGATGATAAAAATTATCCACGAAATTCCGAAGGAGAAATTCCTTCGTTTTTCTTAAAAAATCTACTAAATGATTGGACATCATTGAACCCGACTTCGTAACCTATTTCAGAAATTGGTTTGTCGGTATAACGCAGTAGACGCCTTACTTCAAGCATAATTCGTGCCTGAATCATCTGCAATGGCGATTTGTCGTGTAGTTTCTTAAATAGATTTGAAAGGGTCTTTGGTGATTTGTTTAACATGGTTGCATATTCTGCGACTCCATGTTTTTCTTTGAAGTGATGCTCCACCAAAAAGTTAAAATCCCTGATGATGTCACTTTGTACATTGTCAACCTTGCCAAAATTCTCTTGAGACTTATATATACGAGTCGAAAGTATTAAAAGACGCTTAAGCATCATTTGCAACATTTCTAGTTGGAGATTGTCTTTGGAATTCATCTCAAGTAAGATCATTTTCCACACTGCGGTCAATATCTCAAGATCTTCGTCTGACGGATTAAGTATAGGCAAACTAGCAGAGCCGAAAAACAACAAGCCTTTGCAACCTACTTCACTGTCCTGTTCAAGAATACAATAAAATGGTGAGTTAAAGCGCAGTACTTTGGCTTTTGTTATTTTGCTGATGCTGACTTTATGAAACGGAGTCAAGCAGACAATTTGGTTCTTATAATATTTTTTACACCTCGCATCTATTGTCAATTCGCTTCCATCTTCTTCAAACCAGATAAATGAAAGTAAGTCTTGGTCAGGTTTTTCTAATGCTTGTTGCGTAAATGAGGTAAGATTTATAATCTCAAAATACTCATTGGTTCTGCCTATGTACTTCATATGTATTTGAATATCTTACCATTAACGTTTGATTTACACTTTTGTTCCTTTCGTTAATAAATTGAGGAAAAATTGTCGCAAAACGTAAGAAATGAGCAAAATTACGGCAGATGAATAAAAAATGAACAAGTAGTTTGGTCTGCTTTTTCTCATAGATGCGAAAAAACTTTATAGCCTACCAATGGTTAAATTATAGTAATGAAATTGGAAAAATCTAGAAACCATATAATTATGTTAAAAATCATGCTTAGTATCTTAATCCTTGGCGCTTGCGCAAATGGAAATGACAGCACTTCAGAACTAAAAATTGATCCACAGCAAGAGAAGTATTGGTATTCTGGAGAGGCTGAAATTACAAGCTTCAAGTTGAATCAAGCAAGATATGGCGAAATGCATGAAGGCACTTCTGTGATGATTTTTGTTACAGAACCGTTCTCAAAAAGTGCCATGACCAAAGCTGACTATCCTACCGACAAGGATCCATCTGTTTTAAAATTGAATCAAACCAAAAATTTCTATACTGGTATTTACCCTTACTCTATGATGACAAGCACATTTGTTCCTTTTGAAAAAGGAGATCATTCGTTGAAGATTTCTACTTCTTCACAAGAATGGTGTGGTCATGTATACATGGAGATGGAAAACAAGAATAAATTTGAGCTTGAGACCAATTCCTACTTCCAAGGACAATCTGGTAAAAAGAGTCTGGACAAAAATTTATTGGAAGATGACGTCTGGTCATTGATAAGACTGCGTCCAGAATCATTGCCTACTGGAAATACTCAAGTCATTCCTTCTTTCTTTTATTTGGCCTTGTCACATGAAGACAAAAGAGCCTATCAATGTACAACCACAAAAGGCACAATAGATAAGAACACCAGTTCATACACATTGGACTATCCTGAAATCGGAAGAAAATTGATCATCAAATATGAGACTGCTTTCCCACATAAAATTTTAGGCTGGGAAGAAACCCATTTTAGTGGGTTTGGTAAAAACAGACAGACGCTGGTTACTACTGGGGAAAGAATCAATACCATCAAATCCAATTACTGGAGCAAACACTCCAACGCTGATGAAGGGTTAAGAGATGAATTGTTTAAGAAGTAGCTAATCCAATCTAAGCGGTAAAATTCTTCTCTGACTCAGAATTATTATCTTTATTTAGATGAATCGCAGAAAATTTTCAAAGCTTATACCAGGATTGATGGCAACACCTCTACTCCACCCATTTGGCTCGACCGAAAAAAAGAAATTTAAGCCTATAAAAAAAGGAGACACCGTTGGTCTTGTCACTCCTTCTGGCCCCATATCTCAAAAACGGCTTGACAATGCTTTGGCCAATATGAAGGCACTGGGACTCAAGACCTATTACACAGATCAAGTCATGCAGATTGACGGTTACCTTGCCGGTAGCGACACAGAGCGCCTGCATGAATTGCATGGCATGTTTCAAAATCCTAAGATAGATGCGATATGGTGCGTTCGTGGTGGATATGGTGCGACCCGTTATCTGGATCACCTCGATTTTGCGCTTATCCATGAAAACCCCAAGCCTTTGATTGGATATAGTGACATCACCGCATTGCTGAATACCATCCATCAAAATACTGGCAACCCATGTTTTCATGGACCGATTGCGGGTAGCATATTTTCTGAATACACCAAAGAATCATTGTCTCCATTGTTCAGTAAGACGGATACAATTTTTAGCCTTTCGGCAAATAATATTGAGAAGGGAGAGAAGGAATCTGCCTATCAATACAGGGTTGTTGTGCCAGGAAAAATTGAAGGACCATTGGTGGGTGGTAATCTATCGCTCCTGAGTGCACTCGTGGGGACTCAGCATGAAGTTGACACCAAAGGCAAGGTGATCTTTATTGAAGATGTAGGAGAAGAGCCCTATCGAATCGACCGCATGCTTACTCAGCTGATTACTTCAGGTTTTTTCTCAGAAGCTAAAGGAATCATCTTAGGTGTTTTTGCGGACTGTGAAATGAAAGATGCAAACTCTTGGACTTTACAAGAAACCATCAATGAACGCATAGAGCACATTGGCTTGCCTTGTGTATATGGCTTTTCATTTGGTCATATCAAGGATCAAGTGACTTTTCCGATAGGCGCTTACGCAAATATGGATTCTGCTGGCGCAACATTGACGTTACAGTATACTGGCTGATGCTCTGAAAACAAATAGCTTATTTATCCATGGCTTTTAACTGAAGTTCGGTGCAATTAAAGTTGAAAGTTTCTCCATCTTTTGTTGCCTTCACTTGTGCAACTCCTACTTTTTCAATCGAATCATATTCAATAGGCAACAAGATGGTACCATCGATATTTAATAAACCCATTTTATCATTTAAATAAACCATACCAAACATATCGTAAAGCCCCTTCTCGATTTTATCAAATTGAGGTTTTTCCACAACTTTGTTTTCCAAAGATAAGGTTCCATACTTTTCTCCATCTTTGATGATGAAGAATGCACCAGCTGCATTCAGATAATCGTACTCGCATGGAATCTCCAAATTTCCTTCATCGTCCAACGATCCGTATTTTCCATCTTGAACAACAACAAAAGGGAAACGATCCATTATAATCGAGTCGTAGTCCAACATTCTCTAATGATCTGAGTATGTATTCACAAATCCAATTTCATCATTTTTCTTGAAAAATGTATAATCGGCCATATAGCCAACGATACTATCAATGTCAGAAATTAATATTTTTTGTTTGGCAAAATAACTTTTGGAATTTTCGTCATCAAGCCAAAATCTTGCATCAGACTTAGTCCCACCCAAGTAGTCAATATTTTTATATTCAAAAGGAATCACGAGTTCATTTTCTAAATTCACTACTCCCCAATTTTCACTATCATTATTCTTAACCTTAAGGTATCCAGCAAAAATCAAATTTTCACAGTAGTCGTATTGTGGCGATATTATGAATGAAGCACTAGTATCTATGATGGCACACTTACCTCCAACTTCCAATGCGAGATACCCATCAGAAAAGCGTGGAGACCTAGAAGTGAAAACAACTTTTTCTTCAAAAATTTTATGTAAGGTCAATCCATCGTATAAATACTCATCAATTTTTAACATCAATTTACCTCCACTAATTTTCGTAATTGATTGAGGAGCTGGGTCAATAATTCTCTTTCCTACAAAATCGATGATATTATCTCTTCCATCTTGGCGGATGATACTATGAGTTTTGTTGAGATAGCTAATTTTTTCAAAGACTTCATCAATGACTTGCTCGTGCTGTGCATTGAACACCTTCCATCCAGTACTATCTTTAACACCAAATCGTTCTTCAAACAACGTACTTACCTTCTCATATTTAGGAGGTATGGCCCAGTTAAAATGTTCATCCAGCATACCATTTTTTCCATCAACTCCCACCGAGGTATAGCCGTAGCTATTTTTGCGACCGATCCGATCAAACCTTTCATTCAAATGCTTCTCTCCATTGTACTTAAATATGTCAAACTTTAGATTTTCCATGGCCAACCAGAATGAATCATTGCTCTGCTTGATAGCATCATATACTTCTTCAATGATGATATTCTTTTCAGAATCCATCACTCCAAATTTGCCCCCAATATTTTTGAAAGCATAACATACATGATCCTTGGTTTTTAAATGACCATACTCAAAAGGAAGTACAAGCTTATTGTTTTGATCGATCACTCCAAAACCTTCCTTGTTTGCTACGATCGCTTTTCCATTGAGGAAGCCAGTTCCAGAAATATATTGAAATTCAATTTGGGTTTCTCCTGCAGCATTTAGATAACCATATTTTGAATTTAACACGGCTAAGCGAAGACCTTCTAAGCTTTGTCCTAAATAGTCATATTCGAAAGGAATGATCAGGTCACCTTTATGACTAATGCACCCATATTTTTCAGTGTTTTTGTTTCTGAATACAATTTGGATTGAATCCGCATCATAATATCTAAGTTCAAGAGAATCAAGATTCGTCAAATCAAAATCTTGCGCAATGCCACTTTGCAATATAAAACCCAAAAAACAAATGGCTATCAGTAGTCTTGAAATCATTCTTGTTGAAAATTTAAAAGCTTAATCATTACAATGTAATAATAACTTGAAAAACTTCAAGAATAAAATGTAGAAGTAGTATTAACCAAACAGTCCATTACAATTTCACAAATAGACTTATACTAGCTTTCGCCGAGCAGCCTTTATGAAAAACAATTGAACTTATTGCTTACATTTTTAATGCTATTTAAGTACCACAATTCTCCGTGCCGCAGATTGCAGACCGTCATTGGATGAAAAAACCAAAAAGTAAACGCCATTATTTAGTGCTGAAATATTTACTGACTGATCCAATGATTCATTGTCAACCGAGTAAAGATATTTGCCTTGAGCATCTTCCAACTGAATCGTGCCTTCAAAAATCTCGACCAATGAAATGTGTAATATATCGGCAGTGGGATTTGGAAAAATAGAAACATGACTCGAAATGTATTCTTCCAATGAATTCACAAGACCGATGTTGATCAATTCCGTGGAACTACAATCATTGGCATCCAATACCTCAACCGTATAATCACCCGCGTCCAGTTCTGTGACATAAGAAGACATGCTCAGTAGATCTCCTGTCTCATCGTACAATCGATACCGATAAGGAGGCAGACCACCATCAGCAGTAATAGAAACTTCTCCATTGCTGGAATTGGATGAGAATGAATCGACGATGACTGTGGAAATATCTGGACTTTCAATGGTAAATGATTTATTGATCGTGGTGGTAAATGTATTCATGTCTGAGTCTGTAACTTGAATATTGTATTGATCCAAAGGTACATTTCTTATAGCACGAGAGGCAGGTTCATTGATTTGTCCAGCAATAACAAGATCGCCATCCAGTGATCTAAGCTCAAAGTCATACGGCAATTTTCCTCCTTGGAATGCCAATACCAAATCTGCATCACCGTTTTCACATTCTGCATTCTGCCAGAAGCCATTGAACCCAAGATCATTGATTAATTCTTGGCCTTCCACACATCGAATTACCGAGTTTGCATCTACATCATAATAAGTATCTACGATACCTAGGGGCCACCTCAATACCAATGAATCTAATTTTGTAAAATCGCTCAGTCCAAAAAATTGGGTATACGAATTCTGTGAAGCATAGCCTTCTCCACAACGCACATGTCTCAACATTTTTTTACCATCGACATAGGCTTCTATGCGCGTGCCGATGCCCATCAGATTAGATTCTACTCCAGTCAAATTGACTTTTAACCAATTTGTGCTGTTCCATTCGTTTTTCAATAGAATCACATCTGAGCGCTGAGTATTGGAGAAAAGATCAACATACCCATCTTGATTAAAATCACCTTGTGCTGATCCATATCCATAAACATACTGTGCGTCATCATCGCGTGAATAGGTGATGCTAGATTCGTCTTTGATAAATCGTAGGTTCTGATAATCATTAAAATACAACACAGCTGGATTGACTGCATCATCATCTACAAGTCGTTGATCAACATTTACATGCAAATCGAGATCAAAATCTCCATCCACATCTAAAAACTGTGCACCCCAAGACCAACCACCTCCCCAAACACCCCAAAATCCAGACACATCAATAAATCGATCTGTATCAATATTAATGAGTAGTTTATTGTAATCTCCCGGTCGATCATCATAAAAAGTATTGGTTACATAGATATCCATATCCCCATCCAAATCAACATCACCAACGGTAGAAGACATACCATCCATAAGGATGTCTGCATCTGTTTGTGCACTTACATTACTAAATGTACCATCTCCATTGTTCTTAAGTAGGACATTGCCTAATTGAAAATCGACGGCAATATGAAAATCTTCCCAGCCGTCATTGTCATAATCTATTACAGAAGCTGCCAGGGCAAATTCAGCCAACTCCGGTTCTATTCCTGCAGCATTGTTGGCCAAACTGAAAGTCTTATCTCCATTGTTTTTATAGTACTCTAGCCCGTCACTACACGCAAATTGAGTTAAGAAAAAATCCAGGTCTCCGTCTTTGTCAAAGTCAGCCCAATTTGTCGTATAAGCAGTGCAACTATCTTCGATACCAAGATTGGAAGTGACATCTTCAAACTGCATGTCTCCTACATTCTCAAACAACTTCATTCCAAATCCACTGTAACTAATATCAAGATCACCATCATTGTCATAATCAACCCAAGTCACTTGAATCGATCTTTGGATATCGGCTACAAAGCCGACTTGCTTAAATGAGCCATTTTGATTTTCAAAAAAAAGTATTGGAATATCTATATGTGTACCTATGGTTATATCATCATCGCCATCCAAATCAAAATCAACAAAACTAATTCCTGAATTATAATCAGTAGAAGAAAAACCAAACAATCCTTGACTATCTGCTACGTTAATCATGCCTTGAGTATACACCTTGAAAGAAAGTATCAGCAGTAAAAAAGTCGGAATAAAGCATTTCTTGCTCATCTTATTGGTTTTAAATGATATTCTAATATAAAAATCTCCAAAAGGATTCCACTAAATATAAAGACTTTAATACTTCTAAGTCTGCAAGAATTATCAATGTTCAAACAGATTGAGTCAAGAGGTGATATAAAAAACAACAAACGATATCACGCCATTGACACCATATCATGACGCATGAATTTAACTCCCGGGTTTTTATGATGAACCAATGCACAATTCCTTTGCTGCGTGTATCATTTTCTTTTACTTCTTTTCTGGACAAGCAAAAGAGATACAAAAAGATTATAAAACATTGTATCACCCCAACCACTAATTACATAATTGATGCTATCACATTCAATGGTAGGGTTACAAATTATATTAAAAAATTAAAGAAACATATTCCTGACCGTAGTAACGTCTTCGTTATCCGCAGAGGGTCCGTACACCGCAGGTAAAGGTATTCCCAAAATTCGTAAATATACACCAAGTTGCGCCCGATGATGCACCAGATGATTCATACAGAAAATCCTAGCAACTTGCATTTTGGGGAGTGTAAAGATGACATCATCTCCATAGGTCATCGACCAATTCTTTTCAAATTCCTCATCCTTTACTGCTGCCAATGCTTTTTCTGCTTCATCAAGCAGTGCATCAAAGTAACTCAATAAACCTTCTTGTGTCGTAATCTCTTTGGGTTCAAAGTCTATAAAATCCAATGTATCATCTTTGACACAAGAAGTCCACCAAGCAGTTATCTCAGCCACATGGATAGCCAATCTACCCAATGTCTCCGAACTTTCGGCTGGTTTAAAATCTGCTTGATCAAAAGGTACCAATGCCAGATATTTCCTTGTTACTTCTGACTCCAACTGAAGTTCGCTTAAAAACATTTTCCCTACTGACATTCGTTTACTTTTTTGAAATGTTATTGATGTTATTTCCAGTTAGATGCTGGATGTTTTTGGTTATTTTTTCTATCGGCCAATCCCACCAGCTGATTTCCAAAAGCTCCTTGATTTTCTTTTCAGAAAACCGCTTTCTAATTTCTTGCGCAGGATTACCTCCTACGATTGTATACGGCTCTACATCTTTGGTTACCAATGATTTGGCAGCAATGATTGCACCATCGCCAATCTGCAGACCCGTCATGATCGTCGCTCCATTTCCTATCCAAACATCATTTCCGATGACCGTATTTCCTTTATGAGGATAGCTTTTCCCTTCCATAGCTCCTGACCACGCATCTCCGAATGCCGCAAAAGGATAGGTAGTAACGGCATCGGTCAGATGATTGGCTCCATTCATGATAAAAACAACGTCCGTTGCAATCATACAAAACTTACCAATGATCAACTTGTCCTCACCAAACTCAAAAAGATACTTTACATTCCTTTCAAAATTATAGACGTCATCTGGATCATCATAATAAGTGTAGTCCCCTACTTCGATTTGTGGATTGTTGATTATATTTTTTAGAAAACACAAACGCTCAGTATGGGGCATCGGAAATTTTTCATCCTTATCTGGTATCTGCATTTTCCTATCGTTTATATTTATTAAGAAATTTACAAGAAAAAGACGAAATCTATTTTGTCTTTACAAAAATTACAATAGCTATTAATAATTCCATTACTCCTCCCGAGATAGCAGGATAATGAAAAGGTTCTGCCAAAAAGATTCCCTTAAATCCGATCAAAATAAACAATGCTCCTAACAACCAATATATTTTCATTCCATACATGGATTGAAACAGCAAATATCTACTACCTATAATCATTGCCATAATAACATAAAACCAATCACCCACTGAATGAAACACAGTGTAGGCAATAAACAACCCAATAAAGATGAGGATGGTACTTTCTAAAGCCAGCGTTGACAAAGGATTGCCTTTTTCATGCTTTCCTGATCGACCAATAAGCTTGGACAGCATTATCCCTATTGGATGTATCAACATTCCTCCTACAAAGAACACCAACATGCTTGTCATCGCTTCTCCTTTCCATGCAACTATTCCCGAAGCCAACCAAACCAATCCTGAAGCGATTACACCTGGTCCGCCACCATAATATGACTCACGCATGTTGCTCTGAGCATTTTTTATATCCATAATCGAAGCTAAGAAATAATTCTCAAAACTCAATTTGCCTAAGCATGAATAAATAAAACCAAAAGCCAATTTAGTACTTCAAGACAATGAAGTATTTGCAGAAAGTTATCTGCCGCACACTGATATTAAAGAGAGAATCCAAATGAACAGATTATACTTAATCAACTACTACAAACTTCTTCACACTTGCTTCCTCGTCATCATTAAATACCGTCAAGAAGTATATTCCTTTTGGCAAATGAGAAACATCAAGATCAATACTCTTCTCTCCAACTCCTTGATTATAGATAGGAATCTCAATCCCCAATTCATTATAGATCACAAAATCAAATGACTCTTCAATAGCAAATTCAAACTGCAGAGTCAGAATATTGGATGCTGGATTGGGTGCTAAAACAAAATCGAAGTTTTGCCCCGGCGTCACCACCAAGGTACTATCACATACACCCAACATTGCATTGTCCATCCACTCCAATCTATCTGCCACAAATTGTTTTAAAACATTGATCTCTCCAGGATAATTAAATGGCACATAAAAATTGGGCCAGACGTACTGACCGAGGATTGGCCACTTTTCGTAATTTCTATCAAGTGATGAATCTAACAAATCTCGATTGGCATCAATCATCGCATAGATACTATCGCGATGAAAAACAGTCTGTCTTAATTCTTCCCATCGACATTTTGCATGATTTCTAAACTTGGATTCAGAAAATAATGTATTCCACCAAAAAGGATTTCCATTGTCACAATGTAAGTTATACATCCATCCTTCAGGTTCCCAACCTTGACAATAATCTGCATTACCAAAAGAAAGATTAAAATCCCAAAGCGGCCCACATTTCAATTTGCCACCCTTACTATCCTTGTCTTTGTGCAAATAGGTACTAAAACGATAACCATCCACATCTTTGGCCAACTCCACCAGTAAAAAATGATCTACAAAAGATGCGAGATCAATGAAGTCGTCATAATATTTTCCATTAACTGGAACATTAGGACTGCGCAACGCTCGCTCAAAACTATCTACATAGGTCTGAATATATTGCGCTTGCTCTGGCATGATATTCTCACGTCTCGGATACACGTACTGAAAGTGCAATTTTGCTCCTGGGTTGTTCTGAATATCATACTGCGACAACCAGTCAGGTTGGCCTTTATCAATTTTAAATATGTATCCACCAGTTAATTCATCACCTTCAATATCCTCCTCTCTTAATTTTGCTATATCCACGCGTTCTTTGTCCCGCTTGATACGTTCCATCATTACATAGATGCCTTCGTAAAATCCATTGACTTCGAGTTCTACATAACGTGTGCGTGTGGCGTATTGTCCAACTTGATTTGCCAGTTCAAAAATCAATACATTGCGCATCAAGGTTTTATCAGAATAAGGTCCATGGAGAATAAAATCTTCTTCCTCTGGAAAATTCAAAAAAGAGGCATCCATATCATTCCCTTCCTCATCTACCAATTCGAATCCGTAACTATTCTTTGGAAAAAAGAACAAGGAAGATTGTCCTCGCTTCTCAATTCGTATGTTCCCTGAATATTCATTTGCGAAAGCGGAAAAATCATTAGGTCCTCCTGATGCATCCCAGACAATTCCCAACTCAGCATCTATCTTTGGTTCATCGGGAATCTCTATTCCAAAAGTATTAATCTTAACAATCGGCAAGTCAGATTGCTCACCATCTTGCACACCTTCAATATGAAATTCGCCAAAGCCAGGCATCGGTTCCGAACTTAAAAAAGACATCCAATATAACGAAGTGAGATCAGAACTAGACAAGCCATCCCTATTGTGCGTCTGAATAGCCAAGACATTTTCTCCATCCAATAAAAGTTCCTGCAAAACATCTTCATCAGAGAAGAAATTCAGAGGAGTCCCACCAGAATATATCATCGCTTCACGGAAATCAATTGCGTCTGCATTCCATGAAGGAAATGCACCATCAACATTTGATCTAGCAATCTCAACACCATTTAAATAAGCTACGAATCCATCATCAAAATCAGCATTCAATAATCCACCTAAGATCTTGGATTTGTCGCTCACGGCAAATGTTTTACGCATGTACAATGAAAATACCTCAGGTATGATAGTAGCATCATCATTGTCACCATAACCAATACTTCCAGGTCCGACACTCCAGCCACTATCATCAAAACCAAGCTCCCTCCAATTATTGGGAATATCTGCAGAACCCGAAATATATCTCCACTCATCCTCAGCATAAATTGCTGTTTGCCAAATTTCATTCTGTCCATAGGAAAAACAAACAGAGCCAAATAGAATAAAAATTATCAAACTTTTCTTCATAATCGAGTACAAGATAAACTTAATAAAGATAACATGATATATGCTTCAACAACAGACAATCCTCAATGACGGCAGGACGATTTAATCAAAAGATATCTTAGCTGCTAACAATTTTTTGTACATTAAAGCAAACACCAAAGATGAAGAGACGAGATATACTAAAATACACAGCTTACATGACTGGGGCAGCTGTCAGTTTACCACTCATGACCACCCTGCTAACCGGTTGTAAAACAGATGCTGTTGCAACAGCGCCAGATTTCAAATTAAGCTTCTTTAGTGAGGAGGATTTTTCATTCATACAAGGTATGGTCGACACCATTTTACCTGAAACAAATAGCCCATCTGCATCGGCTGTAGGTGTTCACAAAATGATCGACTCAATGCTTGCCAACACATATAATCAAGAAGACCTAGCTGTTTACAAAAAAGGGTTTGAGGCTTTTAAAAAGTACCTTAAAGAAATTGTAGAAGTTGATGAATTTAATTACCAACTTGAGAAAATGGAAAAAGGAAAATCGTTTTTAGAATTAGAGCAGGATGATAGGATCAAGATTTTAAAATCCCTCGATACATCTTCAGAATATAAAGACGCTAGAGATGGCTATTTGGCATTAAAACAACAAACCATTGGTTATTACCTAAATACTGAAGAGATCGCAACCGAATTTTTAAATTACCTACCTGTACCTGGAGAATACGATGGATGTATTGACCTTGCTTCAGTAGATGGAAAAGCTTGGGCAATATGAAATTTAATTCAAAAGGAAAAGAAGAAGTTACCTATGATGCCATTGTTATCGGCTCAGGTATTTCAGGTGGCTATGCTGCCATGGAATTGACCACCAAAGGATACAAAACCTTGGTATTGGAAAGAGGTCGTGACATCAAACACGGAGACTACCCGACGGCCAATCTCGATGTCTGGGAATTGCCCAATCAAAATAAAGTATCTCAAGAAGAAATTGACAAACATTATTTCAAACAAAACAGATTGTCTTGGTGGGTAGGCGAAGACCACAAACACCTTATGGCCAAAGATGACGAATATCCATACGACGAAATCGAACGATTTGATTGGATACGCGGACATCATGTAGGCGGGCGATCATTGATGTGGGGCAGACATTGTTATCGATGGAGTGATTTAGATTTTGAAGCCAACCTAAAAGAAGGGATCGCAATCGATTGGCCGATCAGATACAAAGACATTGAGCCTTGGTATGACCGTGTAGAAACCTTTGTCGGTGTGGCTGGTCAAAAAGAGGGATTGAGTCAGATACCAGATGGAAAATTTCTTAAGCCTTTTGAATTGAATTGTGCGGAACAGAGCATGCGTGAGTCCCTCATGAAAAAATTTCCTTACAGAATAATCACCCCAGGCCGTCTAGCCAATCTGACCGAATACGACCCTAAAGTACATCTAGGAACACGTGGACAATGCCAATCAAGAGCAAGGTGTGTCAGAGGATGTCCTTTTGGTGCCTATTTCTCTAGTCAAGCAGCAACCTTACCTGTAGCCAATGCAACCGGTAACCTTACTCTGCGACCGAATAGTATTGTTACTGAAATCGTTTATGATAAAAAAGAAGGCAAAGCTACCGGCGTGCGTATCAAAGATTCAATCACTGGAGAAACAGAAGAATACTTTTCAAGAATAGTATTTTGCAACGCCTCTACGGTCGGGACAACAGCTATATTACTAAACAGTAGATCAGAATCATTTCCCGATGGACTCGGAAATTCAAGTGGCGAATTGGGTCATAATATTATGGACCACCATTACGGTATGGGAGCGGGCGGATTCATAGATGGCTTTGATGACAAATATTACAAGGGAAGAAAACCTGGTGGATTTTATATTCCTCGATTTAGAAATATAAATGAAGAAACCAAGAGATCAGATTACGTAAGAGGATTTGGCTATCAAGGTGGAGCAAATCGGACGAGTAACATTCCTGCCGGGTTGGTCGGAGCAGAATTGAAAGATGCTATATTTAAACCAGGTAGATATTATGTCTGGATGACTTGCTTTGGAGAGTTGCTTCCTTATCACGACAACAAGATGTTTCTCAATTTTGAAAAGCAAGACAAACATGGAATGCCTATCATCACTTTTGACGCCAAATTAAGAGACAATGAAATGGCCTTAAGAAAAGACGGTGTCGCCTGTGCAGAAGAGATTCTGGAAGCAGCGGGTTGTGTAGATGTTCATTCACACAACAACGCTACAGCCGTAGGAGCCGCCATCCACGAAATGGGAACAGCAAGAATGGGTCACGACCCTAAAACTTCAGTGCTCAATAAATGGAATCAAATGCACGATGTCAAAAATGTTTTTGTTTCTGACGGTTCGTGCATGACGAGTTCTGCCACACAGAATCCAAGTATTACTTATATGGCATTGACGGCAAGGGCTGTAGATCACGCAGATAAAGAAATCAAGGCAGGGAGATTATAGGAGATTGTTTTGTCACTTATATTGTCATTTTTGTAGTTTTCAACTATATTTATTACAACCCGATTATAACCGAACATGAAACACATACTTATTGCGTGTATAGCCATTGCACTTTTAGCATGTAACAGTACACAAGGATTAACAGGAAACAACAAACTAAAAAGACCGACCGACGAAAGTGTTGACGTGCAAATTGTTTCTGACACCATAGATCTTTTTGGGACTCTTGCATTGCCAAGATCTAATGGTAAAGCAGTTCCTTTGGCCATAATGATTGCCGGGTCTGGTCCAACAGATAGAAACTGCAACAACCCAATGGGCGAAAGCAACACCTACAAAATGATTGCAGAAGGATTGATGGAAAGTGGCATTGCTACCCTGCGATACGACAAGCGAATGGTAGGAGAAAGCGCCAAACAAACTGTAGACGAAAAAGACGTACGCTTTGATCATATGATTGATGATGCGGTCAATTGGGTAAATCTCTTTCAGGATGACAAGCGATTTAATAAGATCATCATCATGGGACATAGTGAAGGTTCGCTGGTCGGTATGGTAACCGCGAGATTAATAAAAGCGGAAAAATTTATTTCACTGGCTGGTGCAGGAAGATCAGCTGATGTAATTATTTTGGACCAGATCGGAAAACAAATGCCTTTTGCAGTTCCTAATATCAAAAAAATATTCGATAGATTAAAGACAGGAGAAATTGTCGAGGATATTGATCCAAGCTTGAATACAATATTAAGACCAAGCGTACAACCATACATGGCATCGTGGTTCAAATTTGACCCAGCGAAGGAAATTGAAAAATTGGATATTCCTTGTTTGATCGTACAAGGAAGTACAGATATTCAGGTAGGGATTAAGGACGCACAATTACTTGATGCAGCAGCCTCACAGTCTACTCTAAAAATATTGGAAGGCACCAATCACATCTTTAAAGATGCACCCACAGATTTCAATGAAAACATAAAGACATATACCGATCCTACACTGGCGCTTAATACGGAATTGTTGGATATTTTGTCGTCATTTATATTGAATTAGTAAGGATCCATATTTTCAAGCATGCTCAATGCCGAATGTAAGATTGAAAAGCTAGTTCTGTTTTTCAAATCAGCCATCAAGCCAACTCCACACGAATCGCGCTCAGCGGAAGGAACATACAATCCCCTACTTTCTTGATTTTAGATCTCTTTGGTTCTTATATTAATAACTTGATCTACAGGACTCACCGTAATAAGACCATCGCCCTTCTCACCTGTCTGTGCAGCGCCAATAATTGCCTCGATGGCTTTCTCAACAAACTGCTCAGATACTATGATTTCAATTTTGACTCTTGCGATATAACCGACATCATAAACAGAACCTCGATAGCTCATATTTTTGGCAGCTTGATGGCCAAATCCCTTAACCTCATAAAAGGTGAAAAACTTAATATCTCTTTCACCTAATGCCTCTTTGACTTCTTCAAATCGCAAAGCTCTAATGATGGCTTCAATTTTTTTCATATGAATGCGTATTTACCTAAAGCTAGGCATGCGATACATTTTGAAAACACAAGAAACAAGGGATTATGTAGTACGTAAAGGCTCAAGTCGCAATGTAAAAGACTGATAATCAAAAGATTAATGAAATATAACTTGTTATTCCTATGCGATAGTTGAATGCAAAAAAAAAGGAGTCCCATTATGGAAGAGACTCCTTTCTAATTACTCAAACCTAATTACAAGTACAATACCTGCATTACAATTATCACTTTTTGCTAGCTAGCATCTAGCAAACATACTTTTCCCGAATCAAACCAATACGTTCAGGCCTCAAACTAAATTTTTAACTATTAAAAAAACAATTTAGCATCGCAGCTATAATAAAACAACAACAGGAAAGGAGAATTTTATAATCAGAAATTCAACTACTAATTTGTGACATTCATCCTTTCGAGAAAATCATACCTGCGATGAAAGAATGATTCTTTAACCACTCTGCTAAAATTGTTACCTTAACTGATTCAAATATAGAGGTGCATTATTTTTTTTGATAACTTGATTTACCCAAAATTGTGGTTTCTAAAGGGAGTACAAATTTGCTAAAGCACTGATAATCAAAGATTTAATTTCTAAATTTACTTATGTCTATTTCAAAAACAGAAGACGTTTTTATACTTGTAAAGTCTTTATCGAAAGCAGAAAAAAGATCTTTTCGACTGTTTGCGGAAAGAATTCAGGATTCTGAATCACTTGCCTATATGCAATTGTTTGACCTACTTGACAAGCAACCTGTCATTGATGAGCAGCAAATTAAGAGCAAACTAAAAGTTTCGGCAAATAAGTATTCAAACTTAAAAAGGCATCTCCACGAGCAGATTTTAACCAGCCTAAGACACATAAGTAAAAACAAAAAGCCAGACATAAAGACAAGAGAATATATTGACTTTGCACATGTACTTTATGGAAAAGGCCTTCACTTACAAGCGCTAAAAATCCTAAACAAAGCCAAAAAACTAGCCACAAAAAACCACAATGATTTTTCACTTCTGTCTATTTTAGAATTAGAAAAACTTATTCACTCGAGACATATTACACGTATAGGGTCGGAACACTTAAGTAATTTGATGGAGGAATCTGAAAGCAAAGTAAAAGAAATTCATTCAAGGGTTGAACTTAGTAATTTGCGAATGAACTTGCACCAGTTTTATATTGAGCATGGTCAAGTAAAAAATGAAGAGGAAGAAAATTTTGTCAAAAAAGAATTTGCCGAACATTTACCAAAGTTAACGGATAAAAAAAGAGGACTTATGGAAACTGTCCATCTCAACCAAGCCTATGTATGGTATTACTACACACTCAATGATTTTAAAAACTGCTACAAGCATTCAAAAAAGTGGATTGAACAATTCCAAAACAATGCAGAGCTAAAATCACGTGATAGCAACTTGTACCTAAGAGGATGTCATTACCTATTGACGAGTGCTTACAATCTTAAAAAGCATGATGACTTTGCTTATTATCTCGATCAACTAGAAAATTTCAGAACAGAAAATTATTCTAAATTCAATCTCAATACCAAAATCTTATCCTTCCTCTATGTGCACCAAGGAAGAATGAACTTACATTTCTTAAAGGGAACATTCGACGAAGGAACCAAGTCAATCAAAACTACCCTTTCACGACTTGAAAAATACAAGACCAAACTAGACGAACACAAAGTGATGATCTTTCACTTCAAGATCGCTTGGATGTATATGGGAAACAACCAGCCTGAAAAATCAATAAAATATCTACAGTCCATCATCAACATGACCAACCTATCGCTGAGGATAGACATCCAAGCATATGCTCGACTGATGTTTTTGATGGCACACCATGACTTGGGCAATGATGAGCTACTGACTTCAATTCTAAGGTCTTACAAAAACTTTTTTGAAAAACATGAAATCACCAACAAAGTACAAATGTTGTTGTTTGACTTTTTCAGAGACATCGCAAAAGCTCCGCTACTAGATAAAAAAGATATTACAAAGCAATACCTAAAAAAACTAAAGTTGCTTGAAAACAATAAGTACGAAAGAAGATCTTTCCTTTACTTAGATTCCATTTCATGGCTTGAGGCAAAGGTGAAGAACCAAAGTATTACATCAATCATCTCATCAAGGATTAAGAAGAAGCAACATTGAGATCGAAACAATCTATCATTAAGGTGCCAGCCTTTCCATTGCATAGGTGTCTCCGTCTAAGTTATATCTGATACGGTCATGCAACCTACTAGACCTACCCTGCCAAAACTCAAATTGTGATGGAATCAATCGATAACCTCCCCAATGTGGTGGGCATGGAATCGTGCTCCCTTCCGGATACAATGCTTCCAATCTCTTTTGCTCTTCTTGAAGACCTTCTCTTCCAGCGATGACAGATGACTGATTGCTCACCCAAGCGCCTAGCTGGCTTCTTCGAGGTCTTTTCTGAAAATACTCATTGGATGCTTCATGACTTAATTTTTCAATTCTGCCTGAGAGCCTAACTTGCCTTTCAAGTTCTTTCCACAAAAAAATCATGGCTGCTTTGGGATTGGATTCTAAGTCCTTGGATTTGTTGCTGGTATAATTGGTGTAAAAGACAAAGCCTGTATCAATAGCTTTCAATAATACGGTACGGCTTGAAGGAATACCATCCAATGTTGCCGTACTTAATATCATCGCATTGGGTTCATGAATAGCCGAAGCCTTGGCTTCCTGAAACCATTGTTCAAATTGAACAAAAGGATTAACATCGAGGGAAGCAATATCGATGCTTCCCTTGATGTAATTTTCTCGCATTTGACTGAGGTCGTCTTTCACTAGTCTATATCGTTTAATGGTTTGTCATCCAATACATTGACATTGTAAGCGTGTTTGGCTTTTCTCCCTGCCAATGCGTGATGCAATCTATACTTTGAGCGGTAGGCCAACCAATACATGACAGGGACTACGACCAAGGTCAGGAAGGTCGCAAAGGTCAATCCATAAATAATTGTCCATGCCATCGGACCCCATAGTGCCGCATTGTCTCCTCCAATAAAAAACTGAGGATCAAGATCAGACAAAAATGTAAAGAAGTTAAAATTAAATCCAATCGCCAATGGATACAATCCGAGGATGGTAGTTATGGCTGTTAAAAGTACTGGCCGCAATCTTGTAGCTCCTGCTTTTATAATAGCACTCTTTACTTGATTAGGCTCAAGGTCATGAATACTCTCATGTTTATTCTCAACGCGCTTTCTTTTGATCAATAAATTGATATAATCAACCAAAACGATGGCATTATTCACAACGACTCCAGCCAAGGAAATGACACCTACAAAAGTAAATATCACACTGATATCATCTCTGGTAATCAAATAACCTATCAACACACCAATCGTACTAAACAATACTGAGAAAATAATAATGAAAGGCGAGGTAATCGAATTAAACTGCGCAACCAAGATGATAAAAATCAAGAAAACAGCAAGCATGAATGCTGTACCCAAGAACTCCATATCCTCGGCTTGCTGCTGCTGCTCACCAGTAAATGCATAGGTATATCCTTCCGGAAATTCATACTCAGTCATCAATCCCTTCAATTCACCAACAATTTGATTGGCATTGTATCCGTCAAGTACATTGGAAGAGATTGAAACCAATCGATCACCATCTTTTCGCTTGATAGAACTATAGGTAGAAGAGTATCTGACATCTGCTACTGCAGAAACTGGAACCTGAGCAATCCGTCCATTGGCAGGATTTCTAAATGTGATTTTTTGATTCAATAAATCTGTCACACTTGACCTGTACTTATCTCCCAAACGAATAACGATCGGATAATCATCATCACCATCTTTAAATTTAGAAACCTCCTTACCAAAGACTGAGGTACGAATCGAACTCGCAATCTGTGCCGTAGACAACTCATACCTTCTTGCTGCAGTCCTATCAATATTCACAATCAATTCTGGTTTAGACAACCCAACATCTGTTGCCAATCCTTCAATACCCGGAATAGATTGAGAATCCAAATATTTTTTAATCTTATCTGAAAGCACCAACAAAGAATCAACATTCTCTCCCGTTACTTCCATATTAATAGCCTTACCCGTAGGAGGACCACTTGCATTCTGATCAACCGTCACCTTTACACCAGGAAATCCTTTCACCGCTGCTCTTATATTCTCCATAGTTTTTCTTGAAGATATTTCACCTCTATCAGAAGAAGGTACAAATGCTACGGTGATCCTCCCCTTGTGAGGTGTAACTCCTGGTTCCGGCGGTGCATTTGGATCTGAAGTATTCTCTCCTACTTGAGCAAGAACGGACTCAACAATACCTCGATCATCTTCTATCACTTTGGTAATCTGATCCTCTATCTTTAACATCACTTCATTGGTGCCTTCTATGTCTCTTCCAAGCGGTGTTTCAACAAACACATTTACATAAAGCGGATCTGCATCTGGGAAGAATTCAACTTTCAGCGGATTCATTGCCAAAAGTATTGCTGTGATAATCAACAACATAAATGTGCCGATAAGCATAAATACCGGCGTTATTCCCCTCAATGCAAAACTTACAAATTTGTTGTACAATCTTTCCAGTCTCGGCAACCCTCTCTCCTGGAAAATAAATGCCAATGGCCTCAGCATAAAGTAATTCACCAATGTCAAAATAGACGCGAGCGTCATCGTATTTCTGACCGTATTCATACCTCCGAAATGTCCTAGCACTGCAATCACCAAACAAATGACTGCCCCCAAAACCACGTTGTTTCTTTTTCTCTTTCGCAGAACTTCACTTTCCAATTTCTCATCAACCTTCATAAACTTAGAAGTAAATACTGGATTGATGACCAAGGCAACAAACAAAGATGAGGTCAATACAATAATCAAAGTCAAAGGCATATACTGCAGGAAGGTTCCCATAATTCCTGGCCAAAAAGCCAAAGGTAAAAACGCAGCCAATGTTGTTGCAGTCGAAGCAATAATCGGCCATGCTACTTCACTAGCTCCAAACTTTGCGGCCTGCACTCCTGAATATCCATCTTGCATGTATCGATAGATATTTTCAACCACTACAATTCCATTATCCACCAGCAATCCCAAAGCCAGAATCAAAGAAAACAGTACCACAATATTCATGGTCGTACCTGTCGCGTGTAAAATCATAATACCCATCAACATAGACAATGGTATTGCTAATCCGACAAACAATGAGTTTCTCAACCCAAGGAAAAACAATAGAACTAAGACAACCAATATCACACCAGATATAATGCTGTTTTCCAAGTTCTCGACTCCATCTCTTGTTGCAACCGATTGGTCATTGAATGTAGTAATGGATAACTCTTCTGGCAATACTTCCTCTACGCCTTCCAATATTTTATCAATTTCAACCGCCGCCTCGAGCAGATTCTCTCCTCTCCGCTTAATGATATCTAGGGATACCACAGGCATGCCTTCTGCTCTTGCATAACTTGACCTTTCTTTATAACCCATCCTTACATCGGCTATATCTTTCAAGTAAATAGGTCTTTGGTTTTCTGATTTTACAATCATATTGGCCAACTCATTTACATCACTAAATTGACCTATCACTCTTACTGCTCTTCTAAAATCATTTGCCACTATTTCTCCACCAGACATGGTCATGTTCTCAAACGAAATTGCATTCTCGATATCTTGAAATGAAACTTGCAATGATTGCATTTTCAACAAATCAATATCGACCTGAACCTCTTTGTCCAATGCTCCCTTCAGGTTGATTTCTGATACTTGTTTCAGCGTCTCCAATCTATCTTTTACAAACTCCCCATATTCCTTTAACTCATCAGCCGGAATATCTCCAGCAATATTTACAGTTACGATAGGAATCTCTGAAAAGTTGATCTCCAATACTTCTGGATCTGTCGTCAAATCATCCGGCAGTTCGCTCTTCGCTTTATCAACCGCATCCTTGATCTTTCTTACAACATCGGACATCTCTAGATCAGAATCAAATTCAGATATAATCACTGAGAAATCCTGAATAGATGTTGATGTCACATACTTCAATCCAGAAATATTCTGTATCTCTTTTTCTATTGGACGTGTGATAAATGTCTCCACCTCCTTGGCAGAGTTACCAAAATATGGTGTATTGACATATACCGTCGGTAAAGATGCTTCAGGAAACTGCTCCTTTGGCATATTGGTATAACTCTGGATTCCAAATAACATGATCATCATCGTGATCAGATATATGGTCGTTGCATTATCAACCGCTACGCTGGTCAGTTTGAACTCACGCAACTTTTCACCAAAGGCATTGGTTATTTCTGTTAGTTTATTCATTTTCTGACGGCGTTGTTTCAATAATTAATGCTGCTTTAGGCTGTAAATCAAGCGCCCCGTTTGTCACCAATGATTCAGTGCCATCCAAGCCTTCTGTAACTATGATTTTATTATCATAACTCTCTCCTGTATCTACATATACTTTTTTTGCACGAGGCATTTTTGCATCCGTGTCATCGACAACATATACAAATCTCTTTCCTGTAACTTCTTGTTGAATCACTTCCAGCGGAATGATTACTTGATCATCAATTTTCTTATCCACAATATTCAATTCTGCCAATAAGTTCGGTTTCAACACACCTCCTGGATTACCTGAGTCCATTTCAATTTTAAATGTTCGGTTGGATGGATCAATCGATCTTCCTACCATCGTCACCCTCTTCTTCATCTCCTTGTCCAAAGCTGGAAAATAAATGTCGACATAGTCTCCTCTCTTCACTGAGGCCAAGTAGGATTCTGGCACATCTGCCACAATCTTTACAGATCCTGTATTCAAAATCTGAATGATGGGCATTCCTGGGCTTGCCAACTCACCTTGCTTCAAGAAAATTCTATCTGCATATCCTGAAATCGCAGCAAACACATCTTTCTTTGCCAATTGAGAATTGATGGTCACCATCGATTTCTCGATGCCTTCCACATTCGCTTTTGCTTCTAGATACTGCAATTCAGATCCTATCTTTTGATTCCACAATCTTTCTTGTCTTTCAAACACTGTTTTCGCTAGATCAAGCCTTGTCGTTAACTCATCTAGCTGTTTCTCGATTGTACCTGCATCCATGGTCGCAATCAATTGACCCGCTTTCACATAGTCTCCTTCATTGATAGACATACTTACGATTCTTCCACCTGTTTCAGAACTTGCCATCACAACGTTATCTGTCATCACAGCTCCTTGGATTTTTGCGTAAGAGGTAAAGGTTTCTTTTTCAAGAGGCAAGACATTCACTGCAAATTTCTTTTCTTCCTTTGCTGGCAATAATTTAGATAATTCTTTCTCTAGCTTTTCAATATCTGAGTTGATTGATTTTAACTCATTTTTCTTTTCTGTCAACATATTTTGCTTTCCAGCCAAATCTTCTGGCCATGCAGTTTCTGGAGCACCACATGCAAATAAGAAAACAGTAATCATTAATCCTAAAATATATTTCATGGTATTGGTTAGTTTCTATTTTTTAAGGTTACCCAAAGCAATGTCTAATTCAACTTTCGCCGAAAGCAGATCGTACAATGCATTGATGTAGTTTGATTGTTCATTAAATAAAGCGGCTTCTGCCTGTGTCAATTCGATACTTGAGCCGACACCTTCTCTGAATTTTATTTGAGTCTTCTCAAATATTTTTTCCGCCAGTGCTTGACTTCTTTCTCTTGCCTCGATAGTAGCTTTCGCATTCTTATATTGTAATCGTGCATTCGCAACTTGCAACGAAACAGCTTTTTCAAAATTCTCAAGTTCTATTGTCGCTTTTTGTGTTGCTAGTTTTGATCGTTCGATCTGAGCCTTTCTGAGTCCACCGTCATATATCGGAACATTCAAGTTCAATCCCAATACTGCAGACGGCAACCAGCCAGCCAAGTCATTGTTAAACAACTCATTTCGTGCAAGCGTCTCACTTGCATTTGCGAAAGCGGTCAAGGAAGGCAAATTGCCTTTTGAAATAGATTCTCTATTAAGCTCCTGCAGTTCAAGACCTTTCTTAATCTGAACAACTTCAGCTCTCTTGGATACATCAAAGTCGTCTTCAAGATTCACCTCATCGATTTTGGACTTGGCAATAAAGCTATCGAGATCTTCAGTCAATGCAATCGGATCATCAATCGGATAATCCATCTGAAACTTCAACAAGTTTTTTGATAGATTTTCTACTTGCAACAACTTGGACATCTCTGTTTGTAAATTGGCGAGGGACAATTCAAGACGATCCACATCCAGCTCTTCAATAAATCCCTCTTTGTACATTTCTCTCATCTCAAATAGCGATTTCTCGATAGAAGAAATATTATTATCAATGGTCTCTTTGTTGATTTCGAGAATCAAGACATTCATATATGCCTTGGTAACATTGTTGATAATTGCTTGCTCATCGATATCAACTCCCGTATCCACAAAATCACGGAACAATCTTGCTGCTTTCAATGCAGCTAGATACGATCCATCAAAAATCAAAGCTCGGGCATCTATCGCGCCAGACACATTGTGTTTCTGAGCAAAGGAAACCTCAAAAGTTTGAGTCGGACCAAGCGGAATTGGATTTTGTTGGCTCACAGTACTATTTAAAACACCGATCACAATCGGTGAAATAAAATCTTCAAGTGGTTGTTGTGGCACCGCTGCAAAAAATTGATAATTGGCCGTACCACTTACGGTTGGCAATCCTCGAGAACGCAATTCTTTTATCCTCTGTTCAGCATCAGCAATGTCAATTTGCTTCATTTTAAGGCTCGAGCTATTTTTCAGCGCATAATCAATCGCTTCTTCCAGCGAGTAACTATTCTGTGATTGCCCCATCCAAGGAAGGAAAACCAGACAGCCTATGGTTATTAAAAGTCTATTCATCATTTGATTTATATTCTTTGTATTTTTTCAATCCGTTTTCAGTTAGAATACCATGCATGTGGTAGTCTACAAAATTTTCAAAAAGCTCCACTTTTGTAAATGACTTGATTGGAAACAAATCATCATTGACCATTGAATTGGATAATTGCAGATACATCTGTGCAATGATCTCCTCCTTCAATACCTCTCTATATATTTTTTCTTTCTTGCCACGCTTAATGTTGGCATTGATGGTATCACGTATAAAAGTAAAGTGGGTTTTCTCTACCTTATCCCAACTTGTCTTGTAGTATTTCTTAAGATCGTAAGTAAGCGATGGTTTGATGTTTCTCAAGAAATAGATCACATGCTCCGTGATCTTAATCATCTCTTCCAAGGCATTTTTAGAATCGGCGACAATTTTATTGATATCGTTTCTTTCGGACAACATATAGCGCTCGACCACAAAGTCAATCAATTGCGCTTTGTTTGTTACCATCGCATAGATTGTCTTCTTTGATACCCCTGCTTCCTTAGAGATATCGTCCATTGTAACGCTTTTAACACCAAATTTCATGAAGAGTTTCATGGCAATATCCAGTGTTCTCAGGTTTTTGGTCATATATTTTCAATTCTAACTATCAAAATAGGCCTCAAAGGTAGGATATTAAACGCAGGAAACTATAATTGGTTTAAAAGTTTCCCAAGTTTTTTGATGTAAAATTTTATCCAAAAGTGACCATTGTAGTACATATTTGTATTGAGATAAAGGTGATCTTTGGAATGCGCTGGTTGAGCCGCAGAAAGAAATGCCTCTCTTTGACCAAATTGTGGCACAGGTTATTTAATTTGCGACAAATAGTTTACCATGAAAATCAAAATCTCATTATTCGCACTGGCCTTTATTTTTTCATCGGCATTCGTATCGGAAGATTTGGTTACAATGCAGCCTAGCAATGACATAGATGCAGAAAAGCTTTACAAATCCAACTGTCGGCTTTGTCATGGTGCAAAAGGAGGATTGGGCATCAACGGTGCCACTGATTTACGCAAATCAACTTTAAAAAAATCTGAAATTGCGGATGTCATTGCCAATGGCCGTGGTGTGATGACTCCCTTTAAGGACATACTGGACGAAGAGCAAATCAAAGCACTATCTAAGTTTGTATTAAAACTTCAGAAATAATCATGTCCTCTGTCGAACAACACACAGTCATTGGATTGATGTCTGGCAGCTCGCTCGACGGTTTGGACTTGGCAGTTTGCACATTTTATATGCAGGGAGGCGTCTTGACAAAGTGGGACCTTCATCACGCAGAGACGATTCCACTACCCTATTATTTAAAGGAACAATTATATGCTCCTTTGTCTTTAGCCTTACGGCAAATGGAAACACTGGAAAATGAACTGAGTCAGTTTTTCATCGACTGCACACTTCCACTTACAAAGAAATTTTCCAATACAGATCTCATCGGATCGCATGGTCACACGATCCAACATCTTCCTTCAGAAAAAATCACTCGGCAATTGGGCTTGGTGGACATGATGGCAAAAAAGATTGGTAAAACCGTGGTCGGTGATTTCAGACAACAAGATTTGCAAGCAGGTGGGGTCGGCACACCTATGGCGCCTTTGGCAGACAGGGATTTATTTCCTGGGTATGATTTTTATATGAACATCGGTGGCATTGCCAATATCAGTTATGTACAGAATAAAAAATGGGTAGCTTTTGATGTTTCTCCTGCCAATCAAGTATTGAATTATTTTGCCAACAAGGAAGGAGTGGATTTTGACAAAGATGGCGACATGGCGGAAGAAGGAAATCTATCTTCCGACTTACTAAAGTTTCTGTTGAATCACCCATACGCCAATCAACCTCATCCAAAAGCACTGGACAATGATGAAGTAAAACAAGAGTGGATAATACCGATGGAAAAATTTGCCTTGAGCGTCAGAGATCAACTTTTTACTTTTACAGAATTTCTAGCATTACAACTACAAAAAACATTTGCGCAAGCGGGAAAAGAAGGGGGAAACATCTTACTTTCCGGGGGCGGAACCCACAACAAATACCTCATCGAACGCTTCAAATACCACAATCCCAATATAGAATTTATCAGCCCCAACGACCAGACCATCGACTTTAAAGAAGCCATCTTGATTGCTTACGCTGCCCTACTTAAAAAGCTTGAAATGCCTAATTTTATAGGATCTGTAACTGGAGCGAATCAAGACGTTGTCGGAGGCACACTCTGTACAGCATAATATTCAATCAATTATTTTCTGGAATAAAAAATAAAAAACCTCCTTCAAAATGAATTGAAGGAGGCCTTTAAAACTTGATTAGTAGTTTATCCTAATTCTTAGAATTTACCTAAGATTTTTTTCATGTGTTCTCCAGCAGCTTCTCTTCCACCAAGACCATAAGCCAATGCAACTGCAACAGCTACTGCTCCTAATGTCAATCCGAATGCAAGATCTACGATTGAGTTTGCAATACCCATTGATCTCAATGAGATAGCAAGGAACAATCCAAGCGTAGCAACTCTCACGATTGATGAAAGAAATTCTCCTGATCCAGCAACTGCTTTTGCAGCAAACTTAGAGATGAAGTTTCCAACCAACAATAATGCAAGTCCGAATACCATACTTCCTGAAAGAGATAAGATCTTATTCATGAAGTCAGTCAATTGAGTGAATCCTAATTTTTCTACACCCGTTACTACACCAAAGAATGCGATGAAGAAGTAAACCAATTTAGATAGTATGCCACTTAATGATTGTCCGTTTGAAAGCATTCCGTCAACACCAAGCTTAGCGCCTACACCGTCGATGTTCATATTTTTGAAAAGATCGTGCATCATTTCTGAAATGAACTTTCCTCCCCATACAAACAATCCGATAATGATACCAGCAGCAAGGATATTAGGCAATGTACCTAAGATGCTGTTTAATATTTCTTTAGCAGGACCAGAGATTGCTTCAATGTTCAAAGTATCCAATGCAGTAACTGCAAACAATAAAATGATGAAGATGAATACAAAGCTCTTTAAGATGCTAGCCAATTTGTCGGTTTCGCTGAAACCTAACTTTGATGCCCATCTATCAAGGAAGTCACCACCCATTCCGATTGCTTCAGAAGCAAAAGATGCAAGGATGTAACCGATAAATCCAATGATACCAGCTCCAATAATATTAGGCACGTAAGAAAAGAATTGTGATACCATATTCTTTAATGGATCCAATACTTGCTCTACTCCCAACATATCTAGTACGATCATAAGTACCATGATCATGATTAAGAAGTAAACCAATTTAGCTAGAAAGCTATTCATGTCCATACTTCCTACATTAGAACCTAGTAATTTTTCATCCCATTTGGTTCCTTTTAATAATCTATAAACTAGTTTTTTTACTGCTTTGGCCACGATATACCCAATGAAAAGAACTAGTAAAGCACCAATTACATTTGGTACTGATGATGAAAAGCTTCCGAGAAGGCCTTCCAAAGAATTCGTGAAATCGAATTTTAAATTTAACATAGTATAAGAAAGATTTTATTTCTTTGATTTAATGAAATTTGAATGTATTCGGGACCATTACTGCAAATAGTTATACCGAGTTACCCAATTAGGACGGGCGTTTTTATGATTTGACACATTTTTTTTAGAAAAATTTTAACTTTTTAAACTGCTAAATGGCTGTGGTTCCCCGACGAAAGGCTTCCTAATTGAGATAAAATGTCGATAAATACTTGAAAAAACGTGTAAATACTTACATTTGTGCGCATTTTGAACACTAGAAACAATAATAAAATGGCAGGAGAAAAAATTACATTATCAAGAAGAAAAAAAATACAAGTTCCTGATAATCCTATCATTCCATTCATAGAAGGAGATGGAATTGGTCCAGATATCTGGGCGGCTGCAGTACGTGTTTTCGACGCGGCTGTTGAGAAATCCTTTGCTGGAAAGAAAAAGATCCACTGGAAAGAAGTTTACGCTGGTCAAAAGGCGAAAGACAAAACTGGCGAGTGGTTACCTCAAGAAACATTGGATACGATCAGAGAACATTTGGTCTCAATCAAAGGTCCTCTTACAACACCTGTTGGTGGAGGTATAAGATCTTTGAATGTAGCTTTAAGACAGAAGCTAGATCTATATGCGTGTGTAAGACCCGTTAAATGGTATACAGGAGTACCTTCTCCAGTAAAAAAACCAAAATTGGTTAATATGGTGATCTTCAGAGAAAACACTGAAGATATCTATGCAGGTATTGAATACCTACATGGTACACCTGAAAATGACAAAATGAAGGACTTCCTTCAAAACGAAATGGGCGTCACTCAAATCAGATTCCCAGATACTGTATCATTGGGTGTAAAGCCGGTATCCGTTGAAGGAACAGAAAGATTGGTAAGAGCTGCTATCAAACATGCGATAGACAATAAGCTACCATCTATCACTTTGGTACACAAGGGTAACATCATGAAATTTACAGAAGGTAAATTTAAAGAATGGGGTTACGATCTAGCCAAAAGAGAGTTTGGTGCTCAAGATCTTGATGGAGGACCATGGCAGGTAATTGATTCAAAAGGAAGACAGATCATCGTAAAAGATGTGATTGCTGACGCATTCCTTCAGCAGATTCTTTTGAGACCAGCTGAGTATAGTTGTATTGCAACACTTAACTTAAATGGAGATTATATTTCTGATGCACTTGCGGCAATCGTAGGAGGAATCGGAATTGCTCCAGGAGCAAACATCAACTACGAAACGGGTGTATCTATTTTTGAAGCAACTCATGGTACTGCACCTAAGTATGCAGGCCAAGACAAAGTGAATCCAAGTTCAGTGATTCTTTCAGGTGTTATGATGTTCCAATATATGGGATGGAAAAAAACAGGAAAGTTGATTGAAAAAGGATTGAAAGGAGCGATCAAAAACAAGAGAGTAACTTATGATTTTGAAAGACTTATGAAAAACTCTACACTACTTAAGTGTTCAGAGTTTGCGGATGAAATCATTGCAAACATGTAATCTGAATACGCAAACGAAATAATGATACAAATAGGGCTTTGGTGAATACCGAAGCCCTTTTTTATTGCAACCTATTTCATATCTAGATCATTGCTCACGATTATTCTTTCACGCTTTTCAAAGATTCCATGGGTTAATCACGATGTATAAATAAAAAGAAAAAAGCCACGAAACCCGCTAGATTTGCTGTTTGGTGAATTAAGAAAAAAGAGTACAACAGAAAATAGACTGATGAAAAAGAAAAAACTACTGATTTTCGGCATCTTTTTTCAGCGGCATTTGCTGCAGAGAATCTATGCAGAATATTGTTACTTTTAAATTATAAAATGATTAAAGTGAAAGCAGAGAATATTGTTTTTATAGCAAAAAGTTTGGATGGATACATTGCAGGCAAAGATGGGGAAATCGACTGGTTGCATGCTATCCCCAATCCTGAAAACAATGATATGGGATACAATGCATTGATCGATCGTATTGATGCCATTGTGATGG
>CALFDU010000136.1 GCA_937950315.1 uncultured Saprospiraceae bacterium | reverse complement strand
GGTCAACTTTTCTCATTGGTGATTTTTGAAGGATTGATTTTGGCATTCATTGGTGCGGTGATCGGATTAATCTTGGGAAGGGTTGCTATGTTTTTCATGGCTGAACATATGGATGTCACTTATCGCTATGATTTTGGGACTGGCATGTTTGGCAAAAATGATATCATGATTCTACTCGCTGCATTGCTTCTCGGACTACTTGCTTCTTTGATTCCAGCAATGCGTGCTTACAGGTTGGACATTCATAAAGTGTTGAGCGGAAAATAATAGTCATTGTTCTCCCAGAGAAACTATGAGTTGTGTCTACAACTACTTATTTTCATCCTTTAGGCAGTTAATATATTAGTGTATGTCAAATTCAAAAAATCACACTTTAACAAAATTATTTTCAGTTAGCGTCAAGTTTATAATATCTTAAGGAACAAATCTTTTAAATCAAAAAAATAAAACATGAAATCTACTTTATTGACACTTCTGATTTTATGCTTTGGCATTTCAATTTCCGCTGCAAGTTCTATCACAAATCCTTGGGATGCCGATAAGATTGAAGTAGGTGATATTCATAAATTACAGGATGTTCAATTTGACATGGACGAAGCTGAATTAAAAGATGGTTCTGAGGCATTGGCGTTTCTTTTGGAGTTTTTGCTTGAAAACAAAAATGCAAAAATAGAATTAAGAGGACATACCAACTCTATTCCAGCTCATTCCTATTGCGATGAGTTGTCGGAAAAAAGAGCACAAGCAGTCAAAAAATATTTGGTTAAGCAAGGAGTAAATGCAGATAATTTAATTGCAAAAGGATACGGTAAGCGTCTTCCGATAAATTCAAACCTCAATGCGACAGGTAGGCAAAGCAATCAAAGGGTTGATGTAAAGGTCTTATCCTTATAGTTTGTATCGCTACATAGAGTCTTTCACTAGTTCATAGTTACTATATCTCTTAAATAAAGGATTATAAAGGCCTTTCTGAAACTTTATGCTTACCATTGAGCTTTATAAGCTATAAAGCATAGCCATACATTTGATTTCATTTTTTAAACCAATATTAATAAATGAATGAATTTGGGGAGTAAAACCTTGGGTTTTGTGCATTATTGAAATTGGAGAAAAAAAGATATTTGAATTCTTACGAAGAATACCCCAGGAAAATAAAAACACTTACCGATCTAATTGCCATACTTTCCAATGAGGATCAATCTAATTATGATTCCATCTTTCGAGCAACAGATTTTACAAAAGACGCTTTCAATAATTTCTGTTCCTGGTCTGAAAAATGTTACACTAGAAATTGTATCGTAGAAAATGAAAAATTTGAATTGATTCTTCTCTGTTGGAATGAATGTCAAGGTACACCCATTCATGACCATGGAGGAGAAGAATGTTGGGTTAAATTCATTGAAGGTGAGTTTAAGGAAACCATTTACGATAAAAATGAAAATGGTTCGCTCACACACACCAAGTCCATCCTTTCAAAAGAAAATGATATTTCATACATGATAGACTTCATGGGATTTCACAAATTGGAAAATCTATCAAATAAAAAAGGAATGTCCCTTCATCTATATGCTAAGCCTATAAAAAGTTGTAATGTATTTAATAGCGACTTGAAAAAGTTTGTTACTAAAAACATGTCATATTCAACGACTCCTCAAACGGTGTCTCACTAAAAGCCTTTAAATGTCAACTACGAGAAATGATCTAGCATTATTCAATGAGCTAGTAGAAACACTGTTCCGTGAAGAAACAAACAATCCTGTAGCGGATAGGATAGATTCAAGCAAACTTTACGACACCATAGATCTCTCATTGAATGATCAAGGAGTGATAGACGATGAACTGAAGCTTGCTTTGAAAAACATAGTCGTTGCCACTCCCAAAACTGCTACCAACCTTTTCTTCAATCAACTCTTTGGAGGAAGACAAGGGAAAGCGATGCTTGGTGATCTTTTGGCAGTTATGCTCAACAACAGTATGTATACTTACAAAGTAGCAGGTCCTCAAGTGGGAATTGAGCAAGGTATCATCAGAAAATCGTGTAACATGATTGGCTATGGTTCTGAGAGTAATGGAACATTTCCTACGGGAGGCTCTATGAGTAATTATATGGCATTGATCATGGGGAGAGACGCCAAGGATCCTGATTGTAGATCTAAGGGTATGACGAAACCACTCATTGTTTATACTTCAAAAGCTTCACATTATTCCAATGCTAAAAATACAAGCTTTGCAGGCATTGGTAGAAACAATATTCGATATATAGAAACGGATTTGGAAGGAAAAATGCTGGCAGCAAAATTCGAAGAACAGGTCTTGCTTGATATAAAGAATGGTTTTATTCCCACTTATGTAAATGTGACAGCAGGTACTACTGTATTGGGTGCATTTGATCCAATCGATGAGATTGCCGACATTGCAGAAAAACATAAGATCTGGTTGCATGCGGATGGAGCTTATTGCGGAAGTGTCATCTTTAGTGAAAAATACAAACACCTCATCAAAGGAGTAGAAAGATCTGATTCATTCAGTTACAACGCTCACAAAATGATTGGTACACCATTAACTTGTTCCATCATTTTGGTAAAAGACAAAAAACACTTGCATGATTCGTTTAGCAATGATGCATCCTATCTTTATCAGACAGATGGAGATGATTTCAATCTAGGAAAAACATCGTTTCAATGTGGAAGAAGAAATGACGCATTGAAGTTTTGGACACTGTGGAAATCTGTGGGCACTAATGGATTAGAGAAAATTGTAGATCATCAATTTGATCTGGCAGATATCGCGCGAGACTATATCCAAAACAATCCTGATTATTCCTTATACAGCTTTGATAAATCAATCTCTATTTGTTTTAACTATCGGGACATTGATCCTACTGCATTGTGCACCGCTTTGTATGAACATCAAGCTACTGTTGTTGGATTTGGTTCATTTAACGAAGAAACTTTTGTAAGGTTTGTAACTATCAATGCCAATAATAGCAAAGAAGATATTTTAAACTTTTTTAAAGTTCTCGAGCAGTTTGTTGCAGAAAACCCTGGGCTAAAGAAAGTGGAAAAACATGCCTTGGAATTAAGCTAAGTTTTTCGTTTTTCCAAAAAAGTCTTAAATACTTATGCTACCTCACTCCCGAGCGCAGCAGACCAGATCTCAAACCATTCCTTATCGGTTAATTTGATATCGACCGCCTGGAGTGCAGACTTATATCTTTCCGTCTTGGTTGTTCCTAATACAGGTATGAGACCTGCAGGGTGATGTAATAAGAATGCTAGAAGTAATTGATCAAATGGATGACCTGTGGTAAGTGACAATTCATTGATCTCCGAAATAATAGCCAACATCTCATCAGATTTATCATCACCAAATACTTGACCGCCTGCCATCGGAGACCAGATCATTGGACGGTAATTATACTTCAAGGCCTGATCAAATGTCCCATCAGTAAATGGATCAAGGTGGGCAATGGATGCCTCCACTTGGTTGGTATACAATGGCGTGTAGCTATTCAATAGATCAAATTGAGAAGGTGTAAAGTTACTTACCCCAAACGCGAGTATTTTTCCATCAGCTTTCAGTTGCTCAACCCCTTCTGCTATTTCCTCCGGATGCATCAAGGGCGAAGGCCGATGCAATAGAAATACGTCTAAATAATCAGTATCCAATTTTTTCAAAGACAATTCAGCCGATGCAATGAGGTGTTCTTTGGTGGTGTTGTAATGCTTGATATAATCTTGTGGATACTTTTCTGAAATCATCCTGATACCAAACTTGGTAATCAGTTGAATATTCTTTCTGTCGATCCCTGTTTTTGGAAAAGCTTGACCAAAACGATCTTCTTCTTCGTAATCACCATAAATATCCGCGTGATCGAATGCCGTAATTCCGAGATCATAGAGTTCCTTGATCAAGGTAGACACTTCATCAATAGAAAGCTTGACTCCCCATTGTCCCCATTTCATTACACCGGCTATAAGTGGCGATTTAATCATAGTATTCCAAATTTTTTAAGTCCAAAGGACATAGCAAAATATAATACAATTGTCGAAAACATCGATATTCCCAATGAAGGATAAAAGCTGATTCCTTTTCTTATGCACAAATTTAAAACTAGAAAAAGTGCCAAAGAAGGGATCACCAACCAAAAGATAAATGAAGACAATTCAACCACTTTACTTAGGTCTTTGGTTTCTTCATACAGGAAGACAAAGGCTATAATAGAAGTCAATGGTATGGATGCCAAGACCGCACCCCAAAAACCACTTCGTTTGGCAATTTCAGATATCAAAACTATCAGAATTGCAGAAATGACAACTTTTAAAAAATACTGCATATGGTAAGATACTACTTGTTGAAAAACAAGCCTTGCATCCTGTTGGACATTTTTGTAAAGAATTGAATCTGCTTGTACTTCTTTTCAAATTTAGGAACGAGCGTTATAAACTGCTGCACATTTTCATCCTTTACAATATCAATGACTGCAGACATTTTATCGACAGTATTCATGTTTCCCATCCAAGATTCGAGATTGCTCATAATGGAGCCGATGTTTTTCTCGTTTTGGTTCTTGTACTTGTTGACAAATTTTACTCCTTTCTGAGGATCTATAAAATCAAGACTTTCGCTCATCATCTGCACAAGGCTAGCAACGAGTACATCCATTTGTGCTTGAGGATTGTCATTCATTTGGACCGCTTTCGCCAGTTGTTTTTTGTGATCAGAAAGTCTACTTCCTTGTTGTAAGGAAGCACAACTTGTACAAAATAAAACGAATGTCAAAAGAAAGATTCTCATGATTAGTTGTCTAATGAAAATTCGATAAGTGCGCTGCTATCTAGATCAGACTCAAGAATAATCTCATCTCTTTTTGGTCCAATTTTGTATTTGATGGCAACGGTATTAGGAGAAATAATCCCTACGCTTTCTGCATGAATCAATAGGTAATTCACCCCTGTTTCATTTAGTTTCAGTTTTAATTTTTTTGGTTCGGACTCCAATGATAAATTTCTATAGATCCAATCACCATTAAAATTAATTGAAACAACGTCGTTGTCTTTTAATTTGTAATCATACAACTCAAGCTCAAGCAAGGTTGTCTCTGCTTTGATGACATTGTCATTTACTGTAACTTCTCTTGCTTCAAGCTCTCTAGGAACTTCCTTGATCATCTTGGTTTCGCTGATCAGGTAATCTTGCTCGATGATTTTCATTGGATAGATTACTTGGAAGTAGTGAGGCATTTCTAGGAAATGAGGATATGAAGCAGCTTGCTTATCCATGATAATGTTCATCTCGTTGACAAAGCCATTGCCATATCTATTGTACTTATTGATCACATTGCTATTGTGGTAGTAATAATATTTACCATATAGTTTGTATTCTTTAGGCACTACACCACCTGCAAATGCATCTGCAGCTGTGATGATGTCTTTTACTTTTGTTTCTATAATTGAAAACTGAGCACTCTTCTTAAATCTACCTGCATTTTCAGGGCTCTCAATGTCCTTTTTGAAGTTTGCAAAAGCTGTTTTCAATTCTTTGGTAAATGAAGCAACTCTTTCGTCGTCTCTATTTCTTATTGCATTCAATATATTTTTAGAAGAAGTATGAATTTTTGCAAAAGAATGATACATCGCCATGAAGCTGTCAGATTCTATTTCATCAATACCTTTATTGACATATGGCTTAATGCTAATTTGAAACTCATTTTGAGTTTTATAAAAATCAGCATACAAGTCAACGCCTTTTTCTAATAATTCATAAACACCGTATAGGTTTTCTTTCACGGTCAGATCGTTTGCATCTATATAATCTTCTACTTCAAATCTGATATCATTTACATTGGTACAGATTGTATGAATCTTAGAAGCTTGACTGACCAAATCTGAACGAATGTCTAATGGTAGATTGTTTTCAACTTCTTTCAATCCATCAAAACGTTTCTCAGGACTTGTTTCGTAAAACCATTGTTCTGGATCTTCAAAAATATTTTTTGGTAGGTCGTTGTTGGAGTAAAAATTAATCTGATAACCATCAAGGTCAACATACTTGTTGATGTCTTGGTTGTTGTTTTCGAGCAACCTATGAACGATCAACATTCCATGTATTGATTCGTTAAAATAGTCCACATAAGCATTGATGGCTTTGGTTTGTTCCGTGCTCAATGATATTTTTTGGGAAAAATCATTGGTTGTTTGGGGAAACAAGAATAGCCATAAGGCAATAAATACGGGCATTTTTAAATATTTAGTTCAGATTATCAATATTATACAAAGTTGGAAAAATCATCCGTTTCGTCTGCTTTTTTTGCCAAATATTCTAGGTCAGCAGGTTTTTCGATCCATTCTTCCATAAAACCACATTCAACGCAGACGTAACTCGTTATATATATGTTTTTGAAAGCCGTAATTTTCAGTATGTTATTTTTGTCTGACAATGGGAAATTACCACTGACTTTTCTCAGATTGCTTGATTGACATTTGACACAAGTATTGTTCAATTTCATAAAAACCTATCTTCCTACATGTACCAATAAAATAGAAATATCCGATGGAGAAACTCCACTTATTCTACTTGCTTGTCCGATTGTTCGCGGCTTCAAGTTATTTAATTTCTCTCTTGCCTCTGCAGACAAAGCTGTGATTTCATCGTATTTAAAATCTTCCATCAATCGCACACCTTCCAGACGGTCCATCTTGTCTGCCATTTCTTTTTCTTTCTGAATGTAGCCAGCGTATTTCATTGTATTTTCCGTTGATTGTAAAGTCTCTGGATCATACTTTTCAAGATCAGAATCTATCGAAGCTACATACTCCCTCATTTCTGGAATTCCGACATTGGGTCTCAATAAAATTCCTTTCAACTTCACTTTTTGGTCAATCGGCTTACTCTTTTTTGCAACCAAGTAAGGATTGATTTCATCGGGAGCAATACTCTTGTTCTCAAAGAACTTTTGTATCTCCTTCATACTGCTTTTCTTCTTTTCAATTTTTTCCATTCGTGCCTCGAGATGGTTCATCCCGATTGCGTCCACAAGCGGCGTCAATCTAAGGTCAGCGGTGTCCTGACGTAGCAAAATTCTGAATTCTGCACGTGAAGTAAACATCCGATATGGCTCCTTGGTTCCTTTATTGATCAAGTCATCCACCAGTACACCAATATAAGCCTCTGATCTTTTTAGAATAAAGGGATCCTTATCAAAAATATGTTGTGCAGCATTTATCCCTGCCATCAGGCCTTGCGCTGCCGCCTCCTCGTACCCAGTCGTACCGTTAATTTGTCCAGCAAAAAACAATCCTGAGATTAGTCTCGTTTCTAGTGAAGCTTTCAACTGTGTCGGTTGGAAAAAATCGTACTCGATGGCATATCCTGGTCGGAACATTTTCATATTCTCAAACCCTGCTACCTTTCTCAATGATTTGTACTGCACATCTTCTGGCAGTGAAGAAGAAAATCCGTTGACATAAATCTCACAGGTGTCCCATCCTTCTGGTTCAACAAACAATTGGTGTCTGTCTCTATCTGCAAATCGATTTATTTTATCTTCTATCGAAGGACAATATCTAGGACCAAGTCCTTTGATCCTTCCGTTGAACATCGGAGATCTATCAAATCCTTCTTTTAATGTTTCATGAACTTCCTTGCTTGTGAAAGTAATATGACAAGGAATTTGCTTGCGCAAATTTGGCGTATCTGTATAGGAGAATCTTGATGGCTCTTCATCGCCAGGTTGCGTTTCCATTTTAGAATAATCCAAGGTACGTCCATCCACTCTTGGTGGAGTTCCCGTTTTCATTCTACCTGCCTCAAAGCCTAGTCCAACCAATTGCTCTGTGATTCCTGTAGCTGCTTTTTCACCAGCTCTACCTCCACCAAATTTCTTTTCTCCGATATGGATCAAACCATTCAGGAAAGTACCATTGGTCAAGACCACGGACTTGGATGGAATTTCCAAACCAATTCCTGTTTTTACACCAACACAAACTTCATTTTTCACAACAAGACCTGTGACCATTTCTTGCCAAAAATCAATATTGCTATTTTCCTCAAGCATTTTTCGCCACTTGGCTGCAAACATCATTCGATCGCTCTGCGCACGAGGACTCCACATTGCAGGACCTTTCGACTTGTTCAACATTCTGAATTGAACACGAGTATGGTCGGTAACAATACCAGTGTAACCACCTAGTGCATCAACCTCTCTTACGATCTGTCCTTTAGCAACACCGCCAATGGCTGGGTTACAACTCATCTGGGCGATCGTATTCATATTCATGGTTGCCAATAAAACCTTGGCACCCATATTTGCGGCAGCTACAGCGGCTTCACAGCCCGCGTGTCCTGCACCAACAACAATAACATCGTATTCTGGAAACATGCTTTTTTAAGTTACTACAAAATTAGGCTAATTAGCTTAATTATCAAGTAGAAGAGGCATTTGAAAAGAAATCGATGATCGTGTCCATATCATTGAGGTTTAGACAGTTATCAGGAATATTTTTTTGGCTATTCATCAAGAATCCTGATATAACAAAGGTGGTTTGTCGAATTGACTTTGCTATGTAATTGATATAGGTGTCTAAATTGTGATCTTTTACTTCCTGATTTATAATGGTATAGATATAATCAGGTTCTATAATTTGATATGCATCGAGTACATCTTTTATGTTTAGATCAAATCCAACCAGTATGGCATTCATTCCTTTGGACCGAAGTAGGTAGTGCAAAAAAATGAGTGTTAATGCCTGCTGTTCGTTTTCTCCAAGATAAAGCATGATTTTTTTCTGCTTCGGATCCGGCTGTTTTAATTTTTGTAATTCTATTGCCGTCTTTTGGCGGAGGATTTCACTGATAAATCCTTCATGCACACTTTTAATGGTGCCAGAAATCCAATATGTTGAGAGTTTTTCAAGAAATGGATTGATCAAAACATCCATGGTTTTCTGAAATCCATGCTCTTCAATGTATTTATCAATGATAACATTGACCGAATTTTCATCCATATTGATAACACCAATCGTCAGAACATCCAATTGATCCTCGATGGTTTGATCGGCATTGCTTAGTCTGCTGGTATGTTGTTTTATTTCAATATCAGACATTCCTGCAATCTGAGAAATCTTAAATCCGTTGTTGTTGAGTAAAGTAAGATTGAGAATATATTTCAGGTGTTCTTCGGTATAATATCGAATATTTGTCTTTGTTCTTTCAGGTTTGATGATATTATAGCGTTTTTCCCATATCCGTAAGGTATGTGCTTTTATGCCAGTGATTTCTTCGATATCTTTGATGGAGTAAACGACCATTTAATAATGGGTATCTTTTTATTTGTTAACCTTAGGGTCAAATTTAATGTAAATGTTCACTTTTTATACTTTCAGTTGTTAAACAAGATATATTCAAAATAGATGAAAATAGGAATAGTTTGTTATCCTACTTATGGTGGTAGTGGAGTATTGGCAACAGAATTAGGAATTGCATTGGCCCATCGTGGACACCAAATACACTTCATTACTTACAAAAAGCCAGCAAGATTGTTTGATTTTCATAAGAATATTTACTTCCACGAAGTAAATTCTTCTGACTATCCATTGTTTGAATATGCTCCTTATGAGACTGCTCTTGCAAGTAGAATGGTAGATATCGCCATCCACGAGAATTTAGATTTGCTTCATGTACATTATGCTATACCTCATGCTTCTGCAGCATTTATGGCCAAAAGTATCTTGAAACAGAAAAACATTAACATACCGGTCGTAACTACCCTACACGGAACAGATATTACATTGGTCGGACTGGATCGAGCATATCTTCCTGTTGTAGAGTTCAGCATCAACCAATCCGATGTTGTTACTTCAGTGTCTGAATCACTTAAAAAACAAACACAAGACTCTTTTGAATTGACCACGGATATTGATGTGATTTATAACTTCATCGATGAAAACAAATTCAAAAGAGTTGAAGATTTAGATTTTAAAAATTCGATTGCACCCAATGGTGAATTCATTATATCTCACACGTCAAACTTTAGAAAATTAAAACGTGTGGATGATGTTATTAGAATCTTTGAAGAGGTATACCGTAAAGTACCTAGTAAATTACTATTGATTGGAGATGGACCTGAGCGTTCTTCTCTTGAAGAACTCTGCAGAACGATAGGTCTTTGTGATGAGATTATTTTCCTTGGGAAGCAGGATGCTGTAGAAAGATTGCTTTCGATCAGTGATCTATTCATTCTCCCATCTACTCATGAGAGTTTTGGGCTTGCTGCACTTGAAGCCCTGGCTACTGAAGTACCTGTCATCTCAAGTAATGTAGGCGGTATTCCTGAAGTAAATGTACATGGAGAAACAGGTTTCTTAAGTGATGTTGGAAACGTAAAAGAAATGGCAACCAACGCCATTACACTCTTACAAGATCCAAAAATGATGAAGCAATTTAAAATCAACGCCATCAAGAAAGCAGATACTTTTTCTAAGAAAGTGATTGTGCCTCAATATGAGGCGGTGTATCAAAAAGCGATTAAGCTTTGTAAGTAAAAACCAGAAGTAAGGAAATTCTCTTAAAAAATAGAGACGACTTAAACCCTAGATCAAACTCACTTCCATCGTTGGAATAGCGCAGTACTAATCCAGTAGATATCCTGGTTACTGGTAAATAAAAGATGCTTTCCATCTCCTGTGACGAATGGACAATATTCATAATTTTCTGTATTGATTTCCTTTCCCATATTTTTGGCTTCGGTCCAATTCCCATCTGTTTTCTTGAAAGAAATAAACAGGTCGCCTTTTCCAAATCCTGAATCTCTTGTCGAACAAAAAATGAGGTATGACTCGTCGGAAGAAACAAATACATCTGCTTCATATCCCTGGGTATTGATGGCATCGCTTAGTCGTTTGGGTTTTTGATACTCTCCATTTATAAACTGCGCTGCATAAATATCATAGTCATTGTTCTTTCTATCATCTGGAGCATTGATGTTAGAAGAAAAATACATGGTTCCCTCATGAGTAAATGAAATGTAATATTCATTGTCTGATGAATTGATGTTTGAACCGGCATTAATGGGAGTAGACCATCCGTCATTGGTTCTATTGACATACCAAATATCGATGTCTTTTTTATCGCTTATTCCATCCAAAGCCCTGTTTGAAATAAAGTACAATTGTGATTCATCTGGGGTAAGGATTGGGTCGTTGTAACCATATACCTCATGAGACAGAATGACTTTAGGTTTTGACCAGAAACCATCTTGGAACACGGAAGTTCGTATTTCGTATTTTCCGTTTACATCTACTGCATAGAAAAACTCAGTACCAGCATCGTTAAAGGTTGAGCCAAATTCTTGTTCCTCTGTAGAAATGAAATTGGGTGCAAACATTTTGGATTGAGATTCAGATGGGTTTTCGGCCATGAATTTTCCTGTCAAATGAATCCTTCTTACTTTGCTTTGGTCAGCACCGTATTCAAGAAGCATTTTGGAAATATCATTGGCATTCATTCTGTAAGAAATTTCCAATGGGGTACTTCCTCTTTCATTGGTCGCATTTAAATCGATGTCATTTTCTAGAAGTGTGTGCACAAAAATTGTATCCTTTTCTAAAACAGCAATTTCCAAAAGAGAAGGACCAAATTCCATTTTCCAATCCTCATTCATTTGTAGCTCCACCAGAAGATCATAGAAAGTCTTATTCCCAAATCTTACAGCTATATGCATGGGTGTTTCATCCGAGAAATCTTGTGCATTAATATTAAGACCTTCCTTCACCAAAAAATCAAATGCTTCTTTTTGCTTGCATGCCACTGCCCAATGCAACAATGACCTTCCTCGATTATCTAAGACTGTGACCTCTTCTTCTATCAAAAGACTATCAAGTCTATCCATATTTCCTTGACAGACCGTCCTTTGGATATTCTGCGCTTGAGCTGTCAATGAAAAAAGACAAAGAAGAAAAAAAAGAAGAAATCTCATTTTCAAAAAATTAAAAACTTAAGCAACCAAGAAAATAGTTGATTGAAGATTGTATACGAGTGAACTATGTATAAAATACTCTACTTGGAAAGATAAAAACAAGATACTGCAAAAGCTTACTGCATTGCTTTATCTGACTATTAATATCTTCGTCACTGCAGTATTAGGATCCCTAAAGACATCTGTCGTCGAGCTAAAGACAAGATAAACTCCTGCTCCTACTCTTGAAGATCTATCGTAATGGGTTCCGTCCCAGATCGCTTGACCTCCAAGCGCCACTGTTTCAAAAACCAATTTCCCGTTCAGATCCGTGATTTTCACATTTGCATCGCGGGCAAGGCCTTTGATGGCAATAGGGCCAGTATGGTCTGCAGTAACTGGATTGGGGTAGGCATATATCTCACTGGAATGATTGACGCGCGCTCCAGTAGACTGCGAGCGGAAAACCATGATTCCTCTTGTTGTTCCGATATACACTTCACCGCTATCTTCATTGTAAGCAATATCTAATATATCATTATCCAATAAGGGGCTGTTTTCAGTAGTAAAGTGAGCAATTTGTTCGTCTGTATTCGCATTGACTAAGAATACACCATTCCTGGTACCAAACCATTTTCTGTTTGCTCCATCAATCATGATGGTTTGTACCAATTCCGAAGCAAGTAGAAAAGCTGGAATTCCTTCTTGAACAAATTTTGGTTGGTTGGCATTACAACGTTCAGTATCGAAAGCTGCGCCTCCACACTCAAAAACCATGGCTCCTTCTGTAGTACCTACCCAAACCCCACCTGTTAAATCAAGTTCGAGCGTTTTGGCGATTCCGCCAGGGAGATCTCCGTTTCTTATGAATCTTATATTATCATCGGTTGGATCTTCTATCTGCTCTCCTACATCGTATACAATAACTCCTCCTCCACTATTTCCATTGGCTACCATCCAAATAAAACCAAGATCATCTATTACTAAATCTGTTATACTGGTATTTGATCCAACATCAAAGTTAAACCAGTTTCCTTCCTTGGTAAATACCACCAAAGGTCTTGCAGCTTCAAAGTTGGCTATCCACATATTACCATCATCATCAAAAACGATATCGGAAATTCTTGTCCGATCAAAATCACCTATGGTACCATTCAATCCTGAGTCAGGTGTGTTGTCCTTGTCATACAGATTGACGAGTTCTCCATTGGCGGAATCATACTCATACATCCCTCCCCAATAGGTACCGACATATACTTTGTCTTCGGTTGGGTGAGGTTTTATCTGATAAAAACTGCTGATAGATGCTTCGATAAAATCATCCGTTAAGAAATTAAATACACCCCATTCTTGGTCTTTAAATTCATAAAAACCATCTTTTATAAATTCAATACTAAAATTATCTTTCACACCACCTGTTGCGATGTACAATGCCTCGTCTTTGATCGTAATCTCACTAACATTGGTATCAAATGGACCTTCAAATTCAAATCGAGTACAAGAATCGTTTGGCCCTGTCTTATATCTCATTCTTCTAAAATCATCCCCAATCCAAATACGATCTTGGCCATCTACGGCAATACCGTTGGCCACATTTGCGCAAGCGACATTATTAAAAAATACCGTGTTGTCTTCATCAAAAAAGATGAGCTCACTCTGACCAGAGTTGTGTTTCAAAAGTAATACACATCCTCCATCGTAAGCAACAATTTCTTGTGCCGTAAGTTCACTATCATCAAAGTTATAGATCGGAGTAAAGTTCTGTCCAGAATCAGAAGAATAATAAATTGTCGTATCTGCTGACACGTAAACAGACTCACCGATTGCCTCAGTGATGGATGAAAAATAGCTATCCTTGATTCCTGCCTCCTCACCTATCAAATCCCAGTCACCAAAGAAATTTTCATTGGCTCCAGAAGAAAGATCGATGGTATAACAACCAGAATCTGTAGATGCATAAATTCTATCACCGTTTGCTGATATGTTATTTACTGACTCTGAGGTCAATGTATTAAAACCAAATTCTCTTCTTTCTAGATTGTATTGAAGGATTCCAAAACCTGTTGCTAGATAAACAAACTGGCCATCTGCTGTAACATGCATATCATTGATCTGCTTACTACCTTGAATCGTCGTGTTGGCTGCAATATCTAGTATGGTAAAAACTTCATCTGGAGAAAATAAATCAATAATGCCCGTGCTGTATGCGACAATCAATTGTCCACTTACTGGATCAAAACCAAGGTTATCAACCACGATAGAACTGAGACCATCAACAGTCGTAAAAAACTCTGGGTTTTCAAGATCCTCCTCGTCTAAAACCGTAATACCTGAACTAGAACCATAAAATATCTTTCCATTGCCTGCAACAACATGATTTCCTTTGTTGGCAGGCAAAAGTGTTTTCCACTCACCCAAAAGCAGGTCATTTTGAGAAAAACAAAGACAAGATGTCAATAAAAATAAAGCAGTAAATACTGAGATTCGCATGTTCAATTGGTCATTTCATTAATAACGAAGATGGACTGTTTTTATTTGTAAAGCGTCGTTTTTTCTAGATATTCAAATACTGCGTCGGGTACGAGATATCTGACAGAGCGCTTTTCCTTGATTTCCTTCCTAATATAACTGGCGGAAATCTGCATCAATGGCGCATCTAGAATCTTGACACTTGGATGGTCTTGCAGCTCACCCAGGTCATAATCTGGTCTTTTGTAGACATATATTTGGTGATATTCGAGGATGTGTTCGTAATTTTTCCACTTGTGTAAAGACTTAAGATTATCGCCTCCCATTATCAAAACAAATTTTTTGTCTGGATGCTTTTCTTTTAAGAATGCGAGGGTGTCTACTGTGTACGAAGGTTGCGGTAAATCAAACTCGATGTTAGAAGCCTTCAGCTTGAAGTTGTCCCCAATGGCAAGATTTACAAGATGCAATCGATCGTTGTCCTTGGCAAGAGATTTTTTTTCTTTAAAAGGATTTTGTGGAGATACGACCATCCACACTTTGTCTAGGTCTGTGTTATTGGCAAGATAGTTTGCAATAATCATGTGACCTACATGTACTGGATTAAATGATCCGAAGAACAATCCGATTTTCACAACAATAGATATTAGTGGCTACGCATCACTGGCATAATGAGCATCAATAGATTTTCATTTTCCAATTGTTCGGTAGGAACGATGATACCTGCTCTGTTTGGATTAGACATTTCTATTTTGATGTCATCAGGTTTTAATACCCCGAGCATCTCAATCAAAAACTTTGCGTTGAATCCAATCTGCATCTGATCACCTGCATATTCACAAGCAATATTTTCATTTGCTTCGTTTGAAAAATCCAAATCTTTTGCTGACACGTTCAGGCTATTGTCTCCCAAGTTAAGGACCACCTGATTGGTTGTCTTATTGGCGTAGATTGCAATTCTTTTTAGTGAAGAAAGGAAATCCGAACGGTTTATTGAAAGTACATTGTTGTTGTCAACTGGGATTACTGCATTGTAATCAGGATATTTAGAGTCGATCAATCTAAGAATGTAACTGGTATCCTTAAAGTCGATAAAAATATTTTTTTGGTTGTAAGAAAGGGTAACGTCTTCGTCATTAGGAAGCGCGTTTTTCAACAAGGTCAATCCTTTCTTTGGAACAATGATAGAACTACTCTCTTCAGAAGTTACATTACCGATGGTGTATTTCACCAACTTGTGTGCGTCGGTAGCTACAAAAATAATTTTGTTGTAATCTATCTGAAAAAGAACACCTGTCATGGCGATTCTCAACTCGTCATTACTTGTCGCAAAAAGAGAGTGCAACAAAGCATTGGAAAGACTGCTTGAGTTTACCGTAAGTTCATTGGTGTTATCTCTATCCGGTAACTTTGGAAAGTCTTCTGGTTTGTCTCCTGACAATTTGTACTTACCATATTGTGATTTTATGGTCACGCCAAATGATTCCTCATCAATAGAAATGGTGATCGGATGATCAGGAAGAGATTTGATTGTATTGAGAAGAATGGTTGCTGGTATGGCAACTGAAAAATTTGAATCAGCCACTACAGACAACTTTGATATAATCGTTGTCTCGAGATTGGTAGATCGTATGGTGAGTGTGTTTTTCTTGATATCAAACAGAAAATCCTCAAGGATGGGAAGTACTGGATTAGAACTTACCGCCCCATGGGCAATCTGCAATTTTTTTAACAACTCTGCTGATGAAACTTCAAACTTCATTTTGTCATATTAAATTCAACGCAATATCTTAAAAAAAAGGCGATTATTCAATTAATACGTGAATTAGGCAAATACCGTAAACATTGTTAAAAACTATATAAACAAACAGTGAATATGTTCATTTTGGACTGGCAGGGCACATTGTGCTTCTAATTTAGATTTATCCGTTGGATTCGTCTCAAAAAGCTACTTAATCTGAAGAGGAACATTATTGGTTCTGACAAGAGTGTATCAATTGTTTGTGAATAATGGCGGTTTAGTTCATAAGCCTCTCAATTTTTGCTTTTTTTGCACAAAATTAGAAACCAGTGATAAACCGAGTAAAAGGCCCAAAGATCAATGAAGTGAAGGCCTCCTCCTTTCCAGACTACGATAAGATCCAGCTTGACAATGACATGGACTTGTATGTGGTCAATGCAGGAACTCAGGATATTTTTAAGCTAGAACTCGTTTTCCATGGTGGAAGAAGATATGAAACCAAGCATGGAGTAGCACGAGTCTGTGCAGCCATGATCAGAGAAGGCTATTCGGGTATGGAGTCACAGACACTTTCTGAATTTTGGGATTTTTATGGCGCCAACATCATGTCTTATAGCGATCTCGATACAGCTGGAGCTACCATTACGAGCCTTACCCGTCATTATAAAGAATTGCTCCCCAAGTTTTTCTCCCTGGTCAATGACGCCAGCTTCCTCGAAGAAGAACTTTCCAACAAAAAGAAAATATTTGCTGACAAGCTAAAAAGAGAACTATCCAAAAACGATGTGATCGGATACAGAGAACTTACTTCTACGATCTACGGTAAAGAGCATGTGTATGGATACAATACCAATCCCGATGATTACGGATTGGTTCATCGAGAAGACCTGATCGCGCATTATAATAAATTCTGGGGAGCAGGCCGTGGTTACGCAGTCTTGAGTGGAAAAATTACCGAAGAACTAAAGGCTGATATCATCAAAGAATTAAATGGTCTAAGGGCAGCTACAGAACCGTATACCAAGACACCTCTAATGGATCAAGCTAGCTTCAAAAGTACTGGTGTGCATCGATTTCCGACTCCCAATAAAATGCAAGCGGCCATCAAAATAGGAGGAGTAACCTTACATAGAGAAAATCCTGATTTTACTGCTTTCTATCTTCTCGTTCAGATCTTGGGTGGATACTTTGGTTCTCGATTGATGAAGAATTTACGTGAAGAAAAAGGATTGTGTTACAACATATATGCATCTATTGATCGATTGAAATCTAGCAATTATTTCTACGTCAGCGCAGAAATAGATAGTGACAAACTCGAAGAGAGTCTTACCGAGATACAAAAGGAAATTCATCGACTTAAAACGGAGCCGATTTCAGACGATGAATTGACCATGGTTAAAAATTATGTAAATGGAAAAATCTTGGCTGGACTTGACGGACCATTTAGATCTTCACAGCTTATTAAGTCATATCTTTCACATGAGCTTGACTTTGACTATTTTTGTCACTTTACTGATAGTATGGTGCAAATAGATGCCAAATTATTGATGGAAATGGCCAAAAAATACTTGAATTGGGACGAAATGACTCAAGTAATCGTTGGCCCATAGGATAGATTGCCAAAATTTATCTGTGAACGATTCCAAATAAAATTTTAGGGTAGTGAATATTTCAAGTGCATTTAGACACTTAGGAATAATATTTGCATTAGATAAATACTATTGATTTAATATTAATAAGATTCTCAACATGAGATTATTTCAGTTTTTTCAACAAGAATTAGCAGTTGACCTCGGAACTGCAAACACCTTGATTATTCAAGATGGCGTTGTTGTTATCGATGAACCTTCTATTGTAGCCATCAATAGAACGACCAACGAGACCATAGCTGTAGGGATGAAGGCGATGATGATGCACGAAAAAACCCACGAAAACATAAAGACGGTCAGGCCTCTTAAGGATGGGGTAATTGCAGACTTCCAAGCTGCAGAAGCCTTGATTCAGGGCCTCATCAACATGATCACTGAGAAAAAGAAGTTTTTTACGCACTTAAAAATGGTTATCTGTATTCCTTCAGGTATTACTGAAGTGGAAAAAAGAGCCGTATTTGATAGTGCTGACCACATAGATTCCAAAGAAACATACTTGATTCACGAACCAATGGCAGCCGCTCTTGGTATAGGCATCGATGTAGAGGCTCCAGAAGGGACCATGATCATAGATATAGGAGGAGGAACTACTGAAATTGCTGTAATCGCACTTTCTGGAATCGTAACAGATCAATCTATCCGTACTGCCGGTGATGAGTTTACCAATGATGTGGTAGACTACATGAGAAGGAAGCACAACTTATTGATCGGAGAAAGAACGGCAGAAAACATAAAAATCAATGTTGGGTCGGCGATTGAGGATCTTGATAAAGTGCCTGCTAAATTGGCCATCAACGGTCGAGATTTGTTGACAGGTATTCCTAAGCAAGTTTTCACCAATCATCTTGAAGTGGCTGAAGCTTTGGATAAGTCGATTTCTAAAATTGAGGATGCCGTGTTGAAAGCATTAGAAGATACTCCACCAGAATTGGCAAGTGATATCTACAGAAATGGTATCTGGTTGACTGGAGGAGGAGCACTTTTAAGAGGTCTTGATGTAAGACTTTCAAGAAAGACCAAACTAAATGTAAATGTAGCAGACGATCCCCTCAAAGCGGTAGTAAGAGGAACTAGTCTTGCTTTAAAAAATACAGACAAATACACATTCCTTATCGAACGTCAAGTTCTCTAGTCCAAGTGATAACCAATGCGGAATTTACTTTTATTACTTGCCAAATATAGTAGCACAATACTATTTATCGTTTTAGAAGTAATCTGTTTTTACATTATCATTTCTTTCAATCAAAGTCAAAGTGAAATATGGGCGCACTCCGCCAACCTATTCACCGGTTCCATTGATGAAAGAGTCGAAAACACAACCAATTTTTTCAATCTAGAAGCGGTCAACGATAGTCTGCTCACTGAAAATGCACGTCTCTTAGAAACGATCATCAACTACCGCGTATTCAGCAAAGAAAATGAGTTTCAAGAATATGAGGCGATTGATTCTTCTCTACTAGAATATAAATTTATCCCCGCTAGAATTACTGGTAAAACGGTCAACAAAAGAAACAACCACATTACGGTCAACAAAGGATCAGTTGATTCTATAAAAGTAGGTATGGGTGTAATCAGCAAAGATGGACTATTGGGAATCGTCAAAAGCGTAAGTAAAAATTACTCGTTGGTAATGACCATCTTGCATAGCCAAAGTAGAATCAGTGCTTCCATTAAAAACAGTGATTTTCACGGTACTTTGATTTGGGATGAAATGGACCCAACGACAATGAACCTAACCAGCATCCCAAAGCATGCAGAAATGTCTGTTGGGGATACAATCATCACAAGTGGCTATTCAACCGTCTTTCCATATGGTATTGAAGTCGGGACCATTTATGACTATAAGGTGAATAGAAATGATGACTCATATTCGGTTATTGTAAAACTATTCAATGACCTACCGTCAGAAACACATGCATATTTGGTATCTTCAAAAGATCAAAAAGAAAAGATAACACTAGAAGAAGATATCGAAGATGAATTATAATTGGGTTTCTATACTATTCAGATTTGTAGTCCTTCTTGTATTGCAGGTAACTGTATTTGAAAGAGTCCGTTTTGATCTAGGTATTCTTTCGTACACGCACATTTTGGTATATCCCCTGTGGATAATGTTATTGCCATTCAAAATGCCAAAACCGGTTATTTTGATTGCTGCTTTTATGATGGGAATGATGGTGGATATGTTCTACGATTCTCCTGGAGTCCACGCAGCTGCTTTGGTTTTTTCAGCTTATATGAGAGATTTCATTTTAAGAATCATCGAGCCAGATATCGGTTACGAACCCGAGCAGCCCTTCAACATCAGAAGATTGGGTATTATCTGGTACATAAGTTATGCTGCATTGTTTTTACTTCTACATCTTTTTGTCTACTTCAGCGTAGAGGTGTTCTCATTTGTTTATTTTTATGAAATAATGGTAAGTACAATAACAAGTCTTATATTTTCTTTGTTTATAGTAGTGTTCTTAGTTTTAATATTCAACCCAAAATCATAGATCCTGTATGACCAGGAATCAACAAATCACCATCTTCTTTGTCATTGCTTCTTTAACCCTAATCGTTAAAGCTGCGCAGATTCAGTTGTTTGATGATAAGTATGAGAAGCTTGCGCAAAGGAACACCCTAGACCAACAAACCATCTATGCCTCAAGAGGAATTATCTACGATAGAAACAACGAGGTCTTGGTCTACAACAAACCAGTTTATGACATCGACGTGATTTACAATCAGATTGACAAAGGAATGGACACCACCCTATTCTGTCAACTATTGGAAATCGAAAAAGAAGTTTTTATAAAAAACATCAACAAAAACTGGTCGAGCCAGAAGTATCATAAATCCATTCCCTTTACTTTCCTTTCCAAGGTCAAGCCAGAAATCATTGCCAAGTTCCAAGAGCACATTTATCGTTTTCCCGGATTCCTGACCAATGTAAGAAGCATACGTTCTTACCCACACCAGAATGCAGCACACTTGCTGGGTTATCTAGGAGAGGTAGATCAGAACATGTTGAACAAAAACGAAGGGCTTTATGTAGGAGGAGATTATGTAGGAAAGTCTGGTCTTGAAAAATCATATGAAGATATCTTAAGAGGAAGCAAAGGGGTCAGACACGTAATTACGGATAACCTTGGACGAGTCGTTGAGTCATTCAACAAAGGGGAACTTGATAAACAGGCAAGACCGGGGACCAACATCAATGTCAGCATTGATTTTGAACTTCAGAAATACGGAGAGTATCTGATGCAAGGAAAAAGAGGAAGCATCATCGCCATAGAACCAAGCACAGGAGAAATACTTTGTTCGATCTCGGCACCAACTTATGATCCCAACACCTTAAACCTGGATGAAGATAGAGGAAAGGCTTTTGATAATTTGATGCAGGACAATGTAAACAAACCGTTCTTGGATAGAACAGTTTTGGCCAAATATCCACCTGGTTCGATTTTTAAACCAATACTTTCTTTGATTGCCTTTCAAGAAGGAATTACCTCTCCATACAAAGGTGTAAGTTGTCCTGGCTATTATGAGTACAATACTTTTAGATACAATTGCCACGATCATCCCTATCCTTCCAATGTTTCGATTGCATTGACGCACTCGTGTAATAGTTACTTTTTTGATATGATCAGAAAAACACTGGAAGTAAATGGATATACCAAGCCAGGTGAAGGATTGACAATGCTAGACAACTACTTATATAAATTTGGCCTAGGTAAAGAATTGGGTATTGACAACCACATCGAGTCGGGAGGCTTCATTCCAACTGCCAATTATTACAATAGATTATATGCCAATGAAGTCAATGGATGGAAATCAACCTACGTGATGTCCATCGGTATCGGTCAAGGAGAGTTAGAATTAACGACTATTCAAATGGCAAATCTCGCTGCCATCATTGCCAATCGAGGTAAGTATTATACTCCTCACTTGATCAGAAGTCTGAGCGATAGTAGTATCGAGATTGATCCCAAATTTAAAGTAGTAAGAGATGTTGGCATTGACCTAGAACATTTTGATCCTGTGATAAGAGGAATGGAAAATGTTATCAGTTGGGGAACAGGAACCAAAGCAAGGGTACCAGGGGTAAGAGTGGCAGGAAAAACAGGAACTTCACAAAACCCATTTGGAGAAGATCACTCTGTGTTTTTTGCATTTGCACCTGTTGATGATCCCAAGATTGCCATTGCAGTGTATGTTGAGAATGCTGGTTTTGGATCAGACTATGCCGCGCCTATTGCAGGGTTGATGATGGAGAAATATTTGAAAAAAGAAATTTCAGAAAGAAGTAAATACAAGGAAGAACAAGTAATTTCAATTCAATTAATCGAAGTACCAGAAACATGATAATATCCACCATAGTAGCGATGGGCAACAACCGAGAAATCGGAAGAGAAAATGACATCCCATGGTACTTGCCTGCGGACTTAAAATACTTCAAAAAGAGAACCCTTGATCGACATATTATCATGGGCAGAAAATGCTTTGAATCTATCGGACGCCCACTTCCCAAGCGTACCAATGTTATCATAACCCGCAATCCATACTATATCGTCAGCAATGCGTTGGTAACACATAGTCTTCCAGAAGCATTGGACATTGCCGCAAAAAATGGAGAAGAAGAAGCATTTATTATCGGAGGGGGTGGCATCTATGATCTGAGCAAAGAGTTGTGGGATAGAATGTACATCACAGAAGTCGATATAGATATACCAGATGCAGACATTTTTTTTCCTAAAATGAATATGGATGAATGGAAACTCACCGAAGAAGAACCACATCAAGCAGAAGGAAAAAATGAATACGATTATGTGTTTAAGACCTATGTGAAAAAAGGAGGATCATTAGATTCTTGACTTCCTGTGCACCTAAGTCCATCAAATTACTCCCAAGTAACAACACAATAATTTAGTCAAGTAAAAGTCCATCCAGTGCGATTAATTCACTTATCATTGCATTCAATTATTGATTGTCATCATTTGTGTTCTTAAAATTTGGAACTCAGTAAGGTACCTCAACGTTATGCATATAAATACCATTTTTTAGTCTTTCTGAGTGGATAAAGAAAAGAAGAACATAGAGCAGTTTAAGGAGCAGGTTTCTAGCTATGCATCAAGTGGAACACCTTTCTTATTCATCATTGATTATGAATGTCAGGAGCCTCAACTCTACACCTTGGAGGAAGCAGAACAGCATGGTATTTTATACACCATCAAGGATCGAAGCAATACGACACGTATTTCCATCAATAAAGAAGTAAGCCTTCAAGGACACCCTATTGATAAGGAGCTGTTTTCAGAAAAATTTGATCAGGCAATAAAGCACATCAAAGAAGGGGATTCTTATTTACTCAATCTTACTTTCCCTACCAAGATCGATATCAACTTAAAACTGAATGAGATTTATCACCTTGCGCAAGCACCTTACAAATTGTTGTTCAAAGATGAATTTGTAGTTTTCTCGCCAGAGTGTTTTATTAAAATCATCGGAGACAATATTTATACCTATCCTATGAAAGGAACCATCGATGCTACCCTCGATGCTGCCAAGGATAGATTGATGGATAGTAAGAAAGAAATGTGGGAGCACAATACGATTGTTGACCTATTGCGCAATGACCTTTCGATGATTTCCCAAAAGGTGTCGGTTGAAAAATTCAGGTATGTTGAAAAAATAAAAACACACAAAGGAGAATTACTTCAGACCAGTACAGAAATTAAAGGCAAATTGCCGCAAAACTGGAGAGAAAATCTCGGAGAATACATTCTTAAATTACTTCCTGCAGGATCCATCAGCGGCGCCCCAAAAAGAAAAACTGTTGAAATCATCAACAAATTAGAAATCGAGCCGCGAGGGTTTTACACAGGCGTTTTTGGAATTTTTGATGGGGTAAATCTTGATAGTGCCATCTCAATACGATTCATCAAAAAGACAGACGAAAACTTGTTTTTTAAGAGCGGTGGTGGATTGACGGCACACAGCAATCTCGATGATGAATATGCCGAACTAATACAAAAAGTATATGTACCCACTCTTTGAGTCCATTAAGGTAAAAGACGGAAAGTTGTGCCATCCAGAATGGCACCAGTTGAGATATGAGAGGTCGTACAAGAAGATGTATAAGAAGAATCCGCTTAGTCACTTAACCAGCCATCTCACGATTCCCGCTTACGCAAATGAAGGAGTTTTTAAATTGCGAATCAGCTATAATGACCAGCTTAGAAAAATCGAATTTGAACCTTATTTAATAAAGGAAATAAAAACACTGAAGCTTGTTCATCTAGAAAACATCGACTACTCTTCAAAGTTTAAAGACCGTAGCGACTTACTGGATGCTTACAAACAGAAAGACAATTGCGATGATGTTTTAATCATTGTAAACAACAGGGTAACCGATAGCTCCTATGCCAATATTGTATTTTTTGATGGTACTCGATGGGTGACACCTACCAATCCGTTGTTGGAAGGAACGGCAAGGGCTAGATTGCTAGATGCGGGCATCGTCCAGACTCAAGAGATTCAAGCGAAAGACATTCCTTCATTCAATTCATTCAAATTGATAAACGCGCTCAGAGATTTTCATGAAGTTGAACCAATTCCAGTGCAAGGCATTATAAGATAACGAGAATTTTACTTTCATTTATTGGATCCAAATAAAACATTTGCGCTAAGCATAAAAAAAGCAGACATCTTGCGATGCCTGCTATATGAATCAAAACTCCTGGATCAAAATTCCTCACCAAAATAATGATCTGGATTAATCCTAATTAATTTTTATAAAACGTTTAGATTCTGAAAATCCTTTCATCGATACTTGAAGGATATAAGCTCCTTCATTGAGTTGTGAAATATCCACATTAGGCGTTTCTCCATTCATTGCATCCACATTCTCTTGGATAATCAATTTGCCAAATGCATCATACACTCTTATCGTTGCCATTTCAGTAGGACGTTTTGAGAAGTCAAGATTGATCTCATTGTTCACTGGGTTAGGGAATACCGTAATGCTCAATTCAACAGGATCTGGATTATTGAAATTGTTATCAGTACATAACGTAGAACT
>CALFDU010000135.1 GCA_937950315.1 uncultured Saprospiraceae bacterium | reverse complement strand
TCTCCAGGACATCCATCAGCGCAACTTACCTTCAATGCAAAGATTGCATATGGTACTGACAGAAGCTCTCGTGTTCCTGCATTGTAAAAATTACTAAAACCGGAAGGCTTAACAGAAAGATCAATATAATTTGGTTTACTCCAGTCGACTTCGTCAAAGTCAGCACCAAGAGGGTCACCTGTTCCAATGGTCAAATATATTTCACCATTGTTACCGCTTACTATATCGTGTACTTCAGAATACACCACAAATCCCGTCGGAGAATTTTGAATAATATCTACTTGCAATTCTGCTGAGACATTATTCAACACAGCATCCTCACTGTCGGTCAATATTGTTTGAAACGGAATGGATTCCGTTTGAGCCATTCCCAAATAGCTACACAAACAAAAAAGGAAAAGAAGCCAATTTTTCATAAAATATATTTTTCGTTGTAATGATTTAATAATTATGGATTACTAGTCCATCAAAATGATCTTCTCAATGATTTTACTCTCTTCTATGTATATCTCAAGAAAATAAGTAGCGGCCGGTAAGGAAGTGATATCCATTTTATTGGTACGCAATCCTGTTGAAACAATTCTTCCATACATGTCTCGTACATGTACCAAGTCTACTTCTTTGTCAAACTGCACCAAACCTTTTGTTGGATTGGGAAAGACCAAAATTTCTTCTTCAAATTCGAAATCATTCACTGAGTTGATAATCGGGAAGGAATCCACCAAGGTGGTACTCGTCGTATTGGTAACAATGGCTGGATTAAAATCAAAATAGATATGTCCTGTATTGTTAATCTCGGTATTAAAAGGGGTTCCTTCTAAGGCTGATATTTGATACATAATAAATCCATTACTTCCAGGCTCATTGGTCGTACTATCGGGCAAATAAATATTATCAAACTTAAAGTTGACGATGTAATTATCGTCTGGATCAAATACCACTGACAACTCATCAGGATGACTTGTATCGATCAACCTAAAACTATTGGGATTCAAGTACTCACTCAAAGTATCACGTACTTCTACATTGAGTGCATAATCGTTGCCTGTATTCTGAAAACGAAGTGTATAGGTAATCGGTTGATCCATCAATCCAAGACTATCAGGACGATTAGGATTTACCAGTTTGTCGTTGGGATCGTAAGCACATCGGAGCTCTTGCTCAAAACAATAAGCTGTTCTTCCTAAATCTGTATCTGTAAATCCTTTTGTCGTATAAATCTCTCCCAGCTGATCAGGAGTATTAATCAATGGCACCGTTAGTCCATAATTAATGGTGAGTTTTTCTTGTGGAGCCAAATCGAAATCAAAACCTACATGGGTATCATCGATAATATGATCTGGTTCTTGTACAAAGTAAATCCCATCAATTCTATCATCGATATCAATCCAAGCCGTTCCAGACTCAGGCAAAAAACCTAAATTGGTAACACACATTCTTGCTTCTATCGGAAAACCACATCTAAATGGATCCGAAATAAAATTGATGTCTAGCTCTGTTTGTAGTTGTTCCACATACAAACCAAACTCGACCACTCTAAAGCTGTTGGCTGCATCCAATTCAAAAGTATGACTCGCATCATTGGTTAAGAGAAGATTTTCTGTTCCTATCTCAACAAAATCAACAGTATACATTCCTTCGCCAGCTATTAAATTAACGCCTTGTTTTTCATGATTTAAAAATACTTCATCACCAACAGCAAAAGCACCCATTGGCAAATAATAATCGTCGCCGTCTTTAAGGCCATTTTGATTCCCGTCAAAGAAATACCTTACATGAATAAAGAAAGTAGCAAACAGATCATTTGAAATATTATTCAACAATCCTTCATACAGAATCACATCATCCAAGTCCGCTTGGGTAGTATATGTTTCACCTACATTCTGAAAGATAATATGCGATCCTTGGTCTGTAGATCCAGCATAAGGACTTAGAGAGGAGTGTCCTAGTTTTTGAGCAACGCTCACATTGGCACACAGGAAGATTAGAGAAAAAAGTACAAGTGTATTTTTCATCGCTGTTCGTTTTGATATTAACTTAACATAAATTAAACACCTTCCGCTGCTTCCCTTTTTAGATAATGTAGCATTAGACATATAATCGCTGCCGTATACAATGATATTTGGCCAACTCACTAAATGTGACACGAAATGAAGAAAAAAAAGTATTTTTATTACAACTTACTTTTTACAAATGATTAAAATCCAACATCTATAGTTGTTTTAATCAATAACTTTAAAAAAAATAAAAATGAATCCCATCTTAAAAAACATCCTAGTCGTTATTCTGGGATTTTTCATTGGAGGTGCTGTTAATATGTTTTTGATCAAGATCGGCCCTTCAATAGTTCCATTACCTCCAGGAATTGATCCTATGGATGAAGCATCTCTAGCAGCAAACATTCATCTTTTTGAAGCCAAAAACTTTATTATGGTTTTCTTGGCACATGCCTTGGGGACCCTGGTTGCCAGTTTTATTATTGCCAGATTTGCTGCTTCGCAAAACATGAGACTTGCCCTTATTCCAGGCTTCTTCTTTTTGATCGGTGGCATCATGATGTCAAGAATGGTGGATGCTCCTACTTGGTTTGATGCACTAGATTTATTAGGAGCTTATTTACCAATGGCCTATCTCGGATCTCTTTTAGGAAGAAAAAAATAATACAATTGAAAAAATTACTATTTACCGCGTTCTATATTTTCATTTCCTCTTTTCTCATTGCTCAGAATCATCTTAACATGACTGAGCTAGCCCAGGTTACTTTTAATGAAGAATCTAGTGACATTTGGGGCTATGTGGATGATGCAGGAGTTGAATACGCAGTCATTGGTAATTTTAGTGAGGTAAAAATTTACGCGCTTCAAGATCCTAATAATCCAGAGCTGATAAGGTCTATTCCGGTAGCAGGAAGCGTTTGGCATGACATCAAATCATATGGTAATTACCTTTATCACGCGTCGGAGAGCAACGCCGATGGGATTACCATCATAGATATGAGCAACATCGACAACATTACTTTCGATACATTTGAGCCATTAATCGGCAATGATGAATTAAGAGCCATTCACAATCTGTTTATCGACGAATTTGGAATACTGTATGTGACAGGAAGTAGTGTCGAGCCAGGCGTTTTATTTTATGATTTAAACACAGATCCAGAAAATCCAGATTTGGTTGGGCGACATGACGCACCTTACACACATGACATATTTGTACAGAACAACATCATGTATAGCTCACAAGTTTTCGATGGCGAACTAGCAATTTTTGATGTTTCAGACAAATCAAATCCAGTCTTGTTGGGTCAAACGCAGACAGGGAATAATTTTACGCACAACGCCTGGGCTTCTCCAGATGGAAACTATGTCTACACAACAGACGAAAGACCCAATGCATTTGTTGAATCCTATGATGTTTCTGACCCAACTGATATTCGATTTTTGGATCGTGCCAATTCGGGATCAACACAATCTGGCATCATTCCACACAATACACATTTCAGAGATGACTACCTTATCACTTCATGGTATACCGAAGGTGTTGTCGTTTTGGACGCCACCAGACCTGACCTCTTGGTAAAAGTAGGTCAGTACGATACTTTCCAAGGTTTAACTACAGGTTTCGATGGCTGTTGGGGAGTGTATCCTTTTTTACCATCAGGCATCATCATTGCGTCAGATATTACGGAAGGTCTATTTGTGTTACAACCCAATTACCAACATGCTACTTATCTAGAGGGTATTGTCACAGACGCACTCACCGGTCTGCCAATCAACAATGCAATCATTGAAATAGAATCGACAACCATTTTAGAAAATAGCGACGCATCAGGAAGTTTCAAAACAGGATTTATTGGAGAAGGAAGTTACATTGTTAGCGTAGTTTCTCCTGGCTATGTCCCTCAATCCGTGAAAGTAAATTTTGCAATTGGCCAAACAAGCGTAATAAATATTGCACTCTATGATACAGTCATCAGCAATCAAGATGATGACAATGACGGAGTAACTTTTTTGGATGACTGCGATGACAACAATCCCAACATATTTCCAGGCAATACAGAAATTGCCTACAATGGCATTGATGATGATTGCGACCCTACTACTTTGGACGATGACCTCGATCAAGATGGTTTCGCTTTCGCAAATGATTGTGACGATTCCAATCCAGCCATTTCACCTAGTCAAATAGAAACACCTTACAATGGCATTGATGACGATTGTAATCAAAACACCCCAGACGATGACTTAGACATGGATGGTTTTGCTTCCGCAAATGATTGTGATGATGCCAATCCAGGAATATTCCCAGGGCAAACTGAAGTGGCTTATAATGGCATCGACGATGATTGCGATCCAGCAACACCAGACAACGATCTCGATCAAGATGGATTCAATATTGACTCAGATTGCGATGACAACAATGCCAACGTAAACCCCAATGCCACAGAAATACCCAACAACGCCATCGATGAAGATTGTAATGGCGAATTACTCATCATAGACGACGATAACGATGGTTTCAATTCGGATGAAGATTGCGATGACCAAGATGCAGCCATCAATCCGAGTGCCATAGAAATACCTAACAACTCTATCGATGAAGACTGCGATGGGGATGCTCTCATAATTGACAACGACAACGATGGATTCAATTCGGATGAAGACTGTGATGACCTAGATGCAGCCATCAATCCGAGTGCCATAGAAATACCTAACAACTCCATCGATGAAGACTGCGATGGAGATGCTCTCGTCATTGACAACGACAACGATGGATTCAATTCGGATGAAGATTGTGACGATCAAGATTCAGCCATCAATCCAAGTGCCATAGAAATACCTAATAACGCCATCGACGAAGACTGCGATGGGGATGCTCTCGTCATCGACAACGACAACGATGGTTTCAATTCGGACGAAGACTGCGATGATGAAAATCCAGCCATCAATCCGAGCGCTATCGAAATCGTAAACAACGGAATAGACGAAGATTGTGATGGCTTAGACTTGGTAAGTAGCAATATCAACATCGCAGATTTCACGATAAATATTTTCCCCAATCCATTCAGCGAACGATTAAACATCTCCATATCTGAAAAAGGAAATTACCTCTTGAAAATATTTACGACAACCGGTATCCTCGTTGATACAAAATCAATTACGGACGAAGCGACCATTGATTTGATCAAACTTGAAAATGGTATTTATATCATTCAGACAGAGAATACAAAGAGCGGCCAGAAAGTGAGTCAATTCGTTTCAAAGCTGTAGTTACAGCTTCAAGGAGAAATCAGCTGTGCCAAACTCAACGCCATTCACAATAATGGAGACACTTTGTTTGCCTTCGTAATAGGTTCGTGTAGAGATCGGTTTAAAACTATGTCCACGTTCGACTTTAGTTGTCGAATCTTTGGCGTAATCTTTCTCACTGATCTTGAATACCTTTTTGTTTTGCTTTCCATTCTTTAAGAGAAAATGAATTGCATATTCGAGACGCAAATATTTTTTCTTGGTCAAGTGCAGATCAAACTCAAACTTTATGTACTCCCCTACATTGACCTTAGGATTTACAACCTTAAAATTATTGACATTGACACCTTTGGTATCCAAGCCATAATATTTCATGATCGCAGGATCCCCGGCCTTCAATAAAGTTCGAGAAGCATGTTTTATTATAGCATCCGTTTCAGTACTTATTCCTTTCCATTGCTTGGCAATTTTCAATAAAACTTTTGGATGGTCTTTGGAGATATCATTTAAATTATTCGCAACACTTCGTCTAACGTATTCCGATGGGTCTTCTTTTAAGTTTTCAAGAATCGGTAGGACTTTTGAAGGATCTTTTTTGAAATCTGGCAATGCCATCGCCCATGGCAATCTAGGTCTGCTTCCTTCAGAGGCCAGTCTTCTTACGTGTAGATTTTTGTGTGTTGACCAACTCAGTATCGTGGACATTGCATCGACAGGATATTTTACTATAAAAGGTCTGATTGCAAATTCACAACTGGTCAATTCAGTGATCGACTCCATCACCTTGAGTGATGATTTCAAATCGTCGATCCCATATATCTCCACATAGTCTGGAAAAAACATAAATTCCAATCCGTAATTATTGTAAGAACGTTTTTGAAATTCTTTACAGGTCTTGATAATGATCTTGGCTGCTTGGGAAAATTTAGCAGGTAAAAATAGATGTAGCACCTTACTTGTGTGCTTCATTCTTTCCTTCAATTCATAACTCTTCCAATCTTTGCAAAAGATTTCTTTTACAAATTGTTTTTCATCAAACCCAGGAATGGTGTCTTGAAAAACCTCTGAAATATGAGTATAAAACTTCTTAGAGTATAAATTCTTAAGTGGTTCGGCCATGAATTTTTTATCTCATTTTTGGCCTTCTTCTCTTACCGCCTGGTTGCATCATTCCACCTCTTCTACCGCCCATTCCTTGAGAAGCTCTTCTTGAGGCTTGACTCTGGCTAAATGCCTTGTCCATCAAGTCCAATTGCTCTTTTATCTGTGGCTCGGTAATTTTTAATTTCTTAGCCTGGCTAAAATAATTTTTAGCACCTGTAAAGTTATTCTTGTTGGCTTGAATGTTAGCAAGCTGCAACAAAACCATACCTTTTTCATTATCGGTAGGAAGATCCATAGCAAGTGCTTCGTTGAAGTATCCTTCTGCTGTTTTGTTGTCTCCCGTCTGAGATGCAATTGTTCCTTTTAAAATTTTATAAATGGCTCTGTTGGTTACATACAACCATTTAGGAAGAACCGTCATATTCAATCTTTTGTCGGCACCTTGAAAATCGCCATCTTGCATCAAGGTCGATGCAGACTGCACAGTTCCAAGTAGAAAGTAACTAGCCAATAATACCAATCCAATCAAAAGAAAAATGAATGAATACCAGAAACCATATATTGACCACAATACAATCCCTCCTCCTAGGAAAAGAACAATCAAGGCCAGCTTCAAATAAATATTAATTGTTAACATATCGAATATTTTTGAGACGACTCATCATGGAGTCTATGACAAATTTAAAACTTTTAATCTATTGCGGAATAAGGCGGAGGTCATTTATGAAGATTACATTGTTTCTGCAATCAATTAATCCCCCATTTGGGAAGACAGACATCCATTTTTGCTGAAAACCTTCATTCTTTTCCTTATCCAAGGCTGTATTGGACAATCGATTGTACAATAAGATTCCCCCTTCATGAAGCCTAGAATCCATCAATTGAAAGTATTCCACACTTTCAAATTCTTCAGGGACCACTGCACTCTGAAATATATCCATTGCTATCATGTCAAATCGATGGTCATACCATTGAAAATAATTCATCGCATCAATCGGAAATGTTTGAATATTTGATTTCAAATCAGATAAAATATACCTATCAGCCAATTGACAAATCACTTCATCAATCTCCACCGCTATATAATCCGTCTCCACTTTATAAATCGTTTCCAACATCTGAGGAATCGAGCCCAAACCCAATCCCAGCAGCAATGTATTTTCTATCTTTTTTTCCGTAATTTTTAACTGATCAAAAGCAGTTCTAAAATTATCATACTTGTCTTCGTAGGAGTAGATTGCGGTGCGCGTACACAATTGAAATCGTTCTTTGTAAAGAACCACTTGCAAAACAGGATTGTGTTCGGATCCAGTTTCTTCAAGAATGACCTCTCTAAAGTTGCTAATAAGTTTTTTGAAAAATGGTTTTTTCATCAGAGCTACTTTTCCCAGCTTCTGTACTCCGCACTATCATTGAAGATTTTCTCCAAGATGTTTTTATCATCTTGTGTGAAATTTATTGCTTTTCTTTCGTATACCTTTTCCATCGTTTCAAAGGCCTTATCAAGACGATAGGTCATATACCCACTTGCTCCTCCCCAAGAAAAAGAAGGAATAAAGGTGCGAGGGAATCCGCTGCCATAAATATTGCAACTTACACCCACTACAGTTCCCGTATTAAACATGGTATTGATTCCGCACTTGGAGTGATCACCCATGATCAGTCCACAAAATTGCGAGCCTGTCGGAGAAAATTTTTGATGCAGATAATCCCATATTTTTACCTCAGCATAATTATTCTTCAGATTAGAACTGTTGGTATCAGCACCAAGATTACACCACTCCCCAAGAACTGCATTTCCGAGATAACCATCATGACTCTTATTGGAGTTTGCTTGGATTACTACATTCTTAATTTCACCACCCACTTTAGAATACGGTCCTACCGTTGTTGCTCCATAAATTTTGGCGCTCATTTTCACCACAGCACCTTCACACAGTGCAAAAGGCCCTCTGATCACAGAAGCATCTAGTATCTTGGCATCCTTCCCGATGTAAATGGGACCAGTAGAACTATTCAATCTACATAGGTCAATTTCAGCACCTGGCTCTACAAAAATCTTAAATCCCTTGGTACTTACTTCTCTTGGAATAATCTGGCTCTTTCTTCCGGCTGTGACAAGTTCAAAATCTTTTCTGATTTCTTGGTCGTTCTTTTGGAAAATATCATTCGGTCGATGAATAAAATCTACAACGCCTTCCAACGTCGTAATATCAGTTCCGTTCAATTGACCAGGATCATCTTCATCAATAATTCGGTTCAATTTTTTGCGATCCATTCTAGCCGCCACCAATTCGTCTTGATACAAAATGGCTTCATTCAACCCAAGATTTCTAATCAGACGCACCATCTTTTCATTGGGAAGAAGACGCCCATTGATAAAGAGATTATCGTCGGTGATTTTTATTGGAAATTTTGATGAAAGGTATTCCTTGGTAATATAGCTCACCATCCCATCCAAGTAGTTTTCCCACTTTTCGGCAATGGTAAGAATCCCTACTCTCAATTCGCAAGCAGGTCGCGTGTAGGTCAATGGCAAAAGATGGTCTACTTGGCCATCATCAAAAAGTATTATATTCTTTCTTGCAATCATCAAAAAAAAAGCTCCGATAATCGGAGCTCTTAAAGTTTATATTTTATTCTGCTTCTGGAGTTTCAGCCGGCGCTTCTGCGGCTGGAGCCTCTGCGGCAGGTTTCTTTTTAGCAAACTTTGCAAATTTCTTATTAAACTTATCAATACGTCCAGCAGTATCGATGAACTTCATCTTACCAGTGAAAAACGGGTGCGATGCACTTGATATCTCTAGTTTAATTAATGGGTACTCATTTCCATCAGTCCATGTGATGGTATCTTTCGTATCCGCACATGATCTTGACATGAATGCGTGATCGCATGAGAAATCCTTGAAAATTACTTTTCTGTATTCTTTTGGATGTGTATCTTTTTTCATTTCTGTAAATATTCTTCTTTGAAACTGGAGTGCAAAGATAAGCGATTCTTTCTTTTATCACAATACTACCCGCAAGGATTTAGCCTATTTCTATTCATTTCTCCTGTTTTTAAGTAAAATATCGATAGTTTTTGATTTTTTGCCCATTATCGCTTCCGCAAATGTTGCCACAGATTTCCCCATTGAAGCATTTTCACAGAAACCATCTTCTTGCTCTCAAAATCATCGCCCATAAGTCATATTGCAATTTTCTCCATGTAATCCGTGTTTCATCCTCCTTCGACGACCTTTTTAACTTATTTTTGCGTCAAACAATTGCAAACAAGAGTAAATGGACAAAGCACAAGTTTTAACCCAAGAACAAAAAGCACTTCAAATCAACCTAGATAACCATATCTACGGAACATTCGCCGAAATTGGAGCCGGCCAAGAAGTAGCTAGATTGTTTTTTCAAGTAGGCGCCGCAGCCGGCACGATTGCCAAAACCATGTCTGCCTACGACAAAACTTATTCGGACGCTATCTATGGTGTTGAACCATCTGGCAGGTATGTCTGTCAGTCTCGTATCAACAACATGCTCGATCATGAATATGGCTTGATGGTTGAAAGACTGCAAACAGAAATGCCCGAGACCAAATTTTTTGTATTTGCTGATAGCGTTGCAGCCATCAATTACCAAAAGACCATCAAAGGTCAAGGATGGATGGGTGTACGTTTCCAACTCACTCCAGATTCTAAACCCAACGATCTAATTCTTCATGTAAAAATGTTGGACAACGACAACAAACTGCAGCAAGAAGCCATTGGAATGCTCGGGGTTAATATGATATATGGTGCATACTTTCACTACGACGATCCGGAAAAACTCATCACTTCGTTAATTGATAATCTACAAGGTAGAGTTGAGATCGATATGGTCAGTCTTACGGGCCCAGATTTTGAAGATTTTGACCAAAGACTGATTGCACTCTATCTAGTAAGAAATAATTTGACAGATGTTGCCATGTTTGACGAACAAGGCAACATGACGCATGCATCAGAGCATCTATATAAAAAACATCTAATGGTAGTAAGAGGCCATTATCGCCCTCCTACCAAAGTAACCCTAGATGTATTTGAGTCTGGTCTTAAGCAGTTCAAAGCCAATGAGGATGTTGAAGATGAAAAAGCACGATTGGTTGCAGAAATTACTCTTGAAAACTTGATCGTTAATGGCGTTACCGACGAAAATGATTTCTTAATGAGAGCCAAAATGCTAAACGGGCTAAATCAAAAAGTCATTATCTCCAATTGTAACAACCACCAAAATCTAATCAACTATCTGTCTGATTATAAAATTAAAAACCTTGGATTGGTCATTGGTGCTCGTGAATTAAATCACATCATCCACGAAAAATACCAACTCAACCAAGATGGAAGACTGTTGGTTGCTTTCGGCGAACTATTCAATAGAAACATCATCATTTATGTCTATCCGGCATACGGAGACGATGGAAGTTTGATGACCGCAGAAAACTTACCCGTCCCGAAAGGAATTCACTTCCTCTTTAAGCACTTACTGGATTGTAAACAAATCGTTCAAGTAGAAGACTTTGATAGAGAACTACTCAAAATCCAACCCAACGTAGTCATCAATGATCTACTTTCTGGCGAAGACGATTGGGAAGACAAACTTCCAGAAGAAGTAATCAATGTCATCAAGGAGAACAATTATTTTGGAAGAAGACCTGCTTTAGCCTAACTTTACTACATGAACAGAATCCTATCATTTTTCTTTTGTTGTACCCTGTTTTTTATCGCGTGTAATAACAGTAACACAAATACACCTAAAGAAGAAAGCTCCCAAGTCCTTTCCAATCATTCTGAAAAAAGTCAAGTCATGGAGGAGTCAAAAGAAGTAGTCAAAGAGCAAGTTAGCTATCCAGATTATGTAAATGTAGATTTTGTCATGGGTAAGTTTGATCCAAAAACTAGAAATGACTTTAGCAAAATAGAAATTGCATACGCGGATAGAGAAGGAAGATACATGCAGTCCGACGCATACAAAGCCTTTAAAGAAATGCACGCTGCTGCCAAGGCAGATGGCATCAACTTAACCATCAAATCTGCAGCAAGAAACTTCGATTATCAAAAAGGAATATGGGAGAGAAAATGGTCTGGCGCTACCCTACTTGAAGGAAAAGAAAACGCTGCACAAGCATTTCCAAATTTTATAGAAAGAGCCATCGCCATATTAAAATACAGTTCGATGCCTGGAAGTTCGAGACATCATTGGGGGACCGATATTGACATCAATAGTTTCAATAACGCTTATTTTGAATCTGGGAAAGGATTAAAAGAATTCACTTGGCTTGAAGCAAATGCAAAAAAATATGGATACTGTAGACCCTACACCAAACTTGGATCTGATAGAGCATCAGGATATCAAGAAGAAAAATGGCATTGGTCTTACACTCCTGTTGCAAATCACTGCACCCAATTTGCCAAACAACACTTAAAGGATTCAATGATCACTGGGTTTCAAGGAGCAGAAGTCGCTTCAAAAATCAACATCAAAGAAAATTATATATTAGGAATTTCATCAAGCTGTAAAAACTAAATTACATGGCACTTACTCCATCCAACATGTTACCTATCGGAACGAAAGCTCCAGATTTTAATCTCATTAATACCATCAACGGAAATACCCTTTCGTTTGATCAATGTGCTGGAGCCAAAGGAACCGTTGTAATGTTTATTTGCAACCACTGTCCTTATGTAATTCACGTGAATGACGAACTTGTTAAAGTGGCCAATCAATACCAAGCGAAAGGAATCAACTTTGTAGCGATCTCATCCAATGATGCAGAAAAATACACAGACGACACTCCTGAAAAAATGAACATCGTTGCCAAAGTTTTAAAGTATCCATTCCCCTACTTGTACGATCAATCTCAAGAAGTGGCCAAAGCATACGATGCAGCGTGCACACCAGACTTTTACTTATTTAATGGAAATAAAGAATTGGTATATCGAGGGAGATTAGATGCTTCTACTCCTGGGAATGGAGAGCCATTGACCGGAGCAGATTTAAGAAAGGCATTGGACGCCGTATTGATGGGTAAGGAAGAAATTGCACCGCAGTTTCCGAGTATGGGTTGTAATATCAAATGGTTTGCACCAGTCGGATAGAAAATGAATATCCAGCGATTCATTTCTCAAAGCACTATTGTTTATGAAAAACTTTGCTTGAACTTAATTTTTGTTTGCTCCCTTTATATCCAATACTTAATGAGGTAAAGCTATGATGCAGATTTTAGTTTTTGTTAGCCTTTTATCCGTGATAGGAGTAGTACGTAAAATCGTCAAGGCACAGAAATGCCCATCGGATGAACAATTAAGACAAAGCATATTGTTTAGAAATAAAAGGGATGAAACAGAAACAGATAGAATTATCAGTCATCTTGGTTTTTGTGAAAAATGCAGGAATAAGGTGAGTGAATTTAATGAATTGTAGATATAAAATTTCGATCATTCTTTGGTACAAAGATCAATAGCAAACAACCAAAGGATTACAATTTACTTTTCTAGCCAACTATTTCCCCTCCTTGGGCACCACTCCCAGGTCCCAAGACTACCAGCTGATCTGCCGAATCAATCATAAGCTTATTGTGCTCGATAAAAAGCACTGTGTCTCCAAGATCAATCAATGACTGAAATACTTCTAGCAAAGGCAGAATATCAAAATAATGCAGACCTGTGCTCGGCTCATCAAATAAGAACAACCTAGGTCCACTTTTCTTTTGCAACATAGCCGTTGCAAGTTTTACCCTTTGCGCTTCACCACCTGACAACGTTGTGGATGATTGACCTAGCTTTAAATGTCCAACACCAACACGACGAAGAATATCAAGTGCCTCCACCAATTTTACACTTTCAAAAAAGTTTAATGCTTCATCGATGGTTAAATTTAATACTTCACCAATACTAAGTCCTTTCAAAGTGATTTCTAAAATGGATTTATCATACCTCAATCCGTGACAACGATCGCAGACCAACCATATATCGCTCATGAAATCCATGCTGACCTTTACCTGTCCATAACCTGCACATGAGGAACATTTCCCTTTTTTACTCTGGTACGAAAAGTCTGTCTTTTTCAGACCGCTTTCTTTGGTAGTATCAACATTTGTGAAAGCGTGCTTAAGATAATCCATCATTCCAGTAATCGTCGCAACAGAACTCAATCTATTCTGGCCCAACATCTCCTGATCAATCAACAACACTTCTTCAAATTGTTCCAATCCATAAATCGATTGACAATCAACAGGATGACCAAGACGAGAAGATGAATACAATACATCATTGATCAAACTGGATTTGCCACTTCCAGAAACGCCCTTGACAGCAATGATTTGTCCTGAGTAAAATTCAACATCGATGTTTTTAAGATTATTGGCATTGGCTCCTTTTATACCAAAAGGCTTTCCTTTTTTATTTATAACCTTGTCAATAGCCCGATCAATTTGGTATATCATTTTGTACGTTACCGAACTTTCAATATTTTGAATATCAGCTACCTTTCCTTGAAATATTATTTCACCACCTTTTCTCCCAGCCCCCGGCCCCATCTCAATCAAATAATCCGCTTGCTTTATAAAAAAAGGATCATGCTCAACAACCACCACGGTATTCCCTTTATTGACAATTCCTCGCAACAGTTCAAACAAAACACCAACTTGATTTTCATCCAAGCCGATCGTCGGTTCATCCAAAATATATATAACACCAAATAGCTGCGCTGCCAATTGACCCACCAATGTAACCCGTTGACGTTCGCCACCAGAAAGCGAATCAACCGTTCGATCCAAATTCAAATAGCCCAAACCAAGATCGATGATGGTTTTTAAAGAGCGTAATACCGAAGGAAGTACAATATGACCTATTGCCTCTATTGTATTATCTTCTTGAATATCTATTTTTTGCAGTAATTCATAACACGACTCAATGCTCAACTGAGAAAGTTCGTGAATGTTTTTATTCTGAAATTGGGTCTTTAGCAAAGCTGGTTTTAGTCGACTTCCATTACAATCCGAACATGTCACTTCATGCAACAAATCTTCAAGATGCTTGATGTTTTTGTTGTGTAGCCTACGCCCGTATTCCTCATTGATATATTCACAGAATCCAAGCCATTTTGCAGACAATACTTGTGTTCCTTTTCTTGATTTGGTTGCAAATTCCCATGTTACATTCCATTCCAGATCGCCAGTACCATACAGCACTGCATGCTTGATTTTCTCATCCAATTCCTTCCACGGCATATCTAAATTCCAACTCTTTTGTTTGGCTACTTCTTTTAAGGTTGCAATAAATTGACCATACCCATCAGCATAAAATGCAATGGCTTTATTACCAGAAATTGCTCCTTCATAGATTGACTTATGAACATCAACAACAATTTTATTTTTATCACATGTTTTCTTTAGGCCAAGACCTTCACATGCTGGACAAGCACCAAGATGATGATTAAATGAAAAATGTTGCGCTGAAAATGATCGACCTTCGTGCTGCGCAATCCTAGAATACAACAATCGAAAAGCATCGTATATACCAGACAAGGTTCCAACCGTCGATCGCTTTGAAGGAGAACCACCTCTTCGATTGATTCCAATAGCTGGACCAAGTCCAGAAAAGCTATCTAAAACAGCTTGACTATTTTCTTTTAAAAAACTTCTATTGTATGTCGATAAAGATTCTGTAAATCGAGCATTGGATTCCGCAAACAATGTATCATACACCAAGGAAGATTTTCCACTACCAGACAAGCCAGTTACCACAGTCAATGCCTGTTTAGGAATCCTTGCGTTAATGTTCTTAAGACCATTCGTTTTAACCCCACTTAAAATTATTTCATTTGTTGGATTATTAGAAACCACCCATTTTTCTCTTGCTGAAGTCATCTTGGTTTTTTCTATCAAAAGAGGCATTCCTTGGTAGACAATTTCTCCACCAGCTTTGCCACTTTCAGGACCCAACTCTATATGCCAATCACTTGCATTGATAATTGATTCATCTTGCTCAATGCAAGCGATCGTATTTCCATCTTTTTTGATTCTTTCAAACATCAGCAGTAATGATGCAATATCATTGTAATGCAAACCAATGCTTGGTTCAATAATGATATACAAAGTATTTCCAGTATCTTTTTTCTGTAATTGATTGGCAATTTTAATTCGCTGGGCTTCTCCACCCGAAAGTGTGGTGGACGATTGACCCAAGCTAAGATATCCAAGACCAATTTCTTGTAAGACAGAAAGACCGACCAATACCTTCTTATCCTCTTCAAAGAAATGAACTGCTTCGTCAATTGTTAACTTGTAGATGTCAGCAATGCTCTTTCCTTTATATTTTATCTCAAGTATTTCTTCATTAAATCGATCTCCATTGCATTCACCACAAAGCAAATCTATGTTTCCCAAAAAATGCATACCAATCTGAGTCTTACCAGCTCCTTTGCAGGTTTCACATCTTCCTCCTTTGTTGTTAAAAGAAAAGCGGGATTTAGTAAGACCTTTGCTTTTTGAGATTGGTAATTTTGCAAAAATATCACGAATGTAATCCGCGATCCCCAAGTAGGTGGCAGGATTACTACGAGGTGTCTTTCCAATGGGTGAATGATCAATAAAAATCAATTTATTAATCTTATCAAGATTTTCAGCTTTAGAAATTTTTATGGACGGATGATTGTCTATTCCGAGATATTGCTGAACCAGTTTCAATAAAGTCTCTTTTACAAGACTCGACTTCCCTACCCCAGATTTACCACTTACTACATTGAGTTTACCCAATTGAAATGTAACGTCAATATTTTTTAAGTTCCGCTCTTGGCAGCCAATCAATCGAATTGAGTCATTGTCTTTGTCACCAATATTTACTTGATAATCTACATTATTATTTAGAGCATTATATGTAGGACTAATTGCATAAAGTGAAGCATCATTTTCGAAAGCATTAAAGGACCCGTTGTAGATCACTTCTCCTCCATTCGTTCCAGCACCTGGACCAATCTCTATAACATGATCTGCACTTTTAATGGTTTCAAGATCATGCTCTACAACAACGACTGTATTGCCTTTTTCTACTAACCGTTTAAAATGATAAACCAGACGTTCATTTTCGCTACTGTGCAAACCAATTGAAGGCTCGTCAAAAACATAAAGTACATCACTAAGTGGAACCAGCATCTGGTTGGCCAAACGAATTCGTTGAATCTCACTTGCTCTTAAAGTTTTAGATGGGCGATCAAGATGCAAATGTCCCAATCCAAGATCTATCAATAAGTCTATCTGAGATTCTATTTTCTGAATGATCGTTTTAGAGACAACACCCCAATCGTTAGATTCAATCCATGACTTCAATTCATTGAATTCAAAACGAACAACATCTGCCATCGACTTATTGTGTACCACAAAACTTAGCGCGTCATCGTTCAATCTAGTTCCAAGACAATCTTGACAAGTGACGGCATGGACATATTTTAAAATATTGGCATTTCTATCACGACGAAGAATATCAGACATGATTGGAATCATTCCTTTATAATGTCCTTCTTCACGTGGCTTTGCCTTGATTCCCGTCCACTTTAGACGCGACTCTAAACTGTGCTTGCCAAAAGGTACTTTGATTTTGTTACTGCCATATAAAATGACATTTTGTTGTCTTTCTGAAAGCTCATTCCAAGGAATATCTACATTGAATCCTTCTGCCTCGCAGACCTGATTTAGTACATCGATGGTTACTTGTGAATACATGATATAGCCATTGGGAAGAGTCGGAGCCAATGCTCCTTCACGGATGGATTTTTTAGGATAAATAATGAGTTTATTCAGATCAATTTTTTCTTCTTGACCAATCCCGTTGCATCGAGCACACTTTCCCACAGCTGAATTAAAAGAAAAAAGTGCTCTTGTAGGCTCAATATCTCTTGCACTGGTTCCTGTCCTTGCGAATAAGAGTCTCAATAAATCATAAATATCAGATAAGGTTCCAACCGTAGAGCGAGCATGAACACCGGTGGTGCGTTGCCCAATGGCAATCACTGGAGACAAGCCTTCGATATCATCGGTGTCTGGCCGATTCAGTTTACCCATGAATTGTCTTGCGAATGAAGGCAAAGTCTCAAAGTATCGCCGTTGACCTTCTTTGGCAATCACTTCAAACACAAGACTTGATTTTCCAGACCCAGATACTCCTGTTACAACAACAAACTTGTTGTGCGGAATATTCAGTGAGATGTTTTTTAGATTATTGGTGCGGGCACCTTTTATAACAATCTCCGGATGTGTTCGTTTACCCATCTTAAATCAATGCGCTTCCAACCAGTTCTCTCC
>CALFDU010000134.1 GCA_937950315.1 uncultured Saprospiraceae bacterium | reverse complement strand
CATAAATCAAATCGAAGATACCAATACAAATGATGGTTCTACCGCCGAGCATTTTGTCTACAACAATTGCGACAACAATGCCAGCTTTGAGCATTTTAAAATTGAAAACGGCACACACACTTGGCCAGGTACTTCTATTGGCGGAAATATAGCCAACCAAGATATAAATGCCTCAGAAGAAATTTGGACATTCTTTTCAAGGTATACTCTATCAGGAGAGGCCTTAAGCAATATCGATGAGGATCTCAACATCGCTTCCGCAAATATTTACCCAAATCCATCCAATGGTCTTTTTCAAGTCGACAGCCAAAGTAATCAAGACTACCAAATATTTTCATCTCTCGGAAACTTGCTTGCGACAGGAACTCTTTACAATGGTTCTCAGGAATTAGATTTGTTGAATCTAGCACCTGGTACCTACATTTTTAAAACCGGTTCTACCACCCAAAAATTAATTGTCTATAATTAAAAAACTACTTAGGAAGAATAATTAGATGTTAGACTGCTCGAGGGAGACCTCTCCCTAATTGCCAACAAAAATTCGATCCACAATATCGACTCCTTGTTCATTATTCATAACTCTAATCATGTAAGAGCCACTTACCAATTGAGTTAGATGAAATCGAAGCATAAACCACTCTTCGATTTTACATTTCGTAAACTACTATAGGTTATCTCTTTAATTTTCTCCAATATGTAAAATATTAACTCCCGATTCCACCGATTCTGCCAACCCAGACCTTGCTTCTAGTAGATATTTGAATAAAACAATTTGATATGGATTATTCTAGATCTAATGCTCAGAAGAAAATAAGTACAGATTCTAATGCACTTAAACCTGTCCACATTAAGAAGATGATAGGCAACAAATATGTAGAGAGAATCAATCAACAAGGAATCGATATTCCTTATCTCACTGGTCAAAAACCAATCAACCACAATGCCTCTTTGAAAGGCAACATTGAAAATTTTATTGGTTATATGCAATTGCCAGTTGGCCTCGCCGGTCCACTTTTAGTCAATGGAGATCATGCTCAAGGCCTTTACAATATTCCAATGGCAACTTCAGAAGGCTGCTTGGTTGCTTCTTATAGTCGAGGCATGAAAGCTTGCCAATTAAGTGGTGGAGTTACTTCTATTTGTATAAAAGAATCAGTACAAAGGACTCCCTACTTTAAATTCAAAAATCTACGCACTTGTTTGGCTTTTATTAAGTGGGCCAAATCTCAGTTTGCCGCCTTTCAATCTGTAGTTTCTAGAACAAGTAATTACGCACAACTTGATCAACTTGATTTTTCGCAAGAAGGAAACAGTGTTACGCTTTGTCTTCAATTCACTACAGGTGATGCCGCTGGACAAAATATGGTAACCATCGCTACTGATGCTATTTGTAAATATATCTTGGGCAACTTCCAACACTGGCCAATCGAATGGTATATTGAATCAAACTATGCAGGCGATAAAAAAACAACAGCTAAAACTTTATCTAGCAATCGGGGGAAGAAAGTAATTGCAGAAGTTACAATACCCAAACAAATAGCCGCTGATGTTTTAAAGTCTTCTCCTGAAAAAATGTGTAAGTACTTTTTAGCATCTACACTTTCTTCTATCCAAGCGGGTTCAATCGGAAACCAAGGACACCTTGCCAATGCATTAACGGCAATTTATTTAGCCACCGGACAAGACGTTGCATGTGTCGCAGAATCTTCAATCGGTATTTTGAGAATGGAAACTACCAACGAAGGTGATCTATATGCATCGATTACAATGCCAGCTTTGATAGTCGGAACGATCGGTGGAGGAACACATTTACCTACACAAGCAGAGGGACTTCGCATCATGAATTGTAAAGGAGTCAATAAAGCTCAGAAGTTTGCTGAACTATGTTGCGCTGCAGCCTTGGCTGGCGAACTATCCATTGCAGCAGCAATTGCGGAAGACCATTTTACAAGTGCACATCAATCATTAGGAAGAAAATAATCTAGACATGGAAAATAACTTATCATTATTACGTCGTCTGAATATTTATCAGAAAGAAAGATTTCCAGTATTGGCACATGGCTTATTGATCACGGCATTTACTTTCTCAGCGATTGCATATTCGCGAATTTGTAGAGGCATTGGTAGCTTTATTTCAACCAAGGATTTTTTAATTGGAATCTTTGCCTCATTTACGCTTTTTCTATTAGTAAGAATTTTTGACGAATTCAAAGACCAAGAAGATGATGCAAAGTATCGAAAGTATTTACCGGTGCCTCGCGGTTTGGTTTCTCTCAAAGAACTCGCAAGTCTTGGATGGATAATCGCAATCATACAAATAGCAGTTATAGGTTTTTTTCAAACCAAAATGCTGTTCTTGTATGCACTCGTATTGGTATACCTTCTTCTAATGTCAAAGGAATTTTTTATTCCTGAATGGCTTAAAAAACATCAGATTGCCTACATCCTTTCGCACATGATGATCATCCCCTTGATTGATTTGTATTCAAGTGGATTGGATTGGCTGTTGGCTGGAGATGTTTTACACAAAGGCGTATTCTGGTTTATGGCAGTCTCGTTTGTCAACGGAATTGTGTTAGAGTTTGGAAGGAAAATCAAAACTCCATCTTCGGAAGAAGAAGGGGTAGTTTCATACACAAAACTATATGGAACCAAAAGGGCAGTAGCCATCTGGATTTCATTACTGGCTACCACCACCGGATTGGCAATCGGAGCTGCCAATTATGCTTCTTATGGCCAAACGGCAATCGGAATTTTAATTTCATTTTTTACCATCTGTTCTGTTCCCGCGATTCTATTCTTATTAAAGCCTACAGTAAAAAAGGCCAAATGGATAGAATATGCTTCAGGAGCTTGGACAATATTAATGTACCTATCACTCGGAGCAATCCCAATGATTAAAACACTAATGGCATGAAAAATACTTCAATCTTAAAACCTATCAAATCTTGTAAATCTTTAGGCGGTAAAGCCAATAACTTAATGTTGTTGGAAGAGCTCAATCTGAATATTCCAAGGTGGGTAGTTGTTCCTAAACAAATTATGCTCAATCAATTACCAACAAATCTTGGTGTAGAATCATTAGCCATAGCTATCGACAAATTGGAAGTTCCAGCTGATCTCCTTTTAGATTTAGGTACCTATTTTGGTGCCAATTACAAAAGTTTAAAATATGCAGTTCGTTCTTCGGCTGATGGTGAAGATGGAATCAACCATTCATTTGCCGGTCAGTTTGAAACCAAGTTGAACGTACCGTTTAATGAATTGCGAGAAAGCATCAAAGAAGTTTGGAAGTCGGTAGCTTCTGATCATGTACTTTCCTACAGAAAGGAAAACAATCTGGAGATTTATCTAGGCATCACTGTCATTATCCAGGAGATGATCCAACCAGAAATTTCTGGAGTTGCATTTGGGCTTGACCCAATTACAGGAGATACAACCAAAAAAGTCGTTTCTGCAGTGTATGGTCTTGGAGAAGGATTGGTATCTGGTCAGTTGAAAGCAGATAATTATACAATTGGCGTTGATGGCATAGAAAAGCATATCACTACCAAAAGCTTTTTATTGGAAGCTTGTGAATCTGGAAGTGGAAATAAATTGGTGGATGTTGAGCAAGCGCGTAAAGACAAAGATACTTTAGAAGAAGATCAGTTATTTGAAATCAATGAATTATTGGAGGTATTGAACGATAAAACGGGGACTCCTCAAGATATTGAATTCGCTTACGCAAATGGTGAACTTCATGTTTTACAGACGCGCCCTGTTACAACTCAGAAAGAGGATGTAGGCGAATACAATCTTTGGGACAATAGCAATATCGTTGAATCTTATCCTGGTATAACAACGCCTTTGACGTACACATTTATTAATAAAATGTATGAGGCTGTTTATAAGCAGTTGAGTGGTCTTCTTGGTGTGAGTCAAGCTCAAATAGTAAAACATAGTGATGTATTTGAAAACACCTTGGGATTGGTAAGAGGTAGAGTTTATTATAATTTGGTGAATTGGTACAAGATGTTGGCAATGGTTCCTGGTTATTCATTGAATGCTGAATTCATGGAAACAATGATGGGTGTCAAGGAAAAATTTGAATTAGGTGAAGAATTTAAAATGTCGAAAACCAAAGCTTGGTTTAGAATTATAAAGATGTCATTTAACATGATCAAGCAGCAATTAAAATTACCTGCTGAACGAAAGCGTTTTCAGAAATCCCTCAATGTGAAATTGAAAAAGTACAATGCGCTAGATTTTGACAAAATGGAAGTGGGAGAGGTGATTAACCATTATCATACTTTTGAAACCACCTTATTGAAAGAATGGAAGTCTCCATTGGTAAATGATTTTTTCTCAATGATTTGGTTTGGGCTACTTAAAAAACAATGCCAAGACTTAGTGGGCGAGGAATCAAATATTCACAACGATTTACTTTGTGGCTCTTCTGATATTATTTCTGTTCAACCGATCAGAAGAACAATGGCCATCAGCGAAATGATTAAAGCTGATCCTATCATCAAGCACATTTTTGTAAATATTGAGGAAGAAGAAATTTGGGAAGAGTTGCAGACCAATTCGTTTCCTGAAATAAAGACAGCAATAGATAATTATCTGAATGATTTCGGAGAGAGATGTATTGGGGAGTTGAAACTAGAAACCACTTCTTATTCTCAAGAACCCAAATTGTTTATTAAGATTTTGAAAAATTATGTGATAAATGATCTTGGTTCTAATTCAAGCAATGTTGAGAATGAATTAAGAACAAATGCGGAAACCATAGTTTTTGAAAAATTGAAAAATAGGCCTTTTAAAACCATATGGTTTAAGCAAGTTTTGGAGATGGCAAGAAGTCTTGTAAGCAACCGAGAGAATCTTCGTTACGAACGTACAAGAGCATTTGGTGTCGTGAGAAAAATGTTTTCTGGTATCGGAAGGCAATATGAATCAGAAGGGGTGATAGGTAATGCTAAGGATATTTTCTACCTAGAACTACATGAAATTCTTGATATCGTAAATATGGAAAAGAGTGATGTTGTTGGTTTGATTAATAAAAGGAAAGCGGTATTTGAGGCATATGCTCTTCAGGAAGTTCCGATGGAGCGATTTTTTACTTATGGTACAGAATTTACAGACGAATATATTTACTCTGAAGAAAAAATGATTGCCATTGATGGCGATTTGAAAGGTATCGGTTGTTGCCCAGGACAGATTAAGGCCGAAGTTCAATTAGTAAAAGATCCAAATGAAATTGACTCGCTGAACGGACGTATTCTAGTTACCAGTAGTACTGATCCAGGATGGGTAACCTTATTTCCTTCTGCATCAGCGATCATAGTAGAAAGAGGTTCCTTGCTGAGTCATTCTGCCATTGTTGCAAGAGAAATGGGGATACCATGCATAGTTGCAGTAGATGGATTATTAAGAACCTTAAAAACAGGTGATACTGTTCTGATGGACGGTAGCACTGGAACCATTAAAGTTATAAAATAGAAGATTATGGAAAAGCATTTAAAACAAGTCGATCACGGATACATTAGATATGCCAATTGTTGGGAGGATGCAGATCTCTTATTGAAAGGATTGGAAATTAAAAAAGGGGACAATGTATTGTCCATTGGCTCTGCTGGTGACAACAGTTTTTCTCTTTTGACTGGTGATCCAAAATTGGTGGTAGCAGTAGACATAAATCGAGTGCAATTAAATCTAATCGAATTAAAAAAGGCAGCATTCAAAGGATTGGAGTATGAAGAGTTTTTAGCATTCTTGGGATTTATTGACAGTGATGACAGGTTGAGTCTGTTTAGAAAAGTTGCGATGCATTTAGATACTGATGTAAAACGATTTTGGGCGATTCGCTATGAAGAAATTGAGGCAGGTGTTATCTATCAAGGAAAGTTTGAAAAGTACTTTGGTATGTTTAAGGATAGGGTGCTTCCTTTTGTTCACAATAAGAAAAAAGTGGATGGTTTATTTGCCCCTAAAGATGATGCTTTACAATCAAGATTTTTCACTAAAAAATGGAATAGTGTCAAGTGGAGAGCCTTGTTCAAGCTGTTCTTTTCAAAATTCATTATGGGAAGATTGGGGCGTGATCCAAAATTTTTAGAAGAAGTTGATGTTTCAGTTTCTGACTTTATTTTAAATCAAGCCAAAGATCACCTTACATCCAAAGAATGTCAGAAGAACTATTTTCTAGATTTTATATTAAGAGGAAAATTTCAGATCGCATTGCCGCATTATGCTAGAGAAGAGAATTTTGAGAATATTAAAAACAACGTCGATAAGTTGGAAATCTTTGAGGGTTATGCAAGTGATGCATTTCTAAAATACCAAGGCTTCAACAAATTTAATCTGTCCAATATTTTTGAATACATGAATATTGAAACATTTGAAAATGTTGTATCAGATTTGGTTCAAGCTGGAGTTAAAGGGGCGAAATACGCTTACTGGAATCTTATGGTGCCTAGAAACATGAATGAAGTTCATACTAAATTAAAGCAATTGGATTTAGGTACTTACCATGACAATGGTTTTTTCTATTCTAATTTTCACATAAATCAGAAGTAATGAAAGAAATGATATTGAGTATGACCTATTTAAGTGCTGCTTTTTTGGCACTATTTGGTTTGGCTGAGATACTATTTTATAAGACAAGCTTTAAGGTAGAGCAAACCAGAAAATTGGTGCATTTTGGCACTGGTTTATTGACTTTGCTTTTTCCAATGTATTTGGTGAGTCATTGGCAGGTATTATTGCTATGTGGATCCTTTTTGGGAATTCTAGTATTGAGTCAGAAGTTTGATTTTTTAAAGTCAATCAACTCTGTAGAACGCAAAACATATGGTTCAATACTTTTCCCTGTGATAGTTTGCGGTTGTTATCTGGTCTCTTCTGTTTATAATGATCTACAATTGTTTTATCTGCCGATTTTAATATTAGCTGTTAGTGATCCTTTGGCGGCATTGGTAGGGAAGAAGTATCCGATTGGTAAATATGTTTTTCTTGGGCATACCAAAACTTTGGTGGGGTCAACAGCTTTTTTTATTTCTAGTTTTTTGATTTCAATCCTTGCTTTTCAATTAACTCCGGCAATCCACAGTTTTAATAGTCTAACTATGGCTACACTTGTTGCTTTAGTGGCTTGTGTCGCAGAAGGTCTTAGCAAAAATGGTTATGATAACTTGACTATTCCTGTTGCTGTGATGGTAGCGCTTCATGCATTTAAAATTTCAAACTTATGTTAGTAGCTAATTTGGTTCATTTAAAAACGATGCCAGGTATGTTTGGTTTCGAGCTATTTCAGCAAGTGTCAGAATTGTTGGATGTTCCATGTAATTTGAAAGAAGTGATTAATGAACACCTTCTTTCCTGCCATGTACTTTTACAAGATAGTATTCCAGTCGGTCGATTTGCTATTTATAAAAATGACTTATTGAGATTTCAGGGCGAAAGTGCTATTTGTATCGGAGCATATGAGTGTATTGATGATGATTTTGTGGCTGCAGAATTACTGACATCTGCCGTCGATTTGTGTAAGGATTTAGGAGCTAAAAATATAATAGGTCCGATGCATGGTTCAACATGGAATAGATACAGGTTTAAGACAAGCAATAAAGACAATTCCTTTTTCTTGGACGTTAATAATCCTGAATACTATAACAAGCAGTTTTTGCAATCTGGATTTTCTGAAATAGGTCAATATTGCTCAAACCTTGATGCTGATCTTAAGTGTGATTCTGAACAACTAGCTAGTTTTAAATTGCATTTTGAGAAGAAGGGGGCGATAGTGAGAAATATTGATATGAATAATTTAGAGCAAGAGTTGTATTCAATTGCTGATTTCTGTAATCATGCTTTCGCAAATAATTTTCTGTTTTCGCCAATAAAACCAAAGTTGTTTGTATCAAAATACATGGCTTTGGGAGCATTGATGGATCCTAAATTTATTTGGATTGTAGAGGATGACAAGGCTGAAATTCACTCTGTATGTTTTGTGGTCAAAGATGTAACTGATCCGACTGGGAAAACTTTGATAATCAAAACAGTGGCAACAAAAATTGGTTCGCCGTTTAGAGGTATTTCGACTTATTTGTGTAGATCACTGATTCAACTTGCAAAGAATCTTGGATATGAGAGAATAGTTCATGCATTGATTAAAGTGGATAATTTATCTATGCAAGCTTCTGCGAAATTTGGCAATACGTATTGTAAATATTCATTGTATGGTAAATCCTTAAAGTAAAAAATATGATAAAGAATAAAATAATTAAATGGTCATCGTTGACTTTGGCTTTGTCGGTATTTGTATTAACTGCTGTCATTCTATTTAGTCCTTATGGCTCAAAGAATGATTATACTCAGAAGGCAATTGTGGTTGAGACTGAAATCAATGCACCCACTGAAAAAGTCTACGGCTACCTGGGTGAATCATCAGAGGCCGCACGTTGGTCTACGTTTGTTCGTAGTATAAAAACATTGAATCAAGTGCCCGACGGCAATGTAGGTTCTAAAAGGAGGTGTTTTGGTCTAGAAGAAGGAATAGTGTGGGACGAAGAGATTTTAGTGAATCAAGAGAACGAGAGGAGAATGTTGAGTGTGTACAATGCACAAGGATTTCCAATGATGGCAGATCATCTTTTGACCGAGCAGGTTTATAAGAAGATTTCAGAGAATAAAACTAAGTTGAAATTGAGTTTATTTTTTAAGAAAGGGAAAAGAAATTTGGTTGATGATTTAAAGATGTATGTCGCTGCATACTTTGTTGAAGACATTTTTGAAGGCAATCTTGCTAATATCAAAGAGTATGTTGAACAAAGCAATAGTTAAGAGCTGATTAGGTGGAATTGTGCTTTATTTTTTTACGAATAAGTTCACTAAATGGAATCGAGAAAGGAAACCAAGGTTAATATTGTCAATTTGTTTTTAAATGCAGCTGTTGCTTTTCCTAACAATCAAGCAATCATAGAAGGGAATACAAGTATTGACTATAAGATACTGGCTGATCAAGTAAAAAAGACAGCGGCTTATTTTTATACAAAAGGTATCCGAGAAGGAGATCGTGTATTGGTATTTGTTCCTATGAGTGTCGATTTGTATAGAATTGTTTTGGCTTTATTTCATATTGGTGCAGCTGCTGTTTTTTTAGATGAGTGGGTATCAAAAGAGCGATTGTTGTTATGCTGTAAGATTGCAAATTGTAAAGGATTTGTTGGGACGCCTAAGGCTCGTTTGTTGAGTGTGTTCGCCAAAGATTTGAGGCGTATTCCTATCAAATTAAACTGGAGGACTATGGCAAAATCTGGCATTGAGCCAACGTTGGTTGATCCTGATACGACTGCACTCATAACATTTACAACGGGAAGTACTGGGATTCCAAAAGCAGCTGACAGAAGTCATACATTCCTTGGAGCTCAATTTGATATTCTGAAAAATAAAATCAATGCTAAGTCAACCGATGTAGACATGCCAATACTTCCGATTGTTCTTTTTGTAAATTTGGGTGTTGGTGCTACTTCTGTGATAGCAAAATTCAATAGTCGCAAGCCTGACAAGTTTAAGCCCCAATTGGTTGTTGAGCAAATTAAGAAATATAGAGTCACACGTCTAACTGCTTCTCCTTTTGTTGTGAAGTCACTTGGAGAGCATTTGTTGGATTCAGCTAATAGTGTTCCTACGCTTAAAAATATTTTCACTGGAGGAGCTCCAGTTTTTCCAAGTGAGGCAGCAATTTATACAGATGCGTTTCCTGATGCTGCAGTTGTCATAATTTATGGGTCGACGGAGGCTGAACCGATAAGTGCTATTAGTGCATCTGAATTGGTTGAACGAAAAGATGAATTGAAACTTGGTTTACCAGTGGGTAAGGTTCATCCATTGACTAAGATTAAGGTTATTGGTATTACAGAAGAGAATATTGGAAATTTAGATGAATCTGGGTTATTGAAATTGGAATTAGGAGAGAGTAAAATAGGTGAAGTGATCGTAAGTGGGGATCATGTTTTAAAAAAGTATTATGACAACCCAGAGGCTTTTGCTGCTAATAAAATAGTTGTTGGAAATACAGTATGGCATAGAACAGGAGATAGTGGGAAGATGATTGATGGTCAACTTTATCTAACAGGTAGATGTAAGCAATTGATTAAAACGGACGGAGAGTACATTTCTCCGTTTATAGTTGAGAATAGGGTTCAAGAAATTGAAGGAATTGGTCTAGGTACCATTCTTGAATACAACGGGGGCTTGGTATTGGTGCTAGAATCAAACAAAGAAAAAGAATGGTTGAAAAAGGAAGTCAGGGAATTGAAGTATGATACATTTATAACAATGGATGTAATTCCGAGAGACCCGCGTCATTTTTCTAAAATAGACTATCCAAGATTGATAGATTTGGTGCAAAAATTAATTGGATAACCACTATTTAATATATAGGAAACTAATTGCGGATATTTGCGGAAGCGGGAATAAAATATTAATCAAGCGTTTTGATGAATTCATCAAGCTTTTCTTGCACTTCAAAATTTATTTTTCCATTTTCTATATAACCATGGACGTCACCTAGGTAATTCATGCCAAGGTACATGGCAGTTTCTCGATAAGGCATATAGAATCCATCAATTAAATCTGGGGCTGAACAGCTAATGACAGCCATAGATTTTCCTCTTAATTTTCTACCGGTAGTTTTGTCATACACCAAGCAATCGGTAATACGATCAACGAAAGTTTTCATGATGCCGCTCATAGAATACCAGTAAACCGGTGAAGCAAAAATGACTTGATCAAAGTTATCTGCGATGTCCTTCATTATGGCGGAGTGATCATCACTTGCAGGATATTGATTGTCGTAATCGTATTCTGAAATATGTTTTGACTTAAGGTCTACAATAGGATAACCAGTCTTTTGATATATGTATTCACACAATTGAAAGGTCTCACCTTTAGATCTAGAGCTGCCTAAAATAATGATTCCTTTAGGCACTTATTGATGCATCACATTTTGGGCAGTAGGTTCTATCATCTGCAGTCAAGAGTTTGATGCCACTGACGTGCGTTTCAACAAATTGGGTTACAAAGGCTTTTTGCTCTTTGTTGCTAATATTTGCTTTGGTTTTGTCCTTTCTAAACGCAATATATTGATTGTCGTATTCTTGCTTTCCCCAGCAATTTGGGCATGCCCCGGCTTCAATTATTTCTGCTTTGCTAGGTACTTTTATTTCATTGTCGCTGTGCCCAAATAGGCCGTTCCATAAATCACTAAAAAATCCCATCGTTTTTGTTTTAATATTTTTATATAAGTATAAATGTTTGAATGCCTTAAAAGTTCTATTCTTTGGTTTTTCCCATAAAAACATTGACCCCAGGAGGAGTTGGATTTCCGCTAGCTCTCCTGAAAGCTACAATTTGTCCGGTGTGGTAAAGCGCATCCGCAATAGGTCCATTGATCATATGCCAAAATTCAAATTCATTTTTATTTTCACCTCGCTGGAAGATGATTTTAAGTTCTAACATGTCCTCAGCGGTTTTATTGAGTGTAGCTTCACGTGCTGCCATAAAGTTGTCGAGTGTTTTGAGTCTTATTTCTTCAAAAGTCATTTCTTCCTCTGGTTCTGCAGGACGGATATTTGCTTTGTTTTGACAACCGTTTAGTATCGTTTTAGAAAGCCCATGTATGTGTTCAAGGGTTTCTAAGGTTGATTTTCCATCATCTGAAGGTTTATATGTCATATCATTATCGGTAAGATCTTTGGTTGCCCAATAAAATCTATAACCAAGTCCATCAATCAATCTTGAGACAATATTTCCTGAGTCGTAATTATCAGGGTATTCGGGAATTTGGTGAAAAGGGTTTTCCATTTCATCAGAGTTTTGGCCGTAAAAAGTATTGGAAACGGTAAATAAGAGGAATAAAAGAATGTATTTCATGTCGATTTTGAATTAGAAGATGAAAATTATCATTTAAATCCAGATAATCAAAATTGGATGCTTTGTAATAGTCTTACGATAGAGAACATCTTGAAAATAGCTGATGGTTTAATATTTAATCTAACTGTTTCGTTGTGGGGGTTTAAGTTGAATTTTTTGAAGGATAAAAGTTACTTTTTTTAGCCTGTAGGATTTTTGTAGAGGGGGAACCGTTTGGGGAAAGCCGAAAGGAGGAAAAATATTGAAATGCTTTGTTTTGGCACATTAAGACTTGATTTTTGCACGATCTGTTACAAAAAAGGTCTGAATAGTTTATATAACGTTTTTCTAATTTAAATTTTTGTGTAGCGAAAGTGTAGTGATGGTGAAAGTGATTGTAAAAAATAAATGGTTCATTTTTGTAACAACCCAAAAACCAATTGTGACATGAAAAATCTACTTACAGAATTTACTTTTAAAAATTTGTTAACTCGTCTGATGTTCATCGGAGGTTGTTGTAATATAATGATAGGAATTGGTGCTTTTGTAGCACATGATTTTTTCTTATTAAGTATTTGTTTGTTTTTAGCGTGCTGCACAATTATAGGATATATTTTTTCCTTAACGGGAAAGTCTAAAATTGGTGTACATGTAATGTTTGGATCGTATATTATGGTGTTTACTTTGGCGAGCTTTACTTCTTTGGCATCATATCCACTCATGTTGATTTTTCCGCTTGTCATCGGTTTGGTTAACCTCTTTCACTCAAGTAAGAAAGTAAAGTTAATTTATGTATTGGCTTGTTTATTTGGTTGTATTATTTGTGCCATAAATTCTCATTTGTATATATACAGTGAAGTGTATTTATACCAACTTTTAAATTCTCTATTGGTTGGTGTTGGGATGTTATTTGCATTTATAATTACTACTTATCTGCATGGGAAAATGGCATTAACCTATCAGGAGGAACTGGAAGAAAATAAGGATAGCATTGTAAAAAAGAATAAGTCCTTAAAAGAATATATAAAGTCGAATTTACAACTTGAGAATTTTGCATACTTGGCTTCTCATGAATTGAAGACGCCTATAAAGAATGTATCGAACTTTAGTCAACTACTTGAAAGGAAATTAAATGGAAGATTGACTGATAAAGAAAAGGAGTTGTTTGAGATGATGAGAAACGAAACTTATAGAATGAACATTATGATGAAAGATCTTCTTAAGTTGTCACAGTTGACTACAAGGAAAGTGAATTTCACAAATATTTCAGGCAGAGACTTTATAGATAGTTTTGTTGATCGTAAGTTTAGAGAAGAGAGGGAGCAAATTATTATTAAAAATTTTCCTGAAGAATTTTATGCTTCCGAATCACAATTGAATTTATTGTTTCTAAATCTATTAGACAACGCATTTAAATTTGCGAAAGCGGATAAGAAAGCGCTAATAAATATTGATTGCAAAGAGAGTAAAACTGAATATCTCTTTAGGATTCAAGACAATGGTATCGGTATTCCAGATGACTATAAGCAACGAGTGTTTTTGATATTTAAGAAATTGAATGGGGTGGTTGCCTCTGGCGATTCAGGAATTGGTTTATCGATGTGTAAAGAAATAATAGAGCGTCACAGAGGTGAGATTTGGATTGAAGATAATCCAAATGGGGGAGTTGTTGTAAATTTCACAATTTCAAAGGATCTTTCCAATTCAGTTGTAATGGCTTCTGATAATATTTTGCAGGTTCTTGAAGAAGTAGCCTAGTGTTTATCTTCTTAGCCCAAATGATTCCGTAAATGCTTTTAATTTCTGTGCTTTATATGGTTTAGTTTGGTTTCAAAGATATGTCTAATGCTATTGGCTCTTAATTTGGTTTCTTCAGCCAATGCTCCTTCGAAATGTTCGTTAATCGTTTTTTCGAATAGTTGGATCCAACGATCAAAATAGGTGCTGTCTATTTTGAGACTAATGTGATGTCTGAATGGATTTCCATTGTAGTTTTTTTCACTAAGTAAAATAGAAGCCCAAAAGTTGGTCATCGTTTCAAGATGTTTGGGCCATGCTTCTGGTTCTATCTTTTCAGTAAAGATAGGAGCCAACAAAACATCTACTTGAATTTTTTGGTAAAACGAGTTTACAAACAATGCGATATCTTCTCTTGATTGTATGTCTTTCATTTCTTGGTTAGGTCTAAATACAGTAAGGGTAGAATAATGATTT
>CALFDU010000133.1 GCA_937950315.1 uncultured Saprospiraceae bacterium | reverse complement strand
ACATATCTATTCCTTAATTGATTGTCAACATCATATGTGTATTCAATTCTTAGTAATTGATTGAAGTGAGAAATGCATTTGTTTTTTGAATTTGTAATCGAATTTTTTTTGCTTTTGGCATTTTTTGGATATTCCAACTTGTGCAGTACTTGCTTGTTTTGTTTTATTTGAAATCCTTTTTTGTTTTTGCTGAAAGATAAATTTCTAGGATTTTCAATATCAATCAATTTATATGAAATAAGTTCAAATGAATCCTGTGAGAAATTCTTTGTATTCAAACATTTAAATTCGATTTCATACAAAGGAGAAACATAGTCACTGTCAATCGAAATCGAATAAGTATTGTTTTTCTTATCAAGAGGTTTGATCTCAAAACTAACATCTGGTTTGCAAGCAGCCAACACCACCACAAAAAATAATAAAATTGTATTTTTCATCATCATTAAATTGTACATCAAATTAATGAATTTTTTTCAACTTTACTGCCTTTCATATTTTCCATAAAACCACAACTTGGGAGATAGAGTGATATCATCTCCTTCATAATATCCATATCCGATAATTTCGTAAAATGCTTCGTCTACTGTTTCTTGAAAGTACTCAACTTTTTGTGGATTTTGATTTTTTTGATACCATATGATCGTGTTGTCTCCACGTGTTTTTCCATTGTGAATAATCTTTTCACTTGGCTTATTTACAATACACCACATCTTCCCATTCTCAATTTTGTTGGCACCGGTACTGATTTCTTTTTTGCCAGTATCTGGATAGATATCCGTGATGGTTACTGTTTGATAATACGGACTTTCAGATGTGTATACTTGTGTTACATCGATGCTATTGATCAATTCAAGATTGGGTGATTTGATCTGCTCAATGCGTAAATTTTCAAGGTCGACCTCTGTGGCGGAAACTGGATTTGCATCCTGATAAATGTTGAATTGGCCTTTCCAAGTACCATCCAATATTTTATAGACATTGGCATATTTTGCATCAGCTTGATCAAATACTGGAGCGACAGCTGTCATTTCTGATTTTACCTGCTTGTTGCAATTCCAAAAAGCGAATCCAATGAATAAAAGTAAAAGCTTGATTTTTATGTAGTTGACTGTTTTCATTATCGATATGTGATATTCATAAATTTATGATCTTTTTTATCGCTTGCGCAAATGTTGGGTAGGGTGACCCTCCTTCTTTTTGTTCAAATGTCATTCTGAATGATTGAAGGGATTCCGCTTCAAACCATCTACTACCGTATAAATTTAGCTCTCATGGGAAGGCCTGCAGCTACTGTCATCACCATCATCTGATCATGCGTAAAACTATATTCTTTTAAGTAGCATGGTTTGTAGTAGGACATGTAGTTTTCGATATGGGGTTTGTATTCCTCTCCTGTGTCGCTGGTCAAATTGAGCAATTCACAAGTACTGTAATTTACATACACTTCATAAATGGGTCCTGGGTCGGGTGGGGTATCACAAATGCCATCTCCAAGCGTAGCGCAATTTTCAACGGTAAAATCATCCTTGCCAAATTGCTGTTCTTCAAAGGTATGGTACAAGCCCCAGAAATGTCCCATCTCATGTGCAACCACTTTTATATCAGAAATATCAAATCTACTCATGACAATATTGTTGGTTCTTTCTGATAGGATGTAGGAAAATCCTCCTGTCTTGCCACAACTGATACTTGTACTTGTTTTTTCACAAAATTCATCTTTATAGTCAAAGATGTAAATGCTTAATAAGTCTGGTTCGTCATACTCATCGGAAAACCGATTGTATGGAGCATAAAAATCTACCGATAGATCTTCCAACTTAAGCTCCGATAAAATTACATCTGTTCTCTCGATATAGAAAAGAAAATTCAACCCTGCATAGGATTTGTTTAAATTGTCGATTGCTCTTCTGACAATGAGTTCTTTCACCTCAACATCCATTGCATCTTCTTGAATGATGCCGATCCTTAAAGGTATCCTTTTTACAGAGTCTAAGTTGGTCAATTTAAGTATCGAATCGTTTTTCATTTGCAAGTGAACCAATTCCGTATTTATTTTTTCGTCACCCACCATATCACAACGGGACAAGCACCAGTTTTTTGTTTCAAGCACTTGACTGAATGCATTTATCACTGTAACCGCAGAGATAATTATTATTGCCAATGTTTTTTTCATGTCTTATTATATTAAAGCAGGCGTTTAGGGTATTGATGCAAACCCTGAAGATGAATTTATGAAGTTAACTTTTTACTTTATGATAGAAAAATAAAATTAAGCTCTCTTTAACACCATAGATATCAGGTGTCTCTTCAAAATGAATCTATATTTCTACTTAATTTATAGAATTAGAAAAAATTGATAGATAAAAACATAGTTGCAAATATCCACTGTTCTTCACGACAACATCTCTTCTAAATTTTATAAAGCATCAATTGAATGTTTATCTTACGTCATCAAGTGATAAATAAAGGTTCTTGAAAGAGCACAGTCTCCTCACCTTTAAAAATTTATATGAGAACAATTTTAATTTTCTTCCTTGCTTGCATAGCCATAAACCTCCAAGCACAAGACAAAAGAGATTATATATGGTTTTCTGCGGGTCAGACGGATCCCGCACCTGGGTTTGAAACCAATCTGTTTGATTTTAACAACCAGGATTCCATTGTTGAAATCGGAACCAGTATTCTGCGATATAACCGAAACAATGCATTGATTTGTGACCGAGAGGGTAATTTATTGTTTTATTCCAACGGCTGTGCCGTTGCAGATAGATTGCATCGCATCATGCCCAATGGAGAAGGCATCAACGATGGTGAATTTTTTCAAACACTTTGGGAAGGGGATTGTGAAAATGGGTTTCCTGGAAGACAAGACATTATTGCATTGCCCGACCCGAACGATAGTCTAGGTTATTATCTGGTAACCAAACTTCCTGAAATCAACCAGGAAGGTTTAGTAAAGCAGACAATCATACAATACTCTTATATAGACTTGAGTCTAAATGAGGGCTATGGAGATGTTACAGTAAAAAATGAAGTTATTATCGATTCGATAGACTTTGCCGTTTCTTGTCTGAATGCCATCGAGCACATCAATAAAAAGGATTATTGGATTCTCCAGCCTGCAGAAAATAGCAAGGTCTATACTTTTTTATTGAATGAAGAAGGCATTAACCTAGTTTATGAGCAGGAAGTCTCACCTGCAGTAGATTTTCTAACAGCCTCAGCAGGCATGTCTACCTTCTCTACAGATGGGAGAATGTTTGCCTTTAATAATAGCAGACAAGGTATATTTCTCTTTGACTTTGACAGAGATACGGGTTTACTAAGCAATCAAAGATTATATCCTATATTCTGTGAATTTGGTTTAATCTCAATGGAATTCTCCCCTTCTGGTCAATTTTTATATTCGTCCCTAACAGATTCATTGTTTCAAACAGATATATGGGAAGAAAATGTTGATGAAGCAACTTTATTGATCGATACTTGGGCAGGGGTTTCCGATCCATTTCCATCGACATTTTCAGTAGCCAAGTTGGCTCCTGATTGTAGAATTTATATTGCACCTGGCAGTAGTTCTCGTTACTATCACTTTATCAACAAGCCAGATGAAAAGGGACATGCCTGTGATTTTAGACAAAGAGGTTTGGAGTTGCCTTGGATATCCAATGTAGGAAATTTCCCCAACTATCCCAGATTTCGAGTAGACGATGAAGAAAAATGCAATCCATCCATCACCACGATGTTTGGAGAGCCAGTTTATTATAGAAAAGATCTCGATGTGTATCCCAATCCATCCAATGAGTTTGTAACCATCAATCTTCCAGAAGGAAAGAGAGGAACAATCTTATTGTACAATCTTTCTGGAGAGATACTGATTCAAGAAAAGAACCAATCTTTGACCCAAACACTCTTTGTGAATCAGTTTCCATCGGGCATGTATTTTCTTGAATTCATTCCAGATAGGGATTTATTGGTGTATACCGCTAAGATAGTTGTTGAGTGATTGTTCTTGAAGTAGGCGGATAGGATATAGTTGAAAGCTTTAGAAAATTTTAAATTAGAATTACTCTAAGTATTTGAAAATAACCATGCTTTACTTAATCAAAACTTGGCTAGTATGCACGTTTATAAATTTATCATGACAATTATGAGACAAATGAATAGATTCTACAAATTAATTTTCAAAGGTTAATTAGTTTTTTTATTGAAAGAACTATCTTAAAAATTTAACAATCATATAAAACAATTCTAATGAAATCAAAAAAATTGAATGCTCGATTATCTTCAACTGTCGAAACTGTATTTTTCAAGAGTAAAATTTTCTTAATTTGTTTGTATACATTCGCGTTAACTAGCAGTGTATATAGTCAATTTCAACCTTGCTCAACAATTCCACCAACTTCCATTACGATTCATCAAGATTTCCTAAATAATGATGTTGATGATCTCACAGAAAAAGGTTTTACAGCAAGTCTACCTACTGGTACTTTATCTAACGAATGCTATAATGATGACAATATTCTAGAACTCTCTTTTGATATTGTACTCCCTAATCAGAATGAGTATGAAGTATTTTATAGTTTTAGGACCAATGATTTTGAAGTCGTTGCCCTCCCTCCAAATTCTCCTTCTATATCCCAATGGACTACTTTTAATAATGGAGACTTCACTTTTATTACAGGAATCCTAGATTTTTCTACAAGTACAAATAGCGACATAGGATCTTACTGCTATAATGTACATTTAAAATTTGCTGACACTTTTGCTCCACCACAAGACAATTTAGATGAAATAAATTATACAATTACAAACATTACAGATACTAACAACCCAATCCAATTAAATGTAGACAACGATTTCTTTCTTCCAAATGAAAGTGACTTTGTTAATACATTAACTCCTGGGAATCATTCGATAGCTGGTGCAACAGTTTTTGATTTCGTAATTCATAATTTCTTCCTTTCATCTTGTCAAACTTCAATAAATGGCTTCGATCTAAATATGGATGGAGTATTGACTGTTGATGGTGATATTTGTGTTTTTGACGATGATTTTCAAAGTAATTTCTACATGGGAGAAAATTCCAATATAATTATTGAACCTGGCAATGAAGCGCTTTTTAGAAATGTAAAATTTCATACATGTGGATCAGATTGGGGTTCAATCATTGTTAGATCAGGAGCCAAACTTAATTTGATTGATTGTGATTTTTCAAATGTTTCTTATCCAGTTATTCTTGAAAACGGGGCAGAACTAAATCTAAAAGGCACATCCTTCACAAATACAAATACGGCTGTAACTGTCGATGGGAATGCACATATGGTTGTTATAAATAATAACTTTACAAATTGCTCAGAATCTGCTATAGAGATCAACGATGATATAACTCACAGTGGATTTGAAGATAATACTTTTACAAACAATGGAAACGGCATCTTGGTGAATGGAGGTGCATTCATTTCTATATACACAAAACCTACAGGGGAATTTCCAAATATCTTTAATAACAACAACTATGGAATTAGGGTTTTAAGTGGCTCGGCTAATATAGCCTATAATGAATTTTATGATAATACAGTAGGTATATATTCTGAAGGAGATGGTGTAAATATTACAAACAATATTTTTGAGACAAGTTTATTTAGTATCTCGTTAAATACTACGGGGTATTCAGACATTCATGAAAATATTTTTGATGACGATATTCGATCAATAACAGGGACAACAGGAATGTTCAATATCAGAGACAATATAATAGGACAAACAGAATCATGCTCAGAAGGAATTTTACTAATGAATACAGGCGCATCAGCTGTGTTGACAAATACCCTATATGTTGAGAACCGCGGAATCTCAACCTCATTTTCAAGTGGTGGAATTATAGGCAACATTATTGATGTTGAAAATGTGCACGGAATCAGTGGATACTATCATTCAGGTGATATTCATGGGAATATTATTGACTGTGGCAATACCAATACTGGAATTGCACTAACAAATATGTTAGGGAGTGGAATTCATAATAATACTTTATACATAGATGCAGCGGATGCCGGAATCGATATGCAATCATGTGATGATTTGGAGGTATTTCAGAATTTGATTATTGGTGGGGCAGTGACAGGAATAAATTGTAATAATTCTCCACATACTGATATTATTTGTAATGAATATGATGGAGCAGTAAGTGGATTAGTTACCGAAGGTGCATCAATGGATTTAACTATTCAAACCAATGTTTTTACTGATTGCAGTCAAGCAGATCTTTATGTAAGTTCTGCTATTGGTATTCAATCTCATCAAGGAAATATTTTTTCAGGAGAGGCATTTAGTGATTTGCCTATTTTTGATTTTGATAGGTTCCGTTATGATTCTAATGTTAATAGTCAATTTGAACCAACAGATTTCACTACGGGCTTTTTTGTATTTGCAGATGACGGAAATTCTTCTGAATTTTGTACTGGTTCAATTGGGGGATCTAATAATTTTTATCAAAATAACCCCACGGCACTTTGTCAGTTAATACAAAGAATGAATACTTTAAAAAATAATGATATTCATTTTAATGAGTATTGGATATTTATGTATAATCTTATTAGGCATTATAAAGCAGACGTTCCAGTCTCAAATTGGCCAAGTTGCTTTAGGTCATTTGTTGATCAACTAGATGATTGTGGGCTTATAAAATTGATTGATTTAGAAGTTCGGTTAATTAAATCTCTTAGAGTAGAAAGAGTGCAGTCTGAAGCATTGTCACCTAAAATTAATCGCTTAAAGGAATTGTATTTGACCTATGATGGCTCTAGGTCAATCGAACAAGAAATTGTGTCCTTGCAACAAGAAATTTCTGCTAGAATGATTCAAATAAAAAATAGAAAAGCACAAATCATCCAAGTAATCAAAAATCAAACAAGAAATGTAATTTGTACTAAGGAGATAGTTCAAGTCTGGAAATTTGTTTTCATGCAAAATCTAAAACTACTACTAAATAACGAAATTTCAGAACAGAATAAAAATTTATTAATAAACACTGCATCCTTGTGTTTGGATGAATATGGAAATCCTGTAGCAGCTGCAAGAGCGATACTTTCTCATATGCAAGATATTGCCATTCAAGATTCCTCTGATTGTGCAGGTGGACGAATTTCTTCTAGATCTGAAAGTGAAGAAAACAAAATTATTAAAGAGGTTGTTGTCAATCCTAATCCATTTTTTGGGCAGTTCAACATATCTTTTGATAATGCGAAATATCAAAATATAATAATTAGAAAAATTGACGGAGCCGTACTTTATGAAACAAGTGATCTAAACGACAACATGACCATATCATTAGAAAATGCTTCGCCTGGAATTTATATCTTACAATTAGTAAAGTTAAATGGTGATATTGATACTAAAAAAATCATCAAACAATAAATAAATTGGTGAGGAGCCTGTGCTCCTCACCTTTAAATATTTATATGAGAACAATTTTAATTTTCTTCCTTAGCTACATAGCCATAAATCTTCAAGCCCAAGACAAAAGAGATTATATATGGTTTTCTGCAAATCAATCGGATCCTATGCCAGGGTTTGAAACAAATTTGTTTGATTTTAACAACCATGATTCAATGGTAGAAATAGGAACAAGCATTCTGCAATATGACCGCAACAATGCCTTGATTTGCGACCGAGAGGGTAATTTATTGTTTTATTCCAATGGCTGCGCTGTAGCCGATAGGCTACATCGCATCATGCCCAATGGAGAAGGCATCAATGATGGTGAATTTTTTCAAACACTTTGGGATGGTGATTGCGAAAATGGATTTCCTGGAAGACAAGACATTATTGCATTGCCAGATCCAGCTGACAGTTTAGGTTATTATCTGGTAACGAAACTTCCTGAGATTAAACCGGAAGGCATAGTAAAACAGACAACCATACAATACTCTTATATAGACCTAAGCCTGAATGAGGGCTATGGAGATGTAACAGTAAAAAATGAAGTAATTATTGATTCGATAGACTTTGCCGTGTCTTTTTTGAATGCCATCGAGCACAGCAATAAAAAAGATTATTGGATTCTCCAGCCTGCAGAAGATGGCAAGGTTTATACTTTTTTATTGAATGAAGAGGGCATTAATCTGATTTATGAACAAGAAGTCTTACTTACTGTAGATTTTTTAACAGCCTCACCAGGCATGTCTACTTTCTCCACAGATGGGAGATTGTTTGCCTTTAATAATAGCAGGCAAGGTATATTTCTCTTTGACTTTGATAGAGACACGGGTTTACTAAGCGATCGAAGATTATATCCTATATTCTGTGAGTTTGGTTTAATATCATTGGAATTCTCTCCTTCTGGTCAATTTCTTTATTCATCCTTAAATGATTCATTGTTCCAAACAGATATCTGGGAAGAAAATGTGGATCAGGCGACCATGTTGATTGACACTTGGGATGGGATTTCTAATCCGTTTGCAACGACCTTTTCAGTATCTAAACTAGCTCCAGATTGTAGAATATATATTGCCCCAGGGAGTAGTTCAAGTTATTATCACTTTATCAATAAACCAGATGAAAAAGGCTTGGCTTGTGACTTTAGACAACGTGGTTTAGAATTACCCTGGATTTCTACCTTAGGAAATTTCCCCAACTATCCCAGATTCCGAGTAGACGATGAAGAAAAGTGCAATCCATCCATCACCACCATGTTTGGCGAGTTGGTTTATTATAGAAAAGATCTCGATGTGTATCCCAATCCATCCAATGAGTTTGTAACCATCAATCTTCCAGAAGGAAAGAGAGGAACAATCTTATTGTACAATCTAGCCGGGGAGGTACTGATTCAAGAAAAGAACCAATCTTTGACCCAAACACTCTTTGTAAATCAGTTTCCATCGGGCATGTATTTTCTTGAATTCATTCCAGATGATAATAGGGATTTATCTGTGTATACCGCTAAGATAGTTGTTGAGTGAGTTGTCGCCATGGCATATAGAAATGCTTCTTTGTGAAGTTTTAATCTAGAATAGAGTTGTTTATTTAGTACAAAGGCTGCTATAAGATTTTGAGCAATCAGCACGCTAGGGCTTACGGATACATATAAGGCTCTTTCTCATAAGCCATAACCTCAATGTTTCTTAAAACCCGTTTCATGTATATTTTCCAGAATGTCTTGGCGAAGATCCAATTGAGGAGATAGTAAATTGGCTTATTAGAATGCAGCGAATAAGAATATTCAACAAGAATTTTGTTGGGTTCTTGTTCTGTTGTTTTCCATTCACCAACAAATTTGTGAAAGCCGGCCATCCAAGATTGAAATTCGTCAACTTGAATCTTCCAATATTGATTCTCTTTTCTTTCAAGGATCTTATCCATGGAAGCAAAACCTCCTTTCTGAGTCAATGACGATTTTACATGTATTTTTTTACTGGAACCAACTTGACCCCAATTTTCATCTTCGCTAGTATGGCTGACCTTCGGCATGAAACCAAAACCCGTGTGAACTTTCCGCACATCGCAAAGCATAGGAGTCTTAAAGGCTCTTTCAAGAGAACATGTATAGATTGAAGAAACTGATACTTTAAACACCATTCAACTTTGCTATTCTTTTCGCTTAAAGATATGTTGAATTTGGCAATATTGAACTCTTGAGTAGTCGCCTTATTTTTCGCTGAATTTTTCTTTGAATAATATGGCTGTATTGTACTCCGAATTAAAGACTTTCTTGATGATATCAAATGCAGTAATGGTGCCTTTTAATTCACCAGTATCTGCAACAACAGGAATCGTTTTAAATCTTCCATCTGCGAAAAGCTCAGCTGCAGTTCCTATTTTATCGTTGGGATCAATCTTGACAATTTTTCTATTCATGACTTCGCCAACAGTAAGTCCCGCTACCGTGGTTTTGTTTTCGTATTGTTTCCACATATCATAGGTGGTCAGGATACCTACAAGATTGCCATTGTCTACAACAGGAAGTTGGTTCAAACCTTTGTTTAGCATTTCGTATGAAATCTCTGCTAGATCTTTATTGGGATTGGTGACTTCAGGGCTAGGATTCATGATCTCATGTACTTTTTGATTCATCATAACACATTGAATTTTTTAGGTTTTAAAATCTTTTATTCTAACCTACGCTTTCGCTTATTCAGCATTGCCCTTGTCTAAATATAGCGAAAAAAAATGAAAAATTATAATGGAAATAAAACTCGTTTGATTGCAACATAGACATTTGCCGAAAGGCTAAAACCTATAAACAGTACTAGGAGTGTCCATTGACATTTGTCGAAAAGACGACACAACACGTAGCATGCTCAAGCGAATACCCATTTGCCGAAAGGCCAATAATCAGAAAGGGTAGATCAATCACAAATATACATTTGCCGAAAGGCGGAAAAATAGGGACCAACAACGCATCGTTTTTATCACCAATTCTACAAGCACACTACAACACATCTACGGGACCCGTTTTTCTTGTAAACCAATTTACAATTCGATTCTAAACGATAAGAATCTTTACTGGCAAGATTATATTTGTATGCTGACCTAACCGATCAGTTTTGAATCCTCAACACACTTTATTGATTATTTCTAAAATCACTAAAGATGTACGTTTCGACCTTAAAAATAAAAATGTTTCTTTTGCTTGCTAGCCTTGGGCTGATGCAATCAGCTTCTGCGACCAACCAACCCAGTATGGAGTCAGATGGAGTAGTGCTTGCTATTACAGAAGCAACCATAATTCATGGACAGACAGTTACGATGATGGCGGGTGACAGCTATGTTACGGTGCATCAAACATGGTGGAAAGGAACTACCAAAGTAGGGGAGGGTCCTTCATTGACCATCAAAGACTTTGAGCAGTCAAAAGCAGGCACTTATACTGTGGTGCAGCAAAAAGTCAATGGGGAGAAAGTCAGTACCAATTACCAATTGAATTATTTGACTTTAGGAGAAGATATTGATGCTTGCCAAGCGCAAATGGTGGATTTTGACGTGCCTGATGGTCCAGTTTATGATTGGTCTACGGGAGCAATGTCCAACAATTTTAGAATTACATTTCAAGAATCCGCAGTCATTGCGGTATCTGCCAAGACAGAATTTGGGCATGTGGTGAAAGATGAAAAGATTATAAGCATATCACCAGAAGTTTACGAGCTAGAAGAATCGCAGACATCGGAAGTGATAGAAAGCCAAGAACAAAACAATTACTCATTTCAAGGAAGAGCATAAAAAAAGCAGAAATAAATTTCTGCTATAAATCTTTTTTGAAAATATGAATCGTTTGTCTCATGTCATTTTGCTGTAGACAAGCGAAGTATAGAACAACTTTCTCAATTTTGATTTTTATAGCGGGTACTATTAAAAATCAATCCTACAAAAGCTGTCTGAGTTCTTCAGATGGCTTTTGTTTTTCTACTTCTTGACGATAATCGGAATTCTCTGTAATTGGTATTGTGTCGATTGCGGCTCAACGATCCATTCTTTAAGAATCTTGTGTGCCTTTTTCATCAACTTCTCAACTTTGCTTTCTACTCTTGCTGGTAACATATGAATTTAGTCTTTTTAGTGTGTGTACTATTAAGACAGCGAAATTTGGCCACGCCACTACGAGGAGTCTACTTTTTTCCAACAAAAACCCTACAGGATGTCTAATTGTAGTTTAAATGACAATAAATTGACGATTTGTGAGCCTCAAATTACATTTTCACCCCCGCTTTCGCTTGAAAGCCCAACATTTGTTGATTTTATATTCCTATATGTATGATTTATATATAACTATTTTATATTTGTGCAAATCTAAAATGAGATGACAAAAGCTGACACAAATCCTGCCATTTTGGTGCTTGAAGATGGAACTGTTTTTCACGGATTGGCCGCTGGTAAAAAAGGAACTACCACAGGTGAAATCTGCTACAACACCGGTATGACGGGTTATCAGGAAATCTTCACCGATCCCTCTTATTTTGGTCAGGTGATGATCACCACCAATGCCCACATCGGTAACTATGGGACCGCAGACGCAGACACTGAATCAAACAAAATGCAGATCGCAGGTCTCGTATGCAAGAATTTTACGACCAAGTTCTCTCGCCAAATGGCTGATGCAGATATTCAAGAGTATTTTGAATCCAATAATATCGTCGTCATCCACCAGATCGATACGCGTTCGCTAGTAAAATATATCAGAGACAAAGGAGCGATGAACTGCATCATCTCTTCGGAGATTCTAGATATTGATGAGTTGAAAGCCAAGCTTGCCAAAGTACCTTCTATGGAAGGTCTGGAGTTGGCCTCACAGGTTTCTACACAGACAGCCTACGAATTTGGAAATCCTGATGCTGAGATTAAAATTGCAGCACTCGATTTTGGAATCAAACAAAACATCTTGCGCTGCATGGATGAACGTGGTTGCTACATAAAAGTATTTCCAGCAAAAACAGATTTTGAAACATTGAAGGCTTTCAATCCTGATGGATACTTCCTATCCAATGGTCCAGGCGATCCTGGAGCCATGGATTACGCAGTTGATACCATCAAGAAAATCCTAGACATAGATGCACCCGTTTTTGGAATCTGTCTTGGGCACCAATTGCTGGCACGTTCTGTTGATATCAAAACATATAAAATGCACAATGGTCACAGAGGAATCAATCATCCTGTGATCAACCTAACAACCAAGAGATCAGAAATCACAAGCCAGAACCACGGTTTTGGAGTAGACGCTGATGATATAAGAAACAATGCAGACAAAGTTGAAATTACACACGTTAATCTTAACGATGATACCATCGAGGGGATAAAAGTGAAAGGCAAGCCAGCTATGTCTGTACAATACCACCCAGAATCATCGCCAGGGCCACATGATTCTAGATATTTATTTGACGATTTTGTCAATATGATAAAACAAAGTAAAAACTAATGAGCATTATTACTGAAATCATCGCGAGAGAGATATTAGACTCTAGAGGAAACCCCACTGTCGAAGTGGAAGTCATTACTTCCAACGGATTTTCTGGTTTGGCTGCGGTTCCATCTGGAGCATCAACAGGAAAGTATGAAGCGGTTGAATTGAGAGACGGTGATAAGTCAAGATATTTAGGTAAGGGTGTTCGTAACGCTTGCGCAAATGTTGAAGATATAATCCGCGAGCACCTTATCGGTGAATTGGTACACGATCAAATCAGTATCGATGCCTTGATGAATGAGATCGACGGTACACACAACAAAGCCAAGTTGGGAGCCAATGCAATTTTGGCGGTTTCTCTCGCTTGCGCAAAAGCTGCCGCAGAAGAGTCAGGACAATCATTGTATAGATATGTCGGTGGTGTAAATGCACATATCCTTCCAGTACCAATGATGAACATCATCAATGGTGGATCTCACGCTGACAATAGCATCGACTTCCAGGAGTTTATGATCATGCCAATAGGAGCCAACACCTTTAGTGAAGGACTTAGAATGGGTGTAGAGACTTTCCACCACTTGAAGAAAGTATTGAAAGACAAAGGTTACTCGACCAACGTTGGTGACGAAGGTGGATTTGCACCAAATATAAAATCTAACAAAGAAGCCATCGAAACAGTACTACAAGCCATCGAAGCAGCAGGGTATAGACCTGGTGAAGACATGATGATTGCCATGGATGCTGCAGCTTCTGAGTTTTACAATGCAGAAGAAAAAGTATACCACTTTGCTTCTTCAACAGGAGACAAGTTGACCAGTGATGACATGGTTGGATACTGGAAAGAATGGGTAGATAATTATCCAATCGCAAGTATCGAAGATGGTCTTGATGAAGACGATTGGGATGCATGGTCCAAGCTGACTGCCGCAGTAGGCGACAGATGTCAATTGGTAGGTGATGACTTGTTCGTTACCAATACTGAGCGTCTTGAAAAAGGAATTCGTACGGAAGCTGCCAACAGTATCTTGATCAAGGTAAACCAAATAGGATCTCTTTCTGAGACCATTGATGCAGTACAGATGGCACACAGAAATGGATTTACATCCGTGATGAGTCACAGATCTGGAGAGACAGAAGATACAACCATCGCCGATCTTGCTGTGGCCTTAAATACAGGTCAGATCAAGACGGGCTCTGCTTCAAGAAGCGATAGAATTGCCAAATACAACCAACTTTTAAGAATTGAAGAAGAGTTGGCTGATCAAGCATATTACCCAGGGAAGGACCTGTTTAAATCCTAAACAGCCGTTTTTCTAAGGTTTTTACTGCTTTTATGACTAAACATGACGAAATTTTGTCATGTTTAGTCATTTTAAGACATGAGGGCACACAAAATTTCTTAATTTTGTGGCAAGAAAACAAACTTATGGTCTCAGAGTATTTTAGCAAATTGAAAACTCAGTTTAGCACATTAAGTCGAATCAATAAATACACCATTGCGGCAACAGCTTTTGTGTTGTGGCTTGCAATTTTTGATTCTCACAGTTTTGCTACACAGTACAAGCTTTCTAAGACTGTCAATAAGTTAGAAGCAGAGAAAGCAAGTTATGCAGAGAAATTAGATATCGCCATCAAAGACAAACTCGAACTTGAAAACAACAAGGCAAAGTTTGCGCGAGAGAAATTTCTTTTCCATAAAGACAACGAAGAAATAATAGTAATTCAAAACCAAGATAACCAAGATTAAGAATGAGCGTTTTAGTAAACAAAGACTCAAAAATACTAGTTCAAGGATTCACAGGAACTGAGGGAACATTCCACTCAGGTCAGATGATTGAATATGGAACCCAAGTAGTAGGAGGTGTAACTCCAGGTAAAGGTGGACAGACTCACCTTGATAAGCCAGTATTCAATACAGTACAAGAAGCTGTTGCAAAAACAGGTGGTAATGTATCCATCATTTTTGTTCCGCCAAGATTTGCTGCAGATGCCATTATGGAAGCAGCAGATGCAGGTATCGGAGTGATCATTTGTATCACAGAAGGAATCCCTGTACAGGACATGGTACAAGTAGCAGAATACATCAAAGACAAAGATGTAAGATTGGTAGGACCTAACTGCCCAGGAGTAATGACTCCAGGTGAAGCAAAAGTAGGAATCATGCCAGGCTTCATTCATAACCCAGGTAGAATTGGGATCGTTTCTAGATCAGGGACATTGACATATGAAGCTGTTGACCAAGTAACCAAAGCAGGAATGGGTCAATCAACTTGTATCGGAATCGGAGGAGATCCAATCATCGGAACCACGACTTTGGATGCTGTAAAGTTGTTGATGGAAGATCCTGATACAGATGGTATCATCATGATCGGTGAGATCGGTGGTCCAATGGAAGCAGATGCTGCAAGATGGATCAAAGAAAACGGTACCAAACCAGTGGTTGGTTTCATCGCAGGACAGACTGCTCCGAAAGGAAGAACCATGGGACACGCGGGTGCCATCATCGGTGGTGCAGAAGATACCGCAGAAGCAAAAATGAAAATCATGGAAGAATGTGGACTTACAGTGGTAAGCTCTCCAGCAGAAATCGGTGCTACAATGGCAAAGTTGCTTAGCTAGATTTTACTTTCAGAAAAAAATACAAAGCCTTGTACTCAAATGGAGTGCAAGGCTTTTTTAATGTAAGCATTCTTTTTATTTGTAATAGTACCTCCTAATGTATCCTTCGCCTTTACCAATTAAAAAATGCAAGGACAGTTGACTTGCCATAGATAAAAGCCAACTTTTTCCCTACCTTACTGTTCCATATTATAGTTATCTGTTTCACGAAACAACAAGCATTGACCACTGCAACAAAAATACTACTCACAGGCGCCACAGGATTTACTGGCTCTTATATTGCCCGTAGTTTAATTGCCCAAGGTTATCATAATATTACGGCGATCAAGAGATCAAGTTCCAAGTTGTCTCTGGTCCAAGATGTGGCAGATAAGATCAATTGGGTAGAAGCGAGTCTTGAAGATCTTGATGTATTGGAAGAGGTGATGCAAGATGTGGATGTTGTTATTCACGCCGCTGCTATTGTGAATTTTAAAGGGAAAGACAAAGATGCCGTTTACAACTGCAATGTGAATATGGTAAGAGACTTGGTGAACATTGCACTCCGTACTAATATTAAGAAGTTTGTGCATTTTAGTTCGATTGCAGCGATGGGCAGAGCTGGGGATGGAGTGGCTGTTACCGAAGATACCGACTGGGTAGAAAGTCCATTGAATTCTGATTATGGTAAGTCCAAATATTTGGGAGAGCTAGAAGTGTGGAGAGCATCTGCCGAAGGATTGCCGGTGGTGATTTTGAATCCATCCTTGATCATGGGAGCAGGGTATTGGCACAATACAACGCCAGCCATTTATAAAGAAGTCGAGCGGGGTCATAATTTTTACCCAATGGGTAGCAACGGAGTAGTGGATGTAAGAGATGTTGCTCAAGCTGCCATTCTTGCGATGAAAGAAGATGTGGTAAACGAAAGATTCTTGTTGAACGCTGAGAATATTTCTTACAAAAAAATGTTTACAATTATCGCAGAGAAGATCGATGCTACGATTCCCACCAAGCCATTGACCAAGACCTTGCATTGGATGATGACTTCTGGGACACGCCTGCTTGAAAAACTTCCTTTTTCACTTCCTTTCTCTTCGCAACAATTACAAGTGCTCAATGCCATATCCAATTACGATGGAAGCAAAGCACAAAGACTACTGGGTCTTGAATACCGACCAGCTGTAAATACCTTGATTGAAACAGCGGAGGTGTTCAACAAAAGCAGAGAGGCTGGTGCGGATTTTGGCGTGCTGGATATCGAATAAACAGAGCGCTTGTTGTCATTGAAAATAAGCAAGTTCGCTTGTTTTAATTTTAACAAATTTCATAAGCCTCCTTTTCAAGAATCACCCGTCTTATTATTAGACGAAATCATTAAAGCTTACACCCTATTAAGCACATCGAAGAATTCCAGTTTCTAACTGGTAGACTATAAAGAGCAACGAAATCATCTCTTTTATCCTGTTCGAGTAGTGTTTATGTAAATATCTGTTGCGCTTCTGTAAAGTATTTGTCAATTCAATATATAAATTCGCTCAGCAGATACCTAGGCAATAATTTTGCGTCTAATAAGCCATACAATCAATAGAATAGGACCCATTAGATATGTCGAGGATATTATTTTTTATTAGCGTTACATTATTTGTTTCAACTTTTTACAGCTGCGTTCCAGAATACGTAGCTCCGATAAAACCCGATTGCGAGGAAGTATGGAATGCAGATACTACCATGATTCAACCTGCAGTGTATTTGGATTACCCAGACAATCCAAACGGTATTTACGATCCTGCCGATATTATATTTTCCAATTACGATGTGCAACTCATTGATGCAGCCACTGATGAAATGATGGAGCAAGGACACGTACCTGATTGGCGAGGCTATCGATTTGCCCCTGTTGAGCCGGGTATGTATTACCTTCGGTTTATGATTCCTGAAGGCTACAGTTTTGTTACCAAAGAAATTGGTGTAGATATGTTTGACTCAGATACAGATTGCGATGTGGTAGATCAATTGGGGTATACCGATATCTTCGAAATTCAATGCCACGAACAAATTACAGATATCAAGGCAATCATTCAGGTAGACTAAAGAATGTTATAAGAAACAATCGATTCCAGAAAATTCAGGAATAAAAAAAGAGGAGAAAGTTACTATCAACTTTCTCCTCTTTTTTATTGTCTATACGACCATTACTATAGTCTTAAGAATTTTCTATATCCAACTTTCTCTCCAGCCCTTACCGAAAGAATGTAAAGCCCACTTTCGATGTCGCTCACATTGATTTCAAGTTGTTGCCCAGCTGTGATTAGGTGTTTTACTTCTCTTCCATCAGTACTGTAAATCCAAAGTTCTTCGATCAATTCATTTCCTTCAAGGGAAACAAATAAATCTGCACTCACCGGGTTAGGGTAAAGTGAAATAGATGAACTCAATACGATGTCTTCTGTCGCTGTTTCAAGGTTGATGGTAAAAATGGTCTCACTTGTACAGCCATTGCTATCAGTAATGAAAGCGATGTGGTCGTCAGCAGATAGATTGTCAAACATTCCTGTTGTGTTTTCTATGCCATTGACCATGAAGGTATATTCGCCTGTACCCCCAGAGCCTTCTAACGTAACAGTTCCCCCTGCACTATCTGTTGCATCCGTTTGGTCCACAACAGTCACTATTGGTGTCTCTGCTTCTTGAACCGTAGACTCGAAACTATCAGTACAACCTCTCATATCTGTAGTGATGAAGGTATAAGTATTACCAGCTTCCAAAATAATTTCTCCGGAAGGGCCTGTTGGGTTATTTCCATTTGAATCGACTACTTCGATACTTTGAAAGTCATCTTCGTTGTCAATGGCAAAGGTAAGTTGCTCGCCTTCGCAAAGAAGGATGTTGTCGAATAAGTTGTTGTCTAATGTGGTGGTCTGAAAAGCAACAAAATTTTGTTGAATGCTACATCCATCATCACTGGTTGCTTCTATTGTGTAAGAATAGTTGTCGTTGGTGGCACTTAGGAATGGGCCCAAATCAATCATGACACAATCTCCATTGCCTGGTGATAAAATCATTTCGCCTTGAGCATCAAAAATATTCCATTCAATCATGGTATTGTCATCTGTGCATAATTCAACCAAATAGACCTGTTCAGCACATTCTACAACGTTTTCGTTGATCGTAACATCTAAAAAGTCTTCTCCTATTATGAAATTAACAAGACCAGAGCATCCATTTGCATCTCTACATGTGACTGGATAAATACCTCCAGAAATGTCAAAATATCCGTCAATCGATTCAAAATTGGCATTGTCAAGACTATACATGTAGGGTGGTGTACCTCCTGTAGTTGTAAATTCAATGGAACCCAAAGAATTACAACCTACACCAGTAGTGACTCCCGATACATTGAGCGCTGTTGGTTCTATTATGGTCACAATCACACTTGCAGCACAGCCTTCCGTGTCGCTCACTGCAATCTCATAATCTCCTGCTTCTAGTTCCGTGAAGTCTGTTCCCTGTACTTCAACTCCATTTAATAAAATGGTCATGGCTCCTTGTGCGCCCGCTACGTCAAGAGAGATGCTTCCATCCGAGCCACCATTGCAAGATATGTGGTTGATAGAATTTGTATTCAGTGAAATACCTGCTTGCATATCAACAACCACTACTGTTTCTGTTACGCATCCAGATGCATCAATAACGGATACCGTGTAATTGCCAATTCCAGTTATTTCGAATTGTCCTGTTGTATTGGTCACGCCATTCAATTCATACGATTCTATACCATTTGCGGAAGCGGCTGAAACATTGATTTCTCCCAATCCATCACAACTCGGCATAGTCACTTCAACATCATTGATGGTAATCGGATCAGAATCCAAAACTTCAAATGTTGTATTGTATTCACAATTTTCACGATCAACGGCAAGTACATTATAGACACCCGCAGTAAGGTTTTCAAATGTGCCAATTCCACTCGGCGCAACGTCAATGTTGTCCAATGCGAGTCCAAAATTCCATCCACCACCATCACTATAATCAAAACGCATTCTTATGGTCGCAGCAGGATAATCTGTAATATCAAACGAATACCTAACCCAATCTGCTGAACCTACCAATGGGCCTACTTCGTCCCAAGTCATTCCTTCGTCCATGCTTATGTTGACAACTGCTGATTCAAAAAAGTCAGCAAATCCCCCATTGACATAGTAACCATCAAAACTAACTGTAAAAGCAGTAGCTCCATTAAGATTAATTATAGGCGTTGTTACCGAACCGTCACTTATATCGTTTGGTCCAAGTGCATCATCATTGTAAACAAGGCAGTTGTCTTTCGCTGGAATAGGCCAGTATGCACTCGCAAGCTCTTCACTTGTTCCCACTTCCCACGCACCATCAATGGTCCAGTCTGCTGGCATTCCATTGGTAAATGTTTCTGAATAAATATTGCTTTGAACACTGTTGTACGTGCTATTAAAAACGGTCAGACTGGAGATGTCTCCATTGCCTCCTTCCGTTGCGATTGTAGCCATTCCATTTGCCAAACCACTACATGCATCCGCGATCACGGCTACATCAAATACAAATGGATCGGGTTCGGCAATATTGAATGTATATGTTGTGCTTAGTCCTTCAGAAGTAGAAACCACAATCTCGTGATCTCCTCCTGGTAGATTAGTAAATATTCCATCCACCTGCGCCGTACCACCGTTAAGACTATAAGTATAAGGAGGTACACCCGAAGTGGATGTCAGTTGAATGCTTCCAGACATATCTCCTGAACATTGGATATCTTGTTTGTCTACCAATGTGACAATCGGTGCTCCACTCGGCACACATGCTGTTGCTGCTGAATTCAATAATTCTGTTCTGGTGCCAGTAAGTATCAAATCCATATAATCAGCCTGCTCTTGCGTGAACGCGTTCATGCAATCATCGTTGACATAATCCATATAGTTCATGAACATGTCTCCGCCATTGCTGCATGAAGGAGAAGGGTGGTTGGGACAACCGAAGTTGTCTTGGACTTGAATCGGTGTATCATCAAAACCATCATCGCTATTGCATCCGCCATTTCCCCAAGGGTGACGCAATCCCAACCAGTGTCCAACTTCATGAGTCGCAGTTCTTCCTAGGTCGTAAGGTGCTGCTGTTGCAAATCCTTCACCACCAAATGCACCTGTCAAAACTCTGACCACATCATTGTTGGTCTGCGGCAATTGGCCAGGATTGGGTAATGATGCATATCCCAGCAATCCATTAAGTTCTGGGGCCAGGTAAATATTCATGTACCTGGTAGGAGGCCATATGGTTTCTGAAACAATAGTAGCTTCTGTTTGCTGAAAATCGTTTCCAGTTGGATATCGTGTAACCCCATTGGTTGGATTTCCATTTGGATCAACAGTTGCCAAGCAGAAACTGATTTCCGTACCCGCCGCATCAAATACAGCAGGTGTGTTGGAAGCATCAGCATTGGTTCGTGCAAAGTCATCATTCAATACCTGAATCTGTGAATTGATTCTTTCCATACTGACATTGCTTCCTTGACCTACATCGTCAAACAAGCCATGGACAACAACTATGTGCACGGGTATGGTCACTGGTATAGAAGATCGGCCGCTTGCTTCACGCTCAGCACGCCATTCTTTAAATATTTTTTTGTTGATTTCGGTTTGGTTTGGAAAGGCAGCGGCTTCTCTTAGAGCAGAAACTTCATTGCCACATGTTCTTTGTGCAGTTATTGTGCTTACGCAAATAAGGCTTACGATGAGCGACATGATTAATTTTGTCAAAGGAATAGATTTAGCGTTAAATGATTTGTTGAGCCGATTTGCATATATGCAAATCAGTAGTAATATACCAAAAAGTAATGAAGTGTTATAGACTTAATAGGGTGCTTGTTGTCTTCAATTACCAATCGATCAAAAATGTAAATCGGTACTATTTATTGAAAAAAACAGATTATATAATTTGATTATGCATAACTAGCTGAAAGTAAGGCTGTTGTTTCTATGGCAAATAATTGATTGATTTTTAGTAATAATTAAGTATAAAAAATTATATCAGCTGATTAAGGCAAAATGATAATTTATTTGTAGCTTAACTTGCAAACAATTATTTCTTCACCAAATTAATGTACAAAACATGACATTAACAACAAAAGACATTCGGAATGTGGTCCTCTTGGGTCACTCCGGCTCTGGTAAAACCAGTTTCGCCGAAACCATGTTGTTTGAGTCAGGTGCGATCAATAGAAGAGGAAGCATAGAAGGGAAATCCACTGTCTCGGACTTTACCAATATCGAACAAACAAAAGGCATATCGATATTTAGCAGCCTAATGCACGTCAAGTGGAAAAATTCTAAAATCAACATCTTTGACACACCAGGTCAAGATGATTTTGTAGGAGAAGTCGTTTCTTCTATGAAAGTTGCTGATACAGCAATCATGTTATTAAATGCAGCCAACGGAGTAGAGGTCGGTACTGAAATCCTTTGGGAATACACACAAAAATTAAAAACGCCTACCATTTTGGTTGTCAATCAGATGGATCACGACAAGGCGGATTTCGAGGCTACATTGGAGCAGGCAAAAAATCGATTTGGAAATAAGATAATACCTGTTCAATATTCTACCAGTAATGGTATCGGATTTAATTCAATCATAGATGCATTAAGGATGGTGATGTATGTCTTCAATGATGAAGGCGGCAAACCAGAAAAGCAAGCGATTCCAGAAGAAGAGATGGGACGCGCGCAAGAAATGCACAACGCACTTGTAGAAGCAGCTGCCGAGAATGACGAAACTTTAATGGAGAAATTTTTTGAAGCAGGCTCTCTTTCTGAAGAGGAACTGGCAGAAGGTTTGACCATTGCACTTGCCAATCAAGAGATTTATCCTCTCTTTGTATGCAGCTCCACACGTAATATGGGCAGCGGAAGGATTATGGGCTTTATCAATGATATAGCACCTAGTCCAGCTGATCGTAAAGAAGCACCATTATCAGATGGTTCCACATTGAAGTGTGATTCAGAAGGCGACCTAGCAATCTTTATTTACAAAACCTTGTCTGAACCGCAGGTCGGAATGGTCTCCTATTTTAAAGTGTATTCCGGCACATTACATTCTGGTGATGATGTCGTAAATCACAAAAACAGCGGCATAGAAAGATTGAATCAGTTGTTTGTTGCAGAAGGGAAAAATCGTACTTCTGTTAAGCAATTGATTGCCGGTGATATCGGAGTAACGGTCAAACTAAAAAATTCTCACTCCAATGATACTTTGCATCCGAAAGGAGTAAATGTAGCTATCGAAGAAATTGAATTTCCTGGACCTAGAATTAGGTCGGCCGTTCAACCAGCTAGCAAAGGGGAAATGGAAAAATTAATGAAGGCCCTCCATCAAATAGAAGAGGAGGATCCAACATTGATTATTGAACAGTCTGCCAGTCTCAAGCAGACGATCCTGCATGCCCAAGGACAATTGCATCTCGATATCATTAAATACCGTATCGAGAAAGTAAACAATCTCAACATGGAATTTGAACAACCAAAAATTCCATATCGTGAAACCATCACCAAATTGGTGAATGAATCCTACCGGCACAAAAAACAAAGTGGTGGTTCGGGACAGTTTGGAGAAGTGCATATGCGCATCGAACCATACTATCAAGGGATGCCAGCAACCACTGATCTGTCAGTAAGATCTGCCAGCGAGGAAGAACTGCCATGGGGAGGTTTTATGATATTCCAATGGTGTATTGTAGGAGGATCCATCGATAGTAAATATATCAATGCGATTAAAAAAGGAATTATGCAACAGATGGAAGAAGGTCCACTGACCGGCTCCCATTGTCAAAATATCCGGGTTAGTATTTACGATGGTAAAATGCATCCAGTCGACTCGAATGATATGGCTTTTATGATTGCTTCTGCTCAAGCCTTTAAAAATGCTTTCAACAAATCTGCACCCCAATTACTTGAGCCAATCTACAACTTGGAAATCCTTTGTTCGGACTCCGTTATGGGAGATGTCATGGGGGATTTGCAAACAAGAAGAGCCATTATCCAAGGTATGGAGTCGGAAGGGCACTATCAGAAAATCAAAGCGAAAGTGCCTTTGGCTGAACTTTACCAATACTCATCTTCCTTACGTTCCTTGTCCCAAGGAAGAGCGAAGTTTACTAGAAGCTTTGCAGAGTATAATCCAGCGTCTCCCGACATTCAGCACAAAATTGTTAGCTCAATGAAATCTGAGCTTCAGGAGGCCTGAATTAAGTAATACTATCAACCGACCTGAGAGTATCTTCCATAAGGAGGATGCTCTCTTTTTATTTAAAGAGATTCACGTATTCTTCAAAAACAAATTTTCGATTTCGCTGAAAGCCAGTGCGTTCTTTTAATATACCTAGCTTGACAAAATCACCAATCAATCGACTTGCTGTTGAAATTGAAACGTCGAGTGCTGGAGCCACATCCTTGGTAGTAACAATAGGATTTTGGTACAAATGCTTTACCAGCAATTGCCCTTTTTGAAGTTTCGAACCCAACTGAGGCATCAGGACGTTTTCCAATCTTGCTTTTAACTTGATGATTTCTTTAAACACATATATAGAGCTTTTGGAAGTCTCAATGACTCCCACCAAAAAGAACTTTATCCATTGCTCCAAATTGTTGGAAATTCTGACAGCCATCAAGTTGTCATAATAATAAGCCTTGTTCTTTTCAAAAAAATCAGACAAGTACAATGATGGTTTGGTCAATATGTTTTTATTCACCAAATACAAGGTAATAAGCAATCTACCAAGTCGTCCGTTTCCATCCAAGAACGGATGGATGGTTTCAAACTGGTAATGGATGATGGCAATTCTGATCAAGTGAGGGACTTCGATGCCTTCGTTGTGAATAAATTTTTCCAAGTCATTCATCATTCCTTGAATTTCTGAATGATGGGGTGGAATAAAGATCGCATCTTTCAACGAAGCTCCTATCCAATTCTGACTCGTTCTGAATTGACCTGGATTTTTGTTTTTTCCTCGGACACCTGACAATAGTATCTCGTGCGTCAGTCTTAATAATCTTGTAGAAATAGGAAGCTTGTCCAATTCCTCAATGGAATGATTGATTGCTTTCACATAATTCTGTACCTCATTCCAATCGTCACGATGCTCTGGTTGAATGTCCGTCTGGTCATTTAAAATCGCCTCGTCTATGTTTGTTTTGGTTCCTTCAATTTTGCTTGAAATGGTGGCCTCTTTTAAGATGTGCATGGTGATGAAAAAGTCCACATCAGGAATGATTTGAGAAAAGGCATTCAATTCTCCAATCAATCTGTTGGCCTCTGAAAGCAAACTATTCAACGCTGGATCAGAAATAACCCATTGTTTGTTTATTGAATTAGGCGAAAAAGCCTTGTATTCAGTCTGATTCGTATAAGTACCCGATATGAAATCTTGTAAGTTCAAAATATTGATTTTATGCAAATATAGGTATTTATATCATCATAATTTCATATAATTGACAACAAGATATATTTTATAATCAAATATTTAACATAATGACGATATGATTACTCTTATGTTCAAATTTTCTAATTTTAGCATAAGATATTGGCTAAGATTCAACGCTGGCTATTATAATATGATACACATCTATCTAATACAATAATCCTACTTTTACATCATGAAAATAGGTTTCGATGCCAAACGATTGTTTCTCAATAATACCGGACTCGGTAATTATAGTCGAACACTCGTAAGAAACTTAATCAAGTACCATCCAGAACATGAATATTTACTTTATACGCCTCGTGTAGAGAAGAATATTGAAACTGAGTATTTCCTAAATCAGGACAATGTTACAATTGTCACTCCCAATGGCAGAGGTGGTTCTTTCTGGAGGAGCAAAGGCATCATGAAGCAGATGAAGGATCTGGATGTCTATCATGGTCTGAGCAACGAACTTCCTTTTGGAATTGATCAACTGAAGGTAAAGTCGATCGTAAGCATTCACGATGTCATCTTTAAGCGCTATCCAAAGCAATATCCGTTTTTTGATCGGGTGGGATATAATCTGAAAACAAAAAAGGCGATACAACAGTCAGATAAAATCATTGCCATCAGTCATCAGACCAAGCAAGATATCATAGATTATTATCATGCGCCAAATGAAAAAATCAACTTGCTGTACCAATCCTGCAATCCGTTTTATACTGACAATCCGATAAGCCCTTCAGAGATTGAGAGTAATTATTTTTTGTATGTAGGTTCTGTGATTGAGAGGAAGAACTTATTGTCGATATTGAAGGCGATGAAGACAATTTCGGAGAATGATAGGAAGAAATTGGTTGTCGTAGGGAAGGGTGGTAGTTACTATGATACGTGTAGGTCTTATGCTTCCGCAAATGGGCTCGATGGATTTGTGGACTGGAAGGGAAACATGGACAATCTCGCCATCAAGGAATTGTATAAAAATGCGATTGCCTTGATCTATCCTTCGATTTTTGAAGGATTTGGAATTCCTGTAATCGAGTCAATGTACGCAGGCCGACCCGTCATTACTTCAAATCTTTCTTCTCTAAAAGAAGCGGGAGGAGAAGCCGCCTTACTCGTTGATCCATTCAATGTTGAGGAAATCAGATCAGCCATGGAATCTATGAGCCACGTCACCGAAAGAGAAAAATATAAAACCAAAATCAGCAAGCACCTCGCTCAATTTGATCCGAAAATATTGAGTGAAAAATTGATGTCTATTTATTTGACGAAAGTATCAAAACACGATTAAGAACACTCCTATCTCGTGAAGTGATTCCTAAGAAAACTCGAATTTTAATTTACCTTGATATCCACTTCAGTAGTGCTCACATTGTCGTTGGTATCGATCGCTTCTATGCCCATCACATAAGTGTCTGGCGAGGTGCTTGAGTCTATCGTGAAAATAAATTCAATCATACCGTCAGATGCTTCAAATTGTGCAGCATCAATCGTAGTAATAAAATCCAAATCAGGTGCAGTCATATTGACCCGTAGCAAATCTTCATCTGGAATCTCAACGGTCAAGCGAATATCAGAACCTGCATCTACACAAAAATTACTTTCAGATAGTGAGATGATGGGACCATCATTATCAAGATTGCAACCGATACAAATGATCGCCAGTAAACACAAAATGGAGAATTTTTTTACCATAATAATATATGTTTGAGGTATAAATTGATGTCCGGTTTCTTATTAACAAGTCCAAGAAAGTAGTAAGATAATTGAAATTATTCTTTTGGCCTTCCTGTCATACGACGGCTCCCTTTGTACAATTCAAATTTATTGAACCTACATTCTAGTGGTCCATTGAATACTTTGATTTTTCTTGATGGTCTCAATCCTACAAATTTCAACGCTCTTAAATTGGCACTTAAAATCCACGCGTCGGAGCCATTGTATTTGTGTTTAAGATGGGTCCCTATTTCATCATAGAGTTCGTTCATGTCATCCTCATCCTCTAGACGTTCGCCGTAAGGTGGGTTGATGATGATATGCGCCTGGTCTTCGTAGTCAGTGGTGTCAAGGAAATTTTGCCTTTTGATTTCAAGGAAGTCCCTTACACCGGCACGGACTGCGTTGTCATGCGTGATGTCGTTGGCTTTTCTGTCTTTGTCCCAGCAGAGGATTTTTGGGCCTGATGTTCTTTCGTCTTCTAAGGCTTGCTTTTTTATCTTGTCAAAAAGTTCCTCATCGTAATCGTCCCAATATTGGAAAGTGAAATGTCTAAATTTGCCTGGAGCGATATTGTATGCGATCAATGCAGCTTCGATCGGTATGGTGCCCGAGCCGCACATCGGATCGATGAAGTCGGTGGCTTTGTCCCATTCTGATAACATGATCATCCCGGCGGCCATGACTTCACTCAATGGAGCAAAAACTTGCTGTCTTTTGTAACCTCTTTTTCCCAAAGATTTTCCTGAACTGTCCAAAGACAAGGTCACAACATCACCAGCGATGTGAACCGATAATCTGAAGTCTGGTTCCTCCTTATCGATGGATGGTCTTTCTCCTGTGTTTTCTCTGAATTGGTCGACGATGGCGTCCTTGGATTTTAGTGCAACGTATTGGGAGTGTGTAAAATAGTCTCCATGGCAAGTTGCATCAATCGCAAAGGTCTTGTCGTTGTCCAAGTACTTGGTCCAGTCGATTTTTTTGACATTGTCGTAGAGGGTATCTTCGTGTCGAGCTTTGAATTGCGCGATCGGGACGAGTATTTTTATCGCTGTGCGCAAATGATAATTTGCTTTGTATAACACTCTTTTGTTTCCAGAGAAAGATACTGCTCGGTTGAGCTTGGTAATGTCTTTCGCCCCGAGCAGGTCAAGTTCTTCACAAAGTAAATCTTCAAACCCAAATAGGGTTTTTGCAATCATGTCGTATGTAGCCAAGGTAATTTTTTATCTCAAAGAAGAAGCCAATTGCAAGCTTACTTGCTTGAATTCATTCTTTCTGTTAAACTTGACGCTGATCTCATCGCCAATGGAAAATTTTTCCAAGGCTAAAATTAAGTCATTATTTGACTTTATCTGGTATTCATTGATCTGAACTATCAAGTCTCCAGGAATAAATTTACCCGTACTACCTCTTTCCACCCCAAATAAGCCCGCTTTATCAGCAGGAGAATCGGGCGCAACTGCCAGTATCATTGACCCTGGGTACTGATTGTACTGTTGAGGTACCAATTCGATACCAAGGATAGGTCTTCTAACTTCACCAAATTCAATAATATCTGGAACTACCCATTTTACGACATCAATAGGAATGGAAAAGCCAATTCCTGCGGAGGCGCCCGATGGGCTATAGATGGCTGTGTTGACTCCGATGACCCTGCCTTTGGAATCCAATAGTGGTCCTCCTGAGTTACCAGGATTAATGGCTGCGTCAGTCTGGATGACATCTTTTATCGGTCTATCATTTTTGGCCTTGATCTCACGTCCAAGCGCAGAGATAATTCCTGTGGTCAAACTTTGGTCAAGTCCAAAAGGGTTGCCGATGGCAAAAACAGATTGACCAACTCTTAAATCATTGGAAGATCCTACTGGGGTAGGCCTTAGCATTTTACTTGGAGCGATAATACGCAATACCGCCAAATCTTTGTTTGGTTCGACACCCACTACACTCGCATCATAAGAGGTCTGATCTGCCAATGTAACAGTAAATCGACTTCCGTTTTCAATGACGTGATAATTGGTAACAATGTGTCCCATTTCATCCCAGATGAATCCCGTTCCAGAACCCTGTGGCATTTCGTATACATCCATGCTCCAGCGATCTTGGGTAAGAGTAGTGGTGGTTATAAATACCACCGATGGTGCTGATCTTTTAAAAAGTGCAATGGTAGCTTCTTCTTGATCGAAGAATGCTGTTGCGATATCCTCATAGCCCTGATCTTCTTTTGAAATACTTGAAGCCTCTTCAGCAGTTGTATTTTCTGTACTGTCAAGCCCATTGAAATTGCCCTGCACAACAGTGCCTTTCTCGTAATTAATGTTCTTAGGTTCAAGCGTGAAGTTGGCCCCAATATAAAACCCAAATCCAATCAATAATAGTCCGATAACTGCGCTAAATATCTTCATTGCAAGCTGTTTTTTGTTTTTTCAACCAGTAGTTTATTAACGTTTTAGTCGTGGTCAAAGTTATACAACCGAGATATTTTTTTTAAAAGAATGGTGGATTTTAGTCCTTGGTTTTGGGGTGTCTGTAGAAATTTGGTAGTGGTGTGTTTTGAGGTCTGTCTAATGAATCAACGAATTGTAATTATATACATCACTGAGTGGCCTTTGATCGAACTTCAACATTTTTCACCTAACTCATTTTTACTTTGTTCACTTCGTAATCTTTTCTGAGTGTAAATACCGTGACCTCAGGTCTGACATTAAAACGAACCTGCAGAGAAGAGCATCCCAATCCTTTATTGATGTATAATGTTCTTCCGTCGTTAAGGTCAATGGTGCCTGATGAATATTTTTTATTTTTGACTGGTAGGATAGGAGGAGGTAAGAAGGGTGGCTTGCATTGGCCTCCATGGGTATGACCGCTCAATATCCAACCCTGGTAATTGTTCCATACCTTAAGATCGCAGACATCGGGATTGTGACACAACACCAGATTGGCGGCTTTTGAGTGGATTTGTTTTGTCACCTTGGAAGGATGAAAATTGGTTCCCCAATAATCATCTATCCCAATAAAATTCAATCCTTGGAATCTTTTGATCTGATTTCTCAAAATATGAATATCGCAACTGCGCAATATCTTGCTCACTTGATTGGCTGCCTTGGCATCATTCCATCGGTGACCATAGTCGTGGTTGCCCAGTACGCCAAGTGTGGCGATGCTTCCTTTGGTCGCTTTTTTCATCACCTCTTGCAATCTGGAGAATTGCTTGGCTCCTGTATAGTCTAAAAAATCTCCTGTGTACACAACGAAGTCTGGTTTTAGTTTTTGTGCTTTTTGCATCGCTCGCACCAAATATGCTAGATCTATTTTTTTACTGATATGCAAATCGCTGATCTGCATGATGGTTTTACCAATCAATTTTTTTGGCAAATGCTTGATGTGCATTTTTTTGTACACAAAATCGACCCAAAAGGGCTCGACTTGCCATGTGTACAAGCCGGCCCCCATCATGCCAAATAATGAATTCTTTATGAATTTTCTTCTCCGCATGATTTACATTTAGTGGGTGATATTTGTAATTGTTTGTGGTGGATTGCTGTCTTCAGAATTAAGTTGATACCAATTCATGTTTCTACTCAAAAACATGACAATGGAAAGAATGACAAACAAACCAATACTTCCTGCAATCAGAGCAAAGTCTTCCAATTGAAGCAACACAAAAATATAGCTGTACAAAGCGATGAGTATGATGAATAAAATACCCACCGTTTTCTTTTTTCTCACCAACGTGATACTATATGCCGTTATCAATCCAATAGTACCAACTGCAGCAATCATATAAGAGTAGCTGAAATTGATGTGCTCTGAGAAAGATAGGAGAAGGTAGTAGAACAATGATAAGGCAAGCCCCACCAGTGAGTATTGGATTGGGTGGATTTTGTTTTTGTACATGATCTCAAAAAAGAAAAAGACCATGAAAGTCAATGCAATGATCAATGTTGCATATTTGGCACTGCGCATGTTTTTTTGATAATGATCTACGCCATGAATCAAGTTCACCCCAAAACTCTTCTGATTGATGAGATTCATATTGTCATTGACCCATTGACCAGGGAAAGGACGATTGTGTTCGTTCAAATTCCATTGTGCCGTAAAGCCCGCATCGGAGATGTCACTATTGGGTGATCGACCGATAAAACTTGGTGAAGGCCAGCTAGAGTTGATGTTGATGGAAGTGGTGCTGGCAGTTGGAACAAAACTAAGATTCTCGGTGCCTTTTAAATTTATGTCGAAATCAAATGAGATGCTCTCATCGGTCTCCTCTAAAGAAACCTTGTGATGGAAGCCTCCTGTGTGAAATATATTTCCAATCGGTGTTCCTTTTTCAAATTCAAAAGATGTTCCATTCCAGTTTCCGTTCAGACTGCTACTGATTCCATTCATGTCTTTTACACTTGCCGATACAATGGCTTTGTCGTATTCAATAACGTTTTTTTCGCTGTGAATTTTCGCAATGTTTTTCAAGTTGAATTTGCCATCGATCTTCATGGCTGATTCGTATACAATGGCTTCGTAAATACCGAGTTTTTTAATAGACGGATCAAGATCTCCTTCAATATTCATTTGATCGGGCAATAAGTGATACCATCCATCCGTGCGACTTTGTGAACCATAGTCAAAGTGATTGATGCGATAGTAGGGGATAGAAAGGACAGGTCCATGGAGTTGTTGTTGGTCACCCCAAGTCTCTGCAATTTTGTCTTTGGTTTGATCGGCCAATCCTTGCCTTTCCCAAATCAGGCTTTGTAACATGGCATTGGGAATAATTAAAAGTAGAATCAATAGGAGGATGAATCCTATTTTGAAATAGATCATTTTTTGGCTTTTTAATTTCATTATATTATAGTTTTAAAAGTACTTTGAATTTCAAAGTAACAGGGTAAAAAAATATTATTTCTTATGTTGACTTATCAGATGTTCTAGTTTTTTTAAGTGTTCGGTGAAGGCTTTCTTGCCTATTTTCGTGATCTTAAATTCAGTATTTGGTTTCTTGCCGATAAAGGATTTGTAGACCTTGATGTACTCCGCTTTTTCTAGAGCCTTGATGTGGCTTGCGAGATTTCCATCTGTTAATCCTAGACTTTCCTTGATCTCTTTAAAAGGGACCATGTCCTCTATCATCAGGATAGATAGTATAGATAACCGTATTCGGTTGTCTAATATTTTATCAAGATCCAAAAATCCTTTTTTCATCTTTCGTACTTAAAGTACATCACTGCTCCGTAAATAATATGCAATCCACCAAATCCTACGGCCCACAAAACCAAACCATAACCTGGATACACCGCTGCAATCAATCCTAGTGCAATCTGCAATAATCCCAATGTTTTTACATCGCTAAAGGTATAATTTCCTGCTGCATGCAAGGCTATACCATAAAACAATAGTAGGGCAGGAGGAACCCATCCTGCATGTCCTCTGAGTATCAATATTGCGACAAATATACCACCAGTCACCAATGGAACCAGAAAACTAGTGACCATTCTTATTGCGGAAGGATTCCAAAATTCTTGACCCAATCTTTTGGCTTTTTTCATGCTCAAAAACAAGCCTGTGACACTAGCCAATGTAAGTACCGAAAATGCAATCACCAGTAACTTGGTGATTTCCACCGACCAAATTCCATTTATATAGGCTTCATAAACGGTGTTCTCAGAGTAATAAATCACTCGGTATGCCAAAAATGCACCCACAAGCGCATATATGCCTGCTAAAATCCCTGATAATCCGCTGAGAGAAATGAACTTGGTTCTTTTCTCCATGATGCCGCGTATGGTGGCCAAATCTTGTAAGTAATCTGTCATAATGAAAGTACTTTGTTTTTCAAAGCTATTATTTATTTTTGGATTTTCCTAACCTCGAACGGCAAATGGGTTTTTATTTAGTATTCGTATGTGATTTGTGAGTAAGTGTGCTCGTCCGACAAAAAAGACCTTGCCGTCATCTTTGACCAAAGTATTTTAATTTCCACAGGTTTGAATCTTAGCCTCAAAGATCGAACCTTGTTGTGCCTCAAACCCTATATTTAAGAATACTTCATTTTCTGAATAAAGTACGGCATCTGTGTTGTTGATGACCATTCCGTTATACTCAAGCGTATTTACTGCTCCTATGTCTAGCGTAGTCAGAGGATCAATCTTCAGTTGACCTGAGTCAATACAGACTTCATAGGGAGTTGTTGCTGTTATGCCCGTTCCTTCAACAATCTTTATTGTACTATTGAGTGAAATATTATTTCCTTGTATAATTAAATTTGGAGTATTAGATGGCCATGATATTTCGACAAAATCTACAACTTGATTTTAAATACTTGGCCCCTCAAAGGAGAGCAACATAAGAGTAGAAGTATAATTTTAAAAGTTGTTGACATACTAGGAAGTTGTGCCAAGAATTAAGCGCTATTCTTGTCGATCCTTAAATAAAGTTCCAATCCATTTCTCAGAATTGATAAATCCATCGCCCCAGCCATCGTATCCTTCGGTAAGGCTTTCAATGTCAAGGTCTTCTAGCTTGGTATCTGCATTTGATACATTGTTTACTCGATCACGAGTCGTCGTTATCATCGCTAAATATCTTCTTAAATCTTCTTTATTGGCCAATGACCCATGACCCGGAATGATGGTCGTTTTTTCATTGATAATCATCATGGCCGCTTCAATTGCAGCGATAGCTCCATTCACAGATCCTCCCATCTCCAAATCAATATACGGAAATCTATCTTTAAAAAAGCAATCACCCATATGTAATACGTTTGCTTCAGGGAAAAACACAAAGGAGTCACCATCGGTATGCGCATTGTGTATGTGCATCAATTGAACGGATTCTCCATTCATATGAATTTCTAAATCTTCTCCAAAAGAAAGGGTAGGCCACGCCATGGTATCTGCAGCAGGTGTTGTTCTTCCAAATGGTCTCACTTGGTCCACGGTCAATCTTTTTCTGACGTTGTGCTGTGCTATGATCGTTGCACCATCCTTGGCAAAATTGGCATTGCCGCCTGTGTGATCTCCATGCCAGTGTGTGTTTACCAAATACTTGACAGGATGATCAGAAATTTCTGCAATCGCTGTTTTGATTTTCTCACTTAAATCTGAAAATTGTCCGTCAATCATTAAAACCCCATCCTCTCCTGCAAATATTCCAATATTGCCACCAGCTCCTTCCAGCATATAAATCTTTTCTGTGATTTCGTGCGGTATGATTTTTACATCATCAAATCTCTGTGCCGTCAATCCAGAACAAATTAAGAACAAACAAACCGTGCAAACTAAAGTGTATACGTTTCTCATATTTTTATTTCTATTTCAATGATAATAAATTTTCGATAGATTACGGCTATCTATAATCTACTGTTTAATGAGAATGTCCGAATTGTATCATCTATGAGATTTAATTAAAAATGCCATATATAAAACCTTATTCAGAAACAAAATTGTAAGATTTGATCAAAGTATTATAACTCTCTAGTATGACTTTTAATCCTTTGATTTTCAATAAGTTAATTTCTGAATAGCCTCGAATGGTTTAGCCTACAAATTAACTTCTTACATGTCCTTATTGACAAAAGACAAATTTTTATAATAAGTTATGCGTTCTATTTTAAGTGAAGCCTAGCAATTTTCATTAACTTTCTACATCAATTATTATTGCAATCTCTACTATAACAACTTCTAATCACAAATATTCACTATGAACTTGAAGACACTATCTCTTATCTTATGCTCATTCCTTTTTATCACCGTCAATGTCCATGCTCAGATAAGCCGAGGTGGTACCCCCAAAAGTGTGCGACTAGGAATACCCAATGACAACATTGAAGTCATTTCAATGCCCAGCGTTGACGTTGCAGCTATGGTCTTGGAAGATGCAGATAGGGCAATGAGTAATTTGCCATATAGATTTGCCAAAGGTTTTGCTGTAAATTACAATCTAGTAAACAGTGGTAGTTGGACCAATTTAGCAAACGGTGACCGTATTTGGAGATTACAAATAACGTGTAAGGATGCCTTGTCTATAAATTTTCTATATGATGATTTCTTCATTCCACAAGGTGGTCTCGTTTACATCTATGATAAAGATTTGACGGAAGTCTTAGGTGCTTTCGGTGCTCATAACAATAGATCTTCTGGAAAATTTGCCACAGGCCTTGTCAACAACACAAGTGTGATCATCGAATATTATGAACCATCTGCTGTTATTGGACAAGGAATCATTTCGATCAACCAGATTGCACATGGATACCGAGATTTTGAAGGTGTGGTAGGAATACCAGAAGGATTGGGTGATGCAGGTTCGTGTCAAGTAAACGTAAACTGTTCGCCTGAAGGGGATGACTGGCAAGATGAAAAGAAGGCGGTAGCAAGAATTCTTATCAACGGAGTTGAGACATGTACAGGATCATTGATCAACAATATCGCCCAAGATTGTACCCCTTATTTTTTGACAGCCAATCACTGCATAGATCCTACTTATGATGCTGTAACCAATCCGGATGTTTCTGGTGCCGTTTTCTATTGGAATTACGAAAGGTCAGGTTGTGCCAATACGGGGACTGTGCCCATTGAAACCACTGCAGGTGCCACTGTAATTGCAAACTCAAATCCTCCAGGAGGAGCAGATACAGCCTCTGACTTTGCCTTGTTTGAATTAACAGAAAATCCTAGTGATGTGTATGATGTTTACACCGCAGGATTTGATGCTTCTGGTGATAGTGGAACAGGTGGAGTAGGTATACACCATCCAGGACTCGATGCCAAAAAAATAGCAACACACTCGATTACTCCTGGAATTGTAGTAAACGATAATTATTGGAGAATCTATTGGGATGAAACAGTCAATGGCCACAGTGTAACTGAGGGAGGTTCTTCTGGTTCGGGATTGTGGAATAGTGACAAGAGATTGATTGGCCAATTGTTTGGAGGATTCTTAGGGGGCCAACCTAATTGTAATGATCCATTCGACGATGAAGGTGATTACGGAAGAATATCGGTTTCATGGGATGGAATTGCAGGCAATACGGATCCAGCAAGAAGATTAAAAGATTGGCTAGACCCAAATGACACGGGTGACTTGGTTGTGGATGGTACCTATTGTACAGTGCCTGATTATGTATTAAATGCAGACCCATCAGTCGGTTCCAATTGTGGAGCCAACTCCATAGATTATACCATTGAAGTCATCGCGCAGAATGGGTATATGGATGATGTGACTTTAAGCGTTACAGGTTTGCCTGCTGGTACAACAGGCAGTTTTGGAAATACAGTTGTAGCACCCGACAATAGCACCATCTTGACTATATCAGGATTGAATGGATTGGCAGATGGTAGTTATGATTTTTCAGTTGATGGAGTAAGTACGAGTGGAAATAAATCGATTACCGTTGGCCTCGACATCGCTGACCAAAGTGCCGCAGTTTTAATTGAGCCTTTGGATGGAATGATTGATGAAAGTACATTCCCGTTATTAAGTTGGGATAGCGACATAGGAGTAGCCAGCTACGATGTTGAAGTTTCTACAAATCCAACTTTTACAAATATTGTCGCTTCAGACAATGTGGTTAACAATAGTTGGGTTGTATCGCCTTCTCTTGATATTTTAACAGAGCATTTTTGGCGCGTTAGACACGTGCGAAGTTGCGGCGTAGATCCTTGGTCTCCAACCTTTAGTTTTACGACGGCCGATGGAATATCTGGTACCTGTGATAAACCGATTGTATTGAATTGTGGTGCTACCTATTCTGGCAATAATTCCAACGGTGAAAATAATTTCACTCAGCATGATCCAGGTGGTTCAAACAGTTGGACTGGCCCTGAATTGGTGTTTGAATTTGACGCAGCAGCAGGAGATGTTGAGGTGGTAATGTCCGGTCTGTCAGCAGATTTGGATTTGTATCTTTTTACTGATTGTGGCGATATTGTTTC
>CALFDU010000132.1 GCA_937950315.1 uncultured Saprospiraceae bacterium | reverse complement strand
AAAGATGGTGTCTACAAATACAACGGTAGAGCGGTAAGAGTAAGTCAGATCGAAGGCTTTATAAAGAAAGATGTGAACAATCAGAAAACTGATAAGGATGCAACAGTCACAATTATTGCAGAGCTTGATGTTCCTTGGGAGAAAGTAAATGAGATCATGACGATTGCGAGCAAATTAAGACTGCGTGCCATCATAGCAACACAACCTAGAGAATAATGGGAATTAAAAAAAGAAATAAGGTTAGTGCGGAGTTTAGTATGTCATCATTGACAGACATTATATTCCTTTTGTTGATATTTTTTATGTTGACATCTTCTATGATTGTCCCCAATGCATTGAACCTAAAGCTACCAGGAAAATCTAATTACACACCACCTGCACCAAAGGAAAAGCCAAACATTGTGAAGATTGCTCCCAAGGGAACTTACTACTATAATGGCGCTCAGATATCTAAAAGCAATTTAGATTCGAAAATCAAAGGACTAAGAAATACTAGTGATAATCCATCTTTTGTAATCTCTGCGGATAAAAAAACACCGAATCAATTTGTGATTGCAGTGATGGATATGGCGTATAGATATAAAGTAGCCGGCATCATGACTGATGTAAAATAGTTATCCTCCCAACTTGCAGAAATTTATTTAATTCAATGAACATGGATAAAATCCATTGTCTCAATCTAGAATAATATGTACGCAACACAATTATATACAGAGCAAGAAAAGGAAAATAAAAGGAATGGCTTTTATACAAGTATTGCTATTCATATGTTGATGATATTATTGCTTCTTATGATTCCATTAAAAAAGGCTATCGAACATAAGGATAACCTGCAAGGAATTGTAGTTGCATTTGGTAATCCCAATGGAGGGGATAATGCTTTGACTACAGAGCCAATGATTGCCGAGGCAACAGAAGAAAGCGTTGAATCGTCCGAAGCTGTCAAGGAGAAACAAGAATCTGCAGAAACAGAGACCAATCAAACTGAAGCACCTGTACAAAAAGTAGAATCGACTTTGGTTGAAGAAAAAAGTCCGATTGTAGCAACTCCTGAAAAGGTGGTAGAGAAACAGTCAGAGACAATTGACAAACAAGCTGAAGCAGCTGCGGCAGCTAGTGCAGCGGCAAAGGCTAGAGAACAAGCCGAAGCAGAAAAACGAGCTGAAAGTAAATCAAAGTTTAGTTCTTTGTTTGGCCAAGGGACAAGCGGAGAAGAAAATGAGCAGAAAGGAGATGAATTTGGTAAGCCTGATGCATCTGTACTTGAGGGTCTTAGCAAAGGGACCGGAGAGGCTGGTGATGGTCTTGATTCGAGAGGTTTGGTTTACGAACCAAACATATCTGATAACTCACAAAGATCTGGAGATGTGGTTGTGAAAGTATGCGTTAATGCAGCTGGCAATGTTACATCGGCGAAATACACCCAACGAGGGTCATCAACTACAGATAGTTACTTAATCAACCTAGCGGAAAAGAATGCTAAGAAATATCGTTTTACAGAAAGTAGTGCTGAAGAGCAGTGTGGGACAATCACCATTCATTTTATTGTACAATAAAAAAGGCTGACAAGATGCCAGCCTTAGTATTTTTCTTTTGATCTCAGTCTACTTAGACTTGTTCAATTTTTCTTTGACTTTATCCCTTTTCCCAAGCTTAAATCGCATTGGTAAAGTATATTGAACAGCAACTGCCTTCCCTCTTTGCATTCCAGGAGTCCACTTAGGCATAGAATTTACAACTTTTAATCCTGCATCTCCGCATCCATGTCCAAGGTCTCTTATAATCTTTGCATCTCTTATCGCTCCATCTTTTCCTACTACATATTGTACGACGATCATCCCTTCGATTCCATTTTCTCTAGCTGATTTTGGATACTCTAAATTCTTGTATATATACTCAAGCATTTTTTCTTGGGCACAGATTGAAATATCATCTTTGCTACCATCAATATCTTCACATCCAGGAAATCGTGGCATTTGCTCAGCTACCTTAAATGTTTCCTCTTCCATTGTGTTAGGAGGAACAGCTGCAGAATTGGTTGCAGCAGGTTTTGTTGCTTTGGAAGGAACTTGAGCTTTTGTTGGCATAGTCGCTTTAGTAGCAGAAGCTGCATTCGTTGCGGCATTTGCATTACCTTGAGCAGCTCTTGCCTGAGCTGCTTTTGCTTGGGCTGCTCTAGCCATAGCGACTTTCTCAGCTTTAAATGCTGTCCATGTTTTGGTCTTATACGTTTCATCGTTGGCAAACTCCATTTCCATCATTACGTCACTTGGACCTTTGTATCCTGGAGAAATTAAAATTCTCGAGAATTCTTCATCTAAAATAACGAAGGCAGGATATCCCATCTGATTGTTCAATAAGGCTACTGCCAATTCGTGAACACCACCACGTCCTCCGGCTATATGCTTGAATTCAGTTTCATTAAAATTGATAGATTCTTTTTGTTCAGCGTCAAACTTAACGGGATAAAAGTTTTCATTTAGATATTTGATTACTCCAGGATCTGTAAAAGTTTCTCTATCCATTTTTCTACAGTACCCACACCAATCAGTATAAATATCGATATAAATCTTTTTTGGATTATCTGTTGCTGCTGCAATAGCTTCATCCCAGCTTACCCAATTTACTTTCTTTTGAGCATGTGAGATGTTTAAAACAAACAGCAAACTTGCAACAGTTAAAATATATTTCATTGTATAATTTTTTATAAACGCAATAAATACGTAGCTAAATTAAGCTTATTCAATCAAAATTGAAGTTAAGGGATTCATAAACTCAATAATAATTATGCCTATATAATAAGGATATTCTGTGGTACTAAGTTATCTACTTGACTGAAATTATAATAAAAACGGGTAAAATCAACTGATTATAGACTCTTTCCAAGTGTCGAATACAAAATAGTGAGAGAATTAATTGTCGACAGAACAATTATCAATTTGTATTTCCAAGGACATAAATTCTTTGGTTTCAAAACCTGGTTCTATTGATATATTCTTGCCGGCTTTGTAAGAGCCATTTGATAAAATCTCAAAATCACCTGTAAGACTAATTGAATCGATTGCGTGTAATACCTGTGGACCCTGCAATCCATTCACTGATTCATAAAATATAGGAGTACCTACACAGTTGCAATTAGAATCATAGAGGTCATTATAAGTACAGTTGTCATTATCATCACATGGTGCTCCGATTAAGTTGGCATTACATGTATCGCATGCATCTGGGATGCCGTCACCATCTTCATCTAGTGCATCGTCTCCCATTAGACAAAGATCATCTATGTCGCATACTCCATCTTGGTCGGTATCTGAAACGCAGGGATTGCAATGTCTTGCGATGGAGCCATCTAAATAAATAAATCCAACCCCTATTTCTTTTACTACCAAATCCAAAGCTTCATTTGAATTTGTCTTTATACAGATAGTTTGTGTTTCATTGTCTTCTTCGTTTCCAACAGGGTTTACAATACTTTTATTTTCTCCATTAAAATCAAAAGAAACTCTACCATCAATCTCAGTAAACAAAATATCAAAACAAATTTCATAATTTTCTGCCATGGCTGGGTAACTTAATACCATTGAATCATTGGATGCAAAGCTGTTAGAAAAAATTCCATCTGGCAATCCATTTGCTTCTTCTGGGTTATTGATCCCAAATGAACTGACAAGATTTCCCCCAACCTCCGTCATGTCATCGGGACAAACACATGACGCAAATTCTTTAAGTGGATCACTTTCAGTGCATGGACAAAATTCATAGCTTGCACCATCAATTCTTATTGCTCCTTGAATATATCTTGATACTCGTATTTTTTGAGGGCCGATCATGAAAGTAGGAAAACAAACCACCTGAATTTCAAAATCAGATAAAGAAGGATTTGGATTTGCATACTTATAATAACCAAGATCATTTACTTCAAATTGTACTCCTCCTACTTCATCTCCAAAACCAACAGAAAAACAAATTTCTGTGCCTACTTCAACATAAGAAACTTCGAGATCTAAATAATCTAAGAATCCGATTGAACCTGTCATTCTTCCATCAGGAATACCCACTGCATAAAAGTCGTTGAATATTCCTTCAGATTCTAATAAACTTGGTCCTCCAATTACTTCTTCTTCTGGACATGTACAACTGGCGTTTAAAGAAAGGCCTTTTGCATTGATACATTCATCATAATCATTTAAATCTCCCAAAATGATGGTTATTCCATCTAAATCACAATCGTTGTTTCCGTTAGCAAACCAATCAGCTGGCTCGGGGAATCCTGGTTGTCCATCGGCTGTACAAGGGTCATTGGGCGAAAGATCCTGAATATCACAAACTCCATCAAAATCAGAATCTGGAGCTGGAATACCAACGCATTCACAATTTATTGTTATTACTTCTTCAATAGTACAAGGATCACCATCATCGCACGATGTACCTATCAAAGCATCATTAAGGCCATCGCATAGATCTGAAAAATCACAGATTCCATCTAAGTCTTTGTCGGGGGATCCGTCAGGACAATTACAATCCAAAAGTGCACCATGATCAATCCATGTTTGTAGTAACAATAACTCATCGGCATCAACTACTCCACCCACTCTTTCATTCATTGATGGAAAAGGTATGGGTGAGGAGCAACCATCATAATTTGGTATTGAAATTATATCTACTAATACACTTCCAGTTAAAATATCTACTCCACAAATATCTCCTCCACTACTTATCCCTGCATATGAATTTAAATCTAAATTACTTGCTGGACTTGATCCACCATGGCAACCAGTACATCCATTATCAATAAAAACATGGCCAACATCTTCCCAGCCTATCAAACCATTATCACAATTGTCTTCATTATTTTCGACGTATCCTGAAGGAATTACACAAGCTTCTATAGTTGATTGTGGGTTACCCAATCCATCTGAATCTGCATCTTCGTAGTAAGTAGCCATACCAGGACCATCACATATACCACAAGCGTCGATCTCTCCATAACAAGCTGTTTCATCAATATCAAATCTAAGTTCGCTCACCGAAACACAACTGGAATTGTCGTGATTGTCTTGAAAAGTGACCAATATTTTTTCTATAAACCCAAATGATTGTAAATCAGGACCATCAAAGCCTTCATAGGTATCAAGCTCTGATGCTTGTGGCCAAATAAATGAACCTGAACCTACTTGACTCCAAGTAGTTCCATCAGTAGATACATCAATAAAAACTGTTTTGGCACCACTACCACTTTCACCTACTCTGTTTGCATTCCAAAAATGAGTGGTTGATATTGCTTGAGGTTCAGTAAATTCAAAAAGCAACCAATAAGAGTTACCTCTTGTTGAATTGGGGTTTGCTGTTTCAGTACATGAGGTCCAACTTTCAATCCAGTAATTGCTCTGGTCAGTGCATTGTGTATTGCCTTCAAACAAGAAGAAGCAAAATACGAGTGTTATCAATATGTCTATTCTGAAATTTCTCATTTAATTATTTAAGACATAAATCCAAGAGGAGTTGTCCCTTGCCCAGGAATCCAGAAATTAGAAAGATTAGGTAA
>CALFDU010000131.1 GCA_937950315.1 uncultured Saprospiraceae bacterium | reverse complement strand
ATGCTTGATCAGGCAAATGATTTTGTGAATTGCATACAGCATTCTTGCAAACCGGTTGTCAGTCTAGAAGATGGTCTTGAGGCTACCCGTGCTGCGGTGGCAATGACTAAGTCCTACTTAATGAAGCAGAACATCAAAATCGAACGGTAAATTTATACAATAGCGTTTCCACGATTTACCTTCGCGCTCTACATTCCCTGTAAACTTAAAACCAGATTTTTCAAGTACACGGCATGAGCCTATATTTTCTTTTAGTGCATACGCAGCCACTTCTTTAATACCGAGTTTTTGGTATGCATAGTCTAGGCAAGCAATCGATGCTTCTGTCCCATATCCTTTGTTCCAAAATCGTTTGTGAAAGCGATAGCCGAGATCTACCTCATCAAGATCTGGATGGTATTTCAATCCACACCAACCAATGACTTCATTGGTTTCCTTGAGTATTGTGGTCATCCTTCCATACCCTATTTTTTCATAGGTGTGAATCTGATATTCTTCAAAAAAAACTCTTGCTTCTGCGATTGTATTGAATACTTTGTCTCCGGTATATTTTAGAACATCCCAATCAGCATTTAATAGAAACATTTCTTCACAATCTTCAGGCGTGAAGTTTCTAAAAAGTAATCTTTCTGATTCCAATAAATACATTGTACTAGTATCCTTTATTGATTCCTTTTTCAATGGCAGGAACACCTTTCTCCATCCATTCTGGCATTGGTTCGCCCATCAAGTAGTGGTCAAAAAATTGTTCCATTCTTCTATTAAAATCAATACGGTTTTGCCTCTTTACGGGCCAATGCGGTTCGTCATTGTAATTCAACATCCATGCTACTTTATTCAATCTACGCATGGCAACAAAAAATTCAATTCCTTGATACCAAGGTACTGCACCATCTTTGTCATTGTGTAAAATTAAAACGGGTGTTTCTATCTTGTCTGCATTGAAAATAGGAGAATTGGCAATATATGTTTCTGGGTCTTCCCAGAGGGTTGCCCCCAATCTACTCTGGGTATGTTCATACTGAAACATTCTGCTCATTCCACTACCCCATCTGATGCCTCCATAGGCGCTGATCATATTGACAACGGGAGCTCCAGATTCTGCGCATTTGAACATATTGGTTCGTGTTAAAAGGTGTGCTATCTGATAACCACCCCATGAGTGTCCTTGTAGACCCATGTTATCTTCATCTATAAATCCTTGTTTGACCAAAGCGGCTACTCCTGTCATGACAGCGTCATAGCAAGACTCTCCAGGCTCTCCTACTCTATAATGTATATCTGGATTAAAAATCACATAACCTTTGTTGGAATAGTAACTATAATTGATCGTGGATCGATGTGGAAATGGAGCTCTATGTCTGTGTAAGTTGTCGCTACTCCTTTCATAGAAATTCACGATCAAAGGATATTTTTTCCTTTTGTCAAAATTATCTGGGAGAACCACTAAACCTTCCATTTCATTGCCATCAACACCTTCCCATTTCATCAAAGAAATGCTTCCCCAATCGTAATCACTTTGTTGGGGATTGGCGTTGCTGATTTTAATGCCGTTTTTTATGTTGTCAACCTGCGTATGGATCAAATCAGGAAATAGTTCAAAGTTCTCCTTTGTATAGACAATGTCGCTTGAATTCTTAGCTTTTAAAATTCTTCCAGAATACTGGTAAGGACCTTTGTCAATAAGCGTTAATTCTTTGGTTTGTAGATTCAAATAAGCCATACCTCCAGACTTATCCTTTTCATCAAAAACAGACAAAAGAATGGTGGTATCACTAGGAATACTTTTTATGTCACGATCGAGATTGATGTACCTGTACTCTATTTTATCTTTGCGACCTGAAGTCAATTGTATTGGCTCATTTTTTCCACTTGGATCTACGTGCCAGAGATCGTATCGGTCGTAGATAATCAAGCCTTCGTCTTGGCCAATCCAAGCAGCAGTCCCATAAGGCCAGGCATCCATTGGTCGGTCATTCAATTCATCGTAAGACTTTATCTTATTATAATCTGTGAGTTGGGTAACATCTTTGGATTGTATGTTTATGCTGTTCCAGACTGAATCAGGTCTGCTGTACCATACTCCATATTTTCCATAAGGACTTAATCTTACATCGCCATAAAGTTTTTCAAAAATCATTTCCTTTTGGCCTGTATTTGAATTTATGAGATAGACATCATTGTAGTCATGTCCTTCCCAACTGACGGATCTTTGGTAGTGTTTGTCTTGAACTCCGATCAACACATCATGTTCTAAATCTTCATCAAAAGAAACACTGGTCAATTCCAAATTTTCAAGTTGGGTGATTTTTCTAGATCGAATATTGTACACACAATCATAGCTACGATTCAGCTCTCTGTCTTCTCTTACTTCTTGAGTAGTATAAAGCACTTGATCTGTATGAGACCAAACTTCAACATTAACAATTTCTTCATCTAAAATTGTGCTGTCTTGCATTAATGGTTTTGGAGCCACGCCAAAAATCATTTTGTTTCCATTTTTGGAAAATCGTGGTTTATTGCTTTGGCTTAACATCCAACCTTCTTCCATGAAATTATCTTCGTTGGTTGCAACCAAATCGGCTTGCGCGTTACCACTACTCCAATGATAAAGGTCATAAGGCTCAATCACTGCATTGGTTGTATCTTGATTGATCATATAAGCCATTTCCTGGCCATCTTCGGAGATAACGATATTGGCATATTTTCCTTCCAGCTCACTG
>CALFDU010000130.1 GCA_937950315.1 uncultured Saprospiraceae bacterium | reverse complement strand
AATCCATAGAGTCGTTTAGGTAAAGCATATTCCTTTTATGGGAATTGACTTGTGATCCATATCGTATTGAGCGGTGCTCAATACGATATGGATCATTTTTTTTGCATACTACTCAAACGAGCACCACATTATCAAAAAAATCAGTCTGCTGCCCGCATTATGAGCTATTAAAATATCCTAGAATTTGGATTTTCTAAGCTTAGAGACCAACATTTATAGCTTCTAGCCTACTATTTATCCCTTCAAAACATAAAAAAACAGCTGACTTTTGTAAACAAGTCTTATTTTTGGTAAAAATTCATCTATGAGATATTTGACCGCAGCATGTATCGCCTTGTTTTTCTTCTCAAGTGCTTCTAGTCAAAAGGTAGTGCTACTAGAAAAGTGGACAAATTATCGTTGTGGCAACTGTCCACAAGGAGCCATCGTACTTCAAGATATGGTAGATACTTACGACAACGTTATCTGGGTCTCTCATTACAAACCATGGATGATGACGCTTAACAATGACCAGACCAATCAATTGTTTTTTGATCTTGGTGTTTGGGGCAACCCATTGCTTGTTGTTGATAGAGAAGATAGAAACAATAGCTTATTTAGCACCATGGGCTCTTGGCAAGGAATCATAGATCAGCAATTGAATAAAGAGCAAGTTGCCACGGTAGAAATCAACAATGTATTCACCAATGCTTTTGAACGCACCATCGATTTTGATGTTGCTATTGGTTTTCTGAAAGACCAAGATTTGGCAGATTATAGGATTACTGCCATGATTGTAGAGGACTTGGTTACTGGGGAACCTCAAGACAGTTATTTCAACAATACTGTGGGCCATCCACTTTTTGGATTGGGTGATCCAATCTGGAATTACAAACATAGAAATGTGGTAAGACATATTTTTGATGATGCCTGGGGCACGCCCGATGTATTACCATCAGAGCCAAAGGCCGGTGATGAAGCAGTCCATCATTATCAATTCCAGATACCAGACGACCATAAAATTGAAAACATTTCAATTGTTTGTTCTATTACCAAATACAATCCCGATGATCTAACGGAGATAGATGCTCTGCAAGCAGCTGAAGTACATCTTACGGAAGGGATTATCACTTCTACCAAGGAGCTGGCAGATATTATCGACATTGAGATATTCCCAAATCCAACTACTGATTATTTTGATGTAAAAATGGACCAAGTACCAAGTGCCATCAATATCATTGATGCTTCTGGAAAAACTATTTTATCTCAAACCAATTTGGACAGCAATCCAAGAATTGATATTTCTCAATTGACAGAAGGCATGTATGTGGTACAGGTGCTGGTTGATGACCATATGATCAGCAGATCACTTTCAATATTGGGAAGATAATTTAATCGTAGGAATCCTAGTCTTTATACTTTCAAGTGTTTGAGTAAATGTTATTTACTCTGCGGTTTTTATTTACGCTTCTTCCTTTTCTTTGAGGCCATGTTTTGGATCTTATCTCCCCTCTTTTGAGGCTTCTTATATTTCTTAGATCCAAATCGTTTCCACTTTCCACCGAGATTCACCTTCTTGTTCTTTTCCTTCTTTTCATGGAATGCGGGACCAGACAATTTTTTAGAATCGTTTCTATTGTAATTGCTTTCTCCACCAACACGTTTTCTTTCTTCCGGCAACAGTTGCTGCGAGAATACAAGGTCTTCTGGTAAAGTCAATTGTGGAATTTCATATTCCATCAATACTTCGATTGCTAGTTTGGCTTCAATTTCTTTTTCTGTAAAAAGTAGAATGGAATTTCCTTCTTGTTCGGCCCTACCCGTACGTCCAATCCTGTGCATGTAGTTCTCGGGGAAGTTTGGCGTATCGATGTTTATGACGTGGGTTATCTTATCTAGATCAAGCCCTCTGGCCATCAGGTCTGTTGCGATTAGAATCCGGGTTGTTCCTGCCTCGAAGGCTTCGATATTTCGGATTCTATAGTTCTGTGTTTTATTGGAGTGAATGATTCCGAGCTCGCTGGCAAATTCTTCCTCCATGACTGTGAAGAGTTTGTCTGCATTCTTTTTACTCGATACAAAGACCAACACTTTGCTGTACGTTTCTTTGTCACGCACAAGATTCATCAACAAATTGGCCTTGGTGTAAAAATTGGGCACAGCATAACAAGTCTGTGCTATGTTTTCCAATGGCGTCCCACTTACGGCTATAGAGATTTGATATGGTTCAATAAAAAAGTCGTTGATAAGGACATCCACCTCATCTGTCATGGTCGCTGAAAACATGACATTCTGCCTTTTTATCGGCAGCAATTCAAAAATGTTGTTGATTTGAAATCGGAAACCAAGGTCAAGCATTACATCCACTTCATCAATGACCAATTTCTTGACATTTTTCAAGGTCAGGGCTCCGTGCATCACAATATCATACAATCTACCAGGTGTCGCAACCAGAATGTCGACTCCTTCTGCTACTGCTTCTTTCTGTCTCTTGATATTCGCACCTCCATAAACGCCCAATACTCTGACCGTTTTATATTTGGCGTAAGCTTCAATATTGTTGACCACCTGAATCACCAGTTCTCGAGTCGGCACCAAAACCAATACTGTCGGTGGTATCTTCTCAGAAAATTTCAAATCCTGCAGAATCGGCAACATGAATGCCAGGGTCTTACCTGTACCTGTCTGAGACACCCCTACCACATTCCTACCTGAAAGTATGACAGAGTATGACTCAAGCTGAATCGGAGTAGGTATTGTGATCCCGAGATCCTCAATGCCCGCCTTGAGCTGCTTGGATAATTTAAAATCTTGAAAGCTGATTGCTTCTTCCATTCCACAAAAGTAAGTTTTCCTTTTTTACAAAGGGAATGCAGCCGATTTATTTACCATAATACTTTCATCATTCTTATAGATAAAAACCTATCTTGACCAGTCATTACAACAATCAATAGATGAACAAATACAGAGACAATGGAGCCATCGGCGCGCTCCTGGACGAATACGAAAAAGCCATCAATGAGCTGAAATCCTTGATCAAACCACTCGATAATGATACGATAGCAACCATCATAGATAACAAAACCAACGATGCAGATTGCCGATCGATACAGACGATCCTGAGCCATGTTGTAGCTTCAGGTTACACGTACGTGGTTTATCTAAGAAGAGGACTGGGAGAGTCTGTAGACTTTCGTCAAAAGCAAAAACTAGATACAGCTCAAGAATACATTGATGCCTTGAACAAGATGTTTAAATTTAACGAAGCATTCTTTCGTGATTATCCAGACTACGACTTGGAAGAATACAACATTGAAAAGAAAATTTTAACCCGGTGGGGACAACGATACGATGGCGATCAAATCATAGAACATGCCATTGTACATATCCTACGTCATCGTCGTCAAATAGAAAGATTTTTATTGAAATTAAACCAATAGTTTCAGACAAAAAAAAGGCTGACATTTTCATGCCAGCCTACTTTATTTCTACAATGTCATGGACTATTTCACAACACTAAATCTTTTTCCGATCATGTAACTCGAACTTTGAATCTGTAAGAAGTACTGACCTGTTTGCAATTCAGAAACATCAACCGCATTGATGGCAGCTGCATCCATTGTGATGGACTTCACCAATTTACCACCCATGTCTCTTATTTTCAAACTAACCTGTCCTGTCAATTCAACATCTTGGAAATCGATATTCAATTCTTTAACAACAGGGTTTGGATATACGTTGATAGACTGTGGACTTACTACTTCATGAGTAGAAGTTACATCTCCAAAAATATATTCACCTGTTCCAGAGTTGAACCAAACACTGTAAGTTCCACCCACAGGCTCAATGTTTGGACCATCTTGTGTTGCTACCCCTGAAGGGAAGTCAGCCAATCCCCAGTTGACAGCCCAGTCATTCTCAGCTCTGAACTTCACTCCTCCATCTGCATCTGGATCAAAATCAACAAGTGTCACACTGCTCATCGTCCAGATATTAAAGTCATCTGCATCTTTGGTCAATGGCGTATCTGTTTCCCAATCTCCTACTGGGCCAGAAACACCAATCAATCCTACAGTACCATACTCAACCAAAGCAGTAAAGTCATAAGCACCAGACAAAGAATTGAATGTTATTCTATAATCACCAGCAACTACTGGAATATTTGCTCCATCTTGAACAGCCGTACCAGCAGGGAAATCTCCTGATCCCCAGTTAACAGCCCAATCATTTTCAGCTCTAAACTTCACTTCACCATCCAATAAATCCATTCTGATTGTCCATAAGTGCGGATCATCTGCATCTTGTGTCAAGTCTGTATCACTATCCCAGCCTCCTGGTGTTGCATCTCCAATAATTCCTACTGAAGCATATTCTACGATCTGTCTGAATTCGTAATCACCTGTTTCTGAATTGAATGAAATAAAATAATCTCCGGCAACTACAGGAATATTATCTCCGCCCATCAGTCCAACGCCAATTGGGAAATCTGTTGCTCCCCAGTTTACATCCCAAGCATCTTCTGCTCTGAACTTTACTTCTCCATCAAGAAGTGGCATAACAATCGTCCACAAATTAGGATTGTTGGCATCTTGTGTCATATCAGTATCATCATCCCAGCCACCTGGCGTGGCATCTCCGATAATTCCTACCGTAGTATAAGTCACCATTGACTCAAATGAATATTCACCAGTCAAAGTATCTAGTGTTACAAAATATGGCGCTGCTGCATCTACTGGAATATTTTCTCCTTCTAATGTAGCTACTCCTGAAGGGAAATCTGGTCCTCCCCAGTTGACAGCCCAATCATCATCTTTTCTAAACTTCACCTCACCTACTGTTAAGTCAATCATGGTGAAAAATTTATTAGGATCTGTCTGATCTTTAAACATATCAGAATCATCATCCCAACCACCTGGTGTGGCATCTCCTATTATTCCAATATCACTATCTACATCAAAAAAGTATTCGCCAGTGATGGTATTTAATGTAATGGTATAATCTCCCGCAAAAACAGGAATGTCATTTCCATCTTGTTCTCCTATTCCTGCAGGAAAATCCAATGACCCCCAATTGATAATCCAATCGTCATCCGCCCTGAATTTTACTACACCATCAAACAAAGTAATATCAATGGACCAAATACTGTCCATTTCGTTTATTAGCGTCATATCAGTATCCGAATCCCAACCTGTTGGTGTGGCCGTACCAATGATACCTACGCTCGTCTGCGCTGATATACCCATAGAAAGGCACATCAAACATAAAGTAAAGAGTAAATGTTTTAACATGTGTTCAAATTTGTAGTTGAATAATATCTTCTCAGTTTTATTAACTGTTACCACAATATACGTTACAATTTATTATTTTTAACGTGACCTTAATTACAAATCAAACCTGTGTCACAACTATGAGAATTAACACACTCTTGCCAAATTTTATAATTATAACTGCTCTAATATTGCTGTTTTGCAATATATCATTTGGGCAGCGAATCATTTCAGGAAGCGTCACGGATGGAAAAACCGGTGAAGGATTGATCGGAGCCACGATTTTCTCCAATGTCCTTGCTTCTGGGACGACATCTGATATAGATGGCAATTTCACGATTGAAGTGAATAACGACTCCGATGTATTGGTTTTTAGTTATACTGGATATGAAAATCAAGAGATCATCATTACCGATCAGAAAGTGCTGATTGTAGAAATGAATTTCGGCGAAGTACTGGATGAAGTAGTGGTAATCGGATACGGAACAATCAAGAGAGAAGATGCCACTGGATCAATCCAATCGGTTAGCTCCAAAGATTTTAACCGTGGAGCGCTTACTGGCCCTCAAGAACTTCTTGCAGGAAAAGTTGCTGGAGTTTCTATTACTACAAGTGGAGACCCTGGTGGCGGATCCAAAATACGGATCAGAGGAGAGTCTTCCTTAAACGCTTCCAATGATCCCTTGATTGTCATTGATGGTGTTCCTCTTGACAATGGAGGCATAGCAGGAAACAGAAACCCACTAGATGTCATCAATCCAAATGAGGTGGAGACATTCACCGTATTGAAAGACGCTTCCGCCACGGCCATTTATGGAAACCGTGCTGCAGGAGGAGTGATCATCATCACAACCAAAAAAGGAAAAGCGTCAAAGAAACTTTCTGTTGGATATACTGGTAATGTAAGTAGTGGAAGAATCTCCAATAAAGTAGATGTACTTGACGTGGATGAATACAGAGCCGTTATCGAAGAAAGATTTGGCTCGGAAGGAGCAGCGCAACAACTGGGCGATGCAAGAACCGATTGGCAAGATGAAATTTATCAAACGGCTTTTGGTCAAGAACACAATATCAACCTATCGGGAGGACTCGATATAGTTCCCTACAGACTATCCTTGGGTTACTTAAACAAAGATGGAGTTTTAAAAACAGACAACTATCAAAGAAATACTTTTAGCCTAAATGTAAGCCCTGGCTTTATCAACAACACCCTACAAGTAAACCTTGGAGTAAAAGGAATCTTTGCACAGAACCAATTTGCCAACCGAGGAGCCATAGGAAATGCCTTAGCATTTGATCCTACGCAGAGAGTTAGAGATGAAAATAGTGTTTATGGCGGGTTTACAACTTGGACAGACATCAATGGCAATCCCGAGTTCATCGCTCCGACCAACCCAGTTGCCTTATTGGAATTATCTGATGATGTTTCCAATGTCAATAGAGTGATTCTAAATGCAAGCGCAGATTATAGAATGCCATTTCTACCTGAATTAAGAGCCAATGTCAATGCTGCCTCTGACTTCAGTAACTCGGAAGGCACCATCAATGTAGATTCCATAGCTTCTTTTTCTTTTGACCCATTAACCGGTGGAGGGACCAGAAATACTTATGGAGAAACAAAATCCAATACTTTATTCGAGTTTTATTTGAATTATGTGAAAGATTTTGGTGTGCATAAAGTTGATGTTATGGGTGGCTACTCTTGGCAACATTTTGATTTTCAAAGCGAATTTTCCAACTCGGATCTGAGAGGAACACCTTCAGAAGTAACCTCAGGAACAGACGCCAACGAACTTTTTCTAGTTTCACTTTTTGGAAGACTTAATTATGATCTAAATGAAAAGATGTTGCTTACATTGAGCTTAAGACGAGATGGTACTTCTCGATTTTCCCCAGACAACCGATGGGGGCTCTTCCCTGCCGCGGCTGTCGCATTCAAAGTTATCGACAACGACAAATCTACATTTAATAATTTAAAATTGAGAGCTGGATGGGGAATCACAGGGCAAGAAAATATTGGAAACAGATATGCATATCTTCCTCAATACACCTTTGGTTTTGAAAATGCAGGTTACCAATTTGGCAATCAATTTATTCAGACGCTGAGACCTGAAGGATATGACGCTGGAATAAAGTGGGAGGAAACGACCACCATCAACTTGGGAGTTGATTTCTCCATTGTTCCTGATCGAGTATCAGGTTCATTTGATATATACCAAAGAGATACAAAAGATTTGTTGAATAGAATTCCAGTTCCAGCAGGAACCAACTTGACCAACTTTATAACTACCAACGTAGGAGATATGGTAAACCAAGGTGTTGAGTTGTCTCTATTCCTGACACCAATCAGTACAAAGGACTTCAGCTGGGACCTTTCGTTCAATACTTCATTTAACAGAAATGAGATTACCAAACTAACTGCATCCGATGACCCAACTTATGAAGGAATCCTAACGGGTGGGATCGCTGGTGGCGTTGGATCCAACATCCAGATTCATAGTGTAGGATTCTCTCCTTTTTCATTTTATGTGAGACAACAAGAACTAGATGAAAACGGACTGCCACTCGAAGGTCAATTTGTTGACATCAATGGAGATGGCATTGCCAATGATTTTTATCGATTACAGAAGCCGGCTGCTGATTGGAGTTATGGATTGACCAGCAATTTGAAATACAAAATATTTGGTTTTTCATTCGCAGCGAGAGCGCTGACTGGAAACTACATTTACAACAATGTAAAAACCGATATCGGATACCTCAACCGCCTTGTCTCAAGTTCCAATGTTCTTTACAATGTCCATCAATCGGCTGTGGACCTCAACGTCGAGAACCAAGGAAACTTGACCTTCAGTGATTACTTCATCGAAGATGCATCTTTTCTGCGGATAGACCACATTACACTATCAGCAGATCTGGAAGCATTGACCAAATACGTACGTAGTGTATATGTTACGATACAGAACCCACTCCTATTTACCAATTATGATGGATTGGATCCTGAGACAACCAATGGAATTGACAACAACATTTATCCACGACCTAGAACTTTGGTTTTTGGTGTAAGTGCTAAAATTTAAACTTCCAAAATCAGAAACATGAGAAATACAATATATAAAAACGGTTTTCTAGTAGCAGTATCAACATTTGCCTTGAGCATCCTACTCAGCGGATGCTTTAAAGACTTGGACACCATACCTATCGATGAGGATATCATTACCTCAGAAGTTGTATACGACGATCCAGATTCATACAGAAAAGTATTGGCAAAACTATATGCAGGTCTTTCTGTCACTGGCCAACAAGGACCAGCGGGAGACAGCGACATTGAAGGTATCGATGAAGGTTTTGGTCAATACTTAAGAATGTTGTGGTACCACCAAGAATTGTCAACAGAAGAAGCTGTGATTGGATGGAACGACCAGACGATCAAGGACTTTCATGAGCAAGATTGGTTGTCGACCGATGGATTCATATTTGCGATGTACAGTAGAATCTTTTATCAAATTCCAATCTGCAATGAATTTCTCCGCGAGACTACCGAAGAAAAATTAAATGATCGAGGAGTTGGACCAGCATTAAGAGATGAGATTGCACAGTTTAGAACAGAGGCCAGATACTTGAGAGCATTGTCTTACTGGCATGCACTTGATCTTTTTAGAAATGTGCCATTTGTGACTGAGCAAGATCAAGTCGGTGCTTTCTTTCCCGAACAAATACAAGCACCAGAATTGTTTGATTTTATTGAATCAGAACTATTAGAAATCGAAGGAACCATCACGGCTCCACGTACCAACGAATACGGACGAGCAGACCAAGGTGCCGTATGGGCATTGCTTGCAAAATTATATCTAAACGCAGAAGTATACACAGGAACATCCAAGTGGAATGAATGCACAGAATATTGCGAAAAATTAATCGGCGCCAATTACATGCTAGATGAAAATTACGGCAACCTATTTCTTGCAGACAACTTCATCACAGACGAAATCATTTTCCCGATCATTTATGATGGCGTAACAACTCGTACTTGGGGTGGCACAACCTTTATCATAAATGCAGGAATTGGTGGATTGATGAACGCAGCAGACTCCGGTACATCTGGTGGCTGGGGAGGAACCAGAACTACAAGACAGCTTGTGGAGAAGTTTGGATCAGCCAGTGATTTAGGTGGTGTGCTTGTTGATTTCAACCCAGGCAATACCGTTTCTTACCCTAAGATTTATACGCCGGGTTCTTTCCAAAATTTTGATTTTGGCGATACCAACAATGCATTATCATCTATAAATAGTGATAATATTTTTGAGGGATACAAGTATTTTCCTGAAGACAACGGATCGTTTCTGATCACAAGAACACCAACTGATTCAGCTCCATTTTTTGGAGACATTGATGGAGACGGTGTCCTTGAAAACTACACACCTGGAAACACCATGGATGTGGAAATCAGAGTACCTGAAGCTGGCTTATACAATATTGTGGTGGACTTGAATGAAAATAGCTACACCATGGAAAGACAAGAATGGGGCATCTTGGGTGATGCGACTTCCGTTGGCTGGGATAGCGACATAGATTTGGTTTTTGATGCTGAATTGAATGCCTTAAGAACAGTCATAACTACTACGGAAGGAAAGATAAAATTCAGAGCCAACGATGCATGGGATATTGATCTTGGAGATAATGGTGCTGATGGAATACTTGAATTTGGAGGAGCGGATATTGATATACCTGCAGGTGAATTTGAAATCTTATTGAATTTAAATAGACCTGATTACAACTATAAGATCAGCTCCGTAGCATTCGATAGAAGGCCGTTTTTCTTTACGGAAGGACAAAACCTCGACATTGAAGATGTGACGACATTCACAGAAGGCTATGCCATCAATAAGTTTAAAAACATCAAATCGGATGGCACTCCTGGATCTGATAATACACATGCAGATACGGACTTCCCCTTATTTAGGCTAGCGGATTTTTATTTGATGGCAGCAGAATCGATTCTTAGAGCAGGTGGTGATACCAACCAAGCACTTGAATACGTCAATGCGGTAAGAACACGCGCATTCGGTAGCACGGCCGGAAATATAACGGCAGAAGAACTTGATCTGGATTTCATTCTGGATGAAAGAGCAAGAGAATTGTACTGGGAGGCACATAGGAGAACCGACCTAGTGAGATACGGACAATTCACAGATGGTGATTATGTTTGGCAATGGAAGGGAGGTGTTATGGAAGGTACTCAAGTACCTTCATTTAGAGATGTATACCCTATTCCATCTGCAGACATTGGCGCCAATCCTAACTTAATTCAGAACGAAGGTTACTAAAAGAAATATATGTTACAAAAACTATTTTCTACACTCCTTACTACTTCACTAGCAACTATGCTGGCAATCAGTCTATATGGTCAACACTTTGTAGATAGAAGTAGTGATATTGGTTTTAATGAATCTGGGATCAATCGCGGTGTTGCTGTTGGTGATTTTGATGGCAACGGATTTGACGACATTTACATCAGCAGAAAAGGATCCGCCAATTCATTGTTTGTCAACTATGGTAATTTTCAATTCGTAGAAAAGGCAATCGAACTTGGGGTGGCCCATGCTGGCAACACCATTGCGAGTGCCTGGATCGATTATGACAATGACGGAGACTTAGACCTCTTCTGCGCCAACAAAAGTGAACCATCCAAACTCTATGAAAACATTAACAATACATTTGTCGATGTAAGTTTTGAAATGGGAATTTCTGCAGGTGGTAATATCAATTCGCTGAATGTGGTTGATTTTGATAATGACGGAGATCTTGACATATACTTGACGCAGTTTATTGAAGAAAATGTATTGTACCGAAATGAAGGAGACCGATTTGTTAATTATATAGGACCATCAGGCATAAGTAACAAAGCAAGATCTATGGGTGCGATCTTTTTCGATTATGACAATGATGGAGATCAAGATTTATACGAAACCCAAGATGGCAATGATGGCAATCTGTTTTTTAGAAATGACGGAGGATACTTCACGGACATTACAGAACAAACCAACACGGGCTACGAAGGACAAGGAATGGGTGTAGATGTGGGAGACATCAATGAAGATGGCCGTCCAGATATTTATTTCACCAATCTCCATGAGAACGTATTGATGATGCAGAATGCCGATGGAAGCTTCACGCAATCTCAAGATCCCGTTTTTCACGATGTTGGTATGGCTTGGGGAACCAATCTTTTTGATTCCAACAACAACCAACTCTTGGATTTATACATAGCCAATGATAGCCACTTCAAAACACCTTCTGGTTTTATCAACAACAAGTTCATCTTGAACAATGGCAATATGGAATTCGTTTCCACAAATGAAGTCACAGCACTTCAGAACATGCATGCATCTTACGGAACAGCGACAGGTGATTTTAACAACGATGGACTGTTGGATTTGGTGGTTTGTAATGTAGGTGAAGATGGTAACCAAATATTTGAAAATGTAAGTCCAGCAGCCAACTATGTTTCTATAAAACTGGAAGGCACAGAATCCAATCGTCAAGCCGTAGGAGCAAAAGTAAAAGTATATACAGAAAACAAATCTTGGACCAAGGAATTGATTGCTGGTTCAAGTTTCTGCTCACAGAATTCTTCCAATTTACATTTTGGTTTGGGAGATATTGAGAGCATCGATAAATTGGAAATCTACTGGCCTTCTGGTCTTGTTCAGACTGAAATAAATCCACCCATCAATCAGATCATTAAAATAAAGGAATCTAATGGAATCATATCTGCAGGAGAAGTAGTATGGACAGAACCTGCATTCCCTACCCAACTAGATGACATTACTGTATTTTATGATGCTGCCGAAGGCAATGGTGCTTTGGCTGGATTTACAGGAGATGTTTATGCACATGCAGGGGTTATCACAAGCCAAAGTACAGGCCCAAGCGACTGGCAACATGTCCAAGGAAATTGGGGAACACCAGATCCCAATACGCTAATGAAAAGCGAAGGAAATGATATCTACTCACTCAGCTACAACATAGAAGACTACTACGGTATCAATCCTGGTGAAATTGTCGAGCAGCTTGCCTTTGTGTTTCGTAATGCCAATGGAAGTATAGTTGGTCGAGATGAAGATGGATCGGATATTTTCCTAGATGTTTTTCCACCCGACCAAGGCTTGCTTGCCAATCTGATCAATCCAAGAGAAAACACCATTCTATTTCAAGGAGAGACACTGAATATAGAATTGAACTTAAACAAAGAAGCCGTTGTCAGTATTGAGGATAATGGAAATACCATTTATAGTTCGACCACAGAATTGGTGATGCTTGACGTGACAGCAGATGCTTTGGGCAGCCACACACTTCGTTTTGACATCAACGATGGGACGGATCAAGTAATTATTGAAAGAAATTATTTCGTCTTGAATGCGAATGAAGTAAATGCCGATCCTCCGATTGTTACAAAAAACGGAGTCAACTACCGTGGAGAGAACATCATCTTTCAGTTAACAGCGCCAGAAAAAGATCACGTATTCCTTTTTTGCCCAGCCAATGGATATGCTGTTGACATAGAGTACAAACTTACCAAATCAGAAGATCAAAATTCATTCTGGATAGAACTGCCAAAATCGATTTTTGAAAATGGAAACAACCATTACCAATACTATGTGGATGGAAGAATCAGAGTAGCAGATCCATTTTCTACTGTTGTTCTCGATCCATCAAACGACAATGGCGTACCCAATGATGTGATGATGGAATTGCCTGACTACCCTACGGGATTGACAACGGGAATCGTTACAGCTTTTGATCTAGAGGAAAGCAATTATGACTGGCAGGTGAATGATTTTGAAAAACCAGACCAGACCAACCTTATCATTTATGAAATCTTGATGCGAGATTTTCTAGAAGACAAAAACTACAAGTCCCTATTAGACAGTCTTGACTACCTTCAGAAACTTGGGGTCAATGCCATCGAATTGATGCCTGTATCAGAATTTGAAGGAAACCAAAGTTGGGGTTATAATCCAAGCTTCCATATGGCCGTTGACAAATACTATGGAAGTAGAGATCAATTGAGAGCGGTGATTGATGAAGCACACAAAAGAGGCATCGCCGTTATTTTGGATGTGGTATTTAACCATGCCTTCTCGCAGAGTCCATTGTGCCAACTGTATTGGAATGCAGCGGATTTTCGACCGGCGCCTGATAACCCATACTTAAATGAGACAGCAAGACATCCATTCAATGTCGGATATGACTTCAATCATGAAAGTGAATTCACAAAATCCTGGGTCAAGCAAGTGCTGGAATATTGGATAACTGAATTTAGATTTGATGGATTCCGGTTTGATCTTTCTAAGGGTTTGACACAGAAATTTTCTGGAACCAATGCAGCTGCAATGTCACAATTTGATTTTACTCGCGTTGCCATATTGAAAGATTATGTAGATCACATTTGGTCTATCGACGAAGATGCCTATGCGATCATGGAGCACTTTGCAGACAATTCAGAAGAGCAGAATCTTTCTGATCATGGCATGATGTTGTGGGGGAATACCACGCACGAATTTGCAGAAGCGGCAATGGGTTATTCATCTACTTTGGATTGGGCTGACTATCAGGAAAGAGACTGGAATGATCCGCACTTGATTTCTTATATGGAAAGCCATGATGAAGAAAGAATGGCTTATAAGATTTTTGAATTTGGAAACTCAGATGGAAGTTACAACACCAGAGATTTAGAAACTGCCATGGAAAGAATGGCGGCTGCCAATGTTATCTACATGAGTCTTCC
>CALFDU010000129.1 GCA_937950315.1 uncultured Saprospiraceae bacterium | reverse complement strand
TTGAATCTCTAAAATAATCTAAATGAGACTACTCCAGTAAAACGAAAAGGGAGCCACCCACTTGATGACTCCTAATCAAAAAAATTATGTCTTACTAATTACCTCAATGACCAAACATATCCATTGATATTTTCATCGATGCTAATTTCTCCATTGATTATATATTTGCCTTGAGCATATAATGGAATCCATTTACATTTGCCTTGAGCTTACATTTGCCTTGAGCATCAAAAACCCAATACAAAATATGTTTGTCATTGTAATTACAACAATCAACAACAGATCAAAATCCCAAACAATCCGGAACTTCTAATGTAATGGTATGACTACAAGTATTGTCACCATTATTGACCGTTACAGTAACAGGCTCTCCATCGCCAGGCAGTCCAGTAGGCAAAATGCAATTTCCTGCAATGTTCTTATCTGAAATCCAATAAAAATCAGGCAAGTCATTCACTGAGAAAATCAACCCGTTTTCACCAACGGCACACAAACAAGCCAATGAACCATCACTTTCGCAACACCACTGTAATTCAAATGGAGGTGGTGGACAATCAGTTTGACAATCGACCACTGGAACATTCAATGTAATACAACAATCTCCCGTTTCACACCCCACCGATTCTCTTTCACAGATGGTTACTGGTAAAGAACCTGAACCTTCTGGCAAATCTGAAATATCATAACAAGCACCACTACTACCATTGCCTCCAATTTCACAAATTTCCCAGATCGGATTCCATTCATTTCTTATATCCACACCATCGATTGTCAAACACAACAAGTTACCATCACACTCAAATCCTAAATCTGGAATTGGTTCGCCACATGGTTGCGGTTCATCTGGATCATCAAAGCAATCTGCAGTAGCAAGTTCGTCTTCACTAAAAGCAAGCGGACATTGACACGGATCATCCGGTCTTGGAAACATCGTTTCTAAAGCAATAATATCATTGGCATTAAACTCACAAAATGGACTGCCGCAAGACGTTGTTGAATTAAATATTGAAAACGGATCATCATCTCCTTCTGGTGCTGTCCCGGGAATATGTACAATTTCTGCAAGAGTATTACCAAAGTCAATGTCGCCATTGGCATCAATACTAATATCTCCTACGGAGCCATTTTGACCACATATATTATCATTATGGTAAAAACCCAAATTATGACCTAGCTCATGCATCACCACGCTTTGAAAAAAGCAAGGATCGCTACACCAAATCTCCCAATCAGTATTCAGATACGATTCAGCACCAACCATTCCATCAGCATGTGGCACTTCGGCAGCTCCAAAAATTCCTCCATTCGCAAAATCTCTACATTGAATAGTGATATCTGCCTCAGTAGAATCACTCGTTGTAGTCATATTTATCCCAGTATCCGTCTCATTGTATGCCTCCATTGCTCTCAGAGACCCCACCCTCCATTCAAAACCACAATCTCCAGAAATAAATATCTTCAAGTCACTTACACGCGAACAAGGTGCTGGCTCAAAATTTATTCTAGTTTGCCTTACTTCTGTTTGAACTAAATGATCATGTTCGTGTCCATGTTCAAGATTGAATTCCTTATCAGCACAACCAACCAACAATGTCAAAATAAATATTCCAAGAAAATAATTTAAGTATTTCATGTTTCTGCTTTTTATTAAAAAATGGCTTCATGTATTAATAACCACCTTCAGAAAAAGGTAACTTCAAATAGCAAATAAAATCATCGATTTCCTAAGGCTATGAAAATGTTAGTAGTAAATATTAAAATTACAAAGGCCCTTACATTTCTATAAGGGCCTGTGATCAAAGTAAAAAAGTTACACTACTTAAGTACTTCTATTCGCTGCACCATAACTTCGCCATCTCTTACAGCTTGGATCATATACATACCACTTGCATAATCTTCCACTGATAATTCACTTACACCACCAGTACTTTCTGTTACATGCATCACCTTACCTTCCACATTATAAATAGTTACTTGATAAGGAATTTCAGAAGGAGCCAATGAATAAGTCAATAGGTCTCTTGCTGGATTAGGATACACTGCAAATGAATGATCAATCGTTTCAAAACTACCCAACTCTTCAGCTGAACCAAATTGATATAGAGCAGGTTTTCGATGACCACATCCAACAAAAAGTTGCCACTGTGTATTGGAAATCGTACAGTTATCTCCTATCACCTGAATGGTAACATTATCACCTGCATTAACTTGAATCCCATCGAAAAAGTGAGCACCCATCCCATTAATATAACCACCAACACCGCAATTACTATTTAAGGAATTAAATTGAAATGGGGCTACTGGATTTGTTGAATAGATCCCAGAGTTCAGTACTTCCTCACAATTCACATGAACTATAAGTTGGTCAGGAATCCAAAAGGTATTAAAATCAAAAGTGATAAGCTCATCGGAATCCGCAACAAATGCATCGACAAACCCTTCTACTCCACCCATAGTAGTTAATCCTTCTGGACAAGCAGGTTCTTCTCTACAATCATCTCGTAAAGAAGCTAGCAGTGCTGACAAATCAACAATATGCACTTCATCCTCCATACCATTACAACCTACTCTATCACTAAAGTCAGTGTCATAATATTGAAATTGTATCGTAGCTTGATTATCCACTGTTACCGTGCCCGGTGGAAAACTCCAAGTCTGATTACAATATTGGTCAGGTTGATTGTTGTAAAAAGCTTGATAAGCATTACAAAGACCGTTGAATTCATAATCACCGCCACCTGCTGGAAAATACCCAACATCAATGTGCGTTGCCACACCAGTGCCTGTGAATGTAAAACTCCCATCACAATTCAGACAAATACTACCAAGTTCGCAGTTGTCAGGAGGTGGATTGGGTGCAAAAATATCAAGACTTATTTGAAGACCTTGACCACTTGCTTGAGTTGTCCAAAACAAACAACAAAAAAAAAGAATCTTTCCAAGAGCTGAAAATTTAATTCTCATATTTTAGATTTTAAGAAATTAATGCCTACTCTATTTGGGCTTTTCGGCAATCGCCTTTATTAACTTAATCCGGACTTAAGTTCACATGAGGATTCGACACCTTAGGTATCGACATTCTTTTATGTATTGCTCGATGAATCACAAAAACTGCTTGACTACTAAGAATAAAAACAATAGAAGTGAGGGACCCTATGCTGCCATCAGCATAACCTTATCTAAAAAACAACCTTACACAAACGTTTATACCCAAAACATCAAAAAGGTAACTACGAGAATTCATCAATCAACACTTTACCATTATGCATAGGAATGTTTCTTAAGGAATAAGGAAAAGAAAAAGACTAAATATTATATACCAAGAAATGGATAAAATCAAACAGAAAACTGCTTGGATATCTATATTAGACAACGAAGTACTCATCATCTAAAAGAAAATTGAATAACTTAAAACAAAGATCCTCTCCATCACAAGTTAGCATTCAATCCACAAGCCAAAACGCAAGTTTTGGGAAAAATTAAAACCAAATGGAAATTAAAAATTTAATCTAGGTAGGTCGGGCCAAAATGTGCGCCCTCAGTATGTTGAGAAAGAAAATGTTCAAGAATCATTCCTTCATAGCATGCATCGCATCCATTTCTCGCTGAATAATTGTAGGCGAGTTATGATTTTCATTAGGTATATTCAATACAAAACTAGAACCGCCCAATGCAGATTCTTCAACCCAAATCTCCCCCTGATGGACGTCCACAATCTTTTTACAAATCGCCAATCCGATGCCGGAACCACTAAACAAATTAGAACAATTTAATCGTTCGAAAAGGGCAAAAATCTTTTCTCTATCTTCAGATTCAATACCAATACCATTGTCGTCAATCCTGAATTGATTATTGCCGCCATGATTCACAAATGAAATGTGTACTACAGGAGATCGATCCTCAGGAACAAACTTCAACGCATTACCTATCAGATTGGAAAGCAACTGCTTTAACAATATGCGATCCGCATAAACGAAGGGCGCTACGATCTCTGTTTTAACAACAGCATTAGATATAGATATGGATTCCTTTCTATCAAATAAAATTTCATCAACAAGTTCTTTTACATCAAATTTTGAAGTCTTTAACTTCATCTGACACACTGAACCCAATTGATTTAATGCACCGATCATCTCGTGCATCTGCTTGTTGCTATTACTTATTACACCAAACATCTTATCTTCTTCAGGCGTCAACTTATCTTTTACTTTTCTTCTTAATAAACCAGCAAAGCCAGTCATATTTCTTAACGGCGCCTTCAATTCATGTGCAGCAAGGTGAGCAAAACTTTCCAATTGATTATTGCTTTCAATATACTTATCTAACGTTTTATTTTTAGCAACAAGCTCCTTTTGTTGATTTTCAATATCTTCTTGTGCATTGATCAATTCACGTTGTTGTTGCTTTAGGTTATTGATGAAATAATTTCCTATAAAAAACAACGCAATCATATAAGCCAAAGCATTGATGTATTCAACAAAAAATCGTCCTGTTAAATTTCCGATTTCAACTTGCATCGTCGAGGATAACAGAAAAAATTCTAACACTATAAAAAACAAAAAGTAAAACCATTGCACTTTTTTGCCATCAAAAAATACAAAATTATAAATCAACCCAGCTAGAGGATATATAATAATGGCATAATAAGAATCACCAAGCACAATCACTGGATAACTTAAAAGAACAATAAAGTTTAATAGCAAAAGATGGTAGGCAATAGTCTTTGATACCTTTTCAAAAATCAACCAGGTAAAAGAAATGAAAAGCAAAAAAGCAAGACCTAAATACAGATCTTTAAAATTACTTATCAAAAACTGCAACACACAAGTTATTAGGCTTGCCAATGAGGCAACAATCAACAACCTTTTGAAAAGTAACTCTCTTGCGGAAATATATGATTTAGCTTGAGTCATTACTTAAAAATATATACATTTTGAGTAAATTACATGTAACCAAATGACAACTGTCTGGCATTTATTACCAATAACCTATGATTAGTAGTCGTTTTGCAAATTAGCCAACGCTTAACAATTAGAAAATTCAATCTTCAAATTCCATTCTCTCTGTCGTGAAGCCTTTGATAATCATAATCAAGCCTATGATGGGCAACACATAAAAAAGACGACCGGCGGCCATCATAATGACACCAGTAAGTACAATCAAGGCTATTCCTCCACCAATGTTGAGCATGCGGCCTGACCCACTATTCTGCTTCTTAATTTGGGTCACATTGTTAATCTGGGTAGCAGCTCTTTCCAATGTCAAAAATCGGGTATCAACTTTATTTAGAACGACTTGAGGATCTTCACCTTCTTTGAGCAATTGGGTAATCTTCTTTCTTTCCTCCAAACCCAGTTTTTCGACCTCTTGGTCTTTCATGATTTGAAGCTGTTCTTTGTCCAGCGCAGCGAGGGCATCAGAAGTAAAAATATCCTTGTCTGCAATCAAATGCTCCTGTATGATCGATTGAAATTTTTCCCCCAGCATCTTCCGGGCACTGACCATAACACTATTGATGTCACGATCATACAAGCCTTCCGATCCTAGTTCAGCCTTGATTTGTTCTGTAGTTTTACTGCCTTGAAGATCTTCAGCAACACGCTCTGCCAGTGCGACTTTCTTTTTGTAATCCATTGCTCTACTTTTGATTTACTTTAAAGATAAAAGAAAATTTCAAAGCACTAAAAAATGGATAAAATTAAAAAGGAAGCTTCACTGCGACCTCTATTATCGCAGCCAAGCTTCCTTATCATCGGGTGTCATTCAATAGCACACAGCCAACTTTTCCTATGTCTTACATTTATTCTACTACGGTCACCAAGTCACTCATCGGCTTCCTTACCTTCTTTAAGTTAACCAACCAATCTTTTTCAACGGCTCGATACCCCACTGGCATAAGAACAGTACTTCTTAAATGCTTTTCTTTTAGCCCCAAGATTTCATCTACAGCCGCAGGATCAAAACCCTCCATCGGAGTACTATCCACTCCCTCAAAAGCTGCCTGAGCGAGACCCGCCATCAAGGCAATATAGGTCTGACGCGCAGCATGCTCATAATTCTGCTGTGGATCTCTCTGTGGATAAGAACCCAACAACATCTGCCGATAGTTTTCCCATCCCTCATTCTTAAACCCCCTGATTTCATTTGTTAGGTCAAACATATAATTGATTCGGTCAGCTGTATAATGATCCCAAGCCGCAAACACCAACAAATGAGAACAATCCGTCACCTGTGATTGCTTCCAAGCAACCTCCCTAATCTTGGCCTTGACCTCTTGATTGGTCACCACAATTACTTCAAATGGCTGCAATCCGCTTGACGTAGGAGCCAATCGTATTGCCTCTAGTATATTATCAATCTTCTCTTGAGGAACCACCTCTCCATTCATCGCCTTGGCAGCATAACGCTCATTTAATTTCTCTATAAAACTCATTATTATCTTTTTTTTAAAATTATAAAACAAAGGTAGTACTATAACCATTGCCAAATCTTGAGCTATGATAATTAATGCAAATACATCTTGCATTATTCAACAAACAAAAAAAAGGGCTCCAATTAAAAATTGGAAACCCCTTTGTATCGCTTGTTAAAACTGATTATTCTATTCTAATAAACTTCTCTACTTGTGTCTGTCCTTCACTCTGAATAGAGATGAAATACAATCCACTTGTAAGATTGGTCGTATTGATCGTCATTGATTTTTCTGTGATTGTTTCAGTAATAAATAATGATCCTGTTGCATCAAACACATTCACTACACCACTCCCTTCTGGCAATTGAATATCAATCAACTGCAACTCTTCATACACAGGATTCCCTGCTACGACAAATGAAAGTTCATCATCGTTTTCTTCTACAATATTCTGACATGCAGCTCCATCTTCTACTTTCATGATCAAGATAGGATTGGATAGATCAAAACATCCCTCCAACTCATTGACATTCTGCCCTACTGACAATCCTGAAATACCAGGATTATAGGCGAGATTCCACAAGAAGCAACCCTGAGGACCAAATCCACCAAAGTCAACCGTTGTATAATCCACTGGCAACATCAATATCTCTCCCAATTCATTGGACACAATCCATTGCTGATTTGGGCCCACCTCACTGAACAATTGCACCTCGCCTGGCTCAAAGAAATCTGGCTCATCGTCTGAAACACAGAACTCAAATATGCCTCCCAAAATGATTCCTCCAAATGTATTGTCTGTTGTCAAAGGACCAAAGGCAATATCTGTGATCTCTCCATCAAAAGCACTATCTGCATACGAAACTCCCAAAGCACTTGCCACTCCATCAGTAGACAAAGTAGACAATGTATTGTTGGTTGAATCAAAGAAGAATATCTCTCCAGTCAATGGATTACTTGCCAGTCTACTTGACGAACCATAATCAAATGATGAAGAAATTACATTCTGCTCTCCATTCATAAGATTGATTGTTCCAAATGCCACAGGGTTTGGACAACCATCCATGAAGTACATGTCACCATTGGCATACACCAAACCATCTGCCTCATTTTGACACGATCCTGTGATGTCAGCTACAAGTTCTACAGCCGCAGTAGCAGTATTGATCGTATACAATCCCCTACTAAAGAAATTAGTACCAGAAGGATTTCTTCCCGCTGATAAATACATCAATCCATTGTCAGGATTGTATTCCAATGACTCTGCAATCGTAAAGTCATTGTTTGGCTGTGCTGTCTCTACAATGAGTCCTACTGCGGTAGCCTCAGCTGTCTGTACATCGATGGTTACCAAAGTCGGCGCAGTCGTACGTCCAGTAATCGCATAGTATTTACCATCGCCACTATTGTATGTAAAGCCACTATACTCATCAGACAAACCGCCTGTGATCGGCATCAATGCCTTTATCGTTCCAACTTCCTGATCCAAGATCACCAAGTTGTTGTCTATGATTCCAAACAAAGTATTGATCACTTGCTGTGGACACTCCTCTTCTTCAACGGTACAATCTACTCGATCTATTTCAATTGGATTGGACAATGCAAAGCAACCAGCTAGGTCATTCGCATTCGCCCCAACAACCAAGCCCGAAAGACCAGGCTCAAATCTTATCTGCCACAACAGACAAGTTCCTACTGGCGTCAAATCAAAATCTACCGCCAAATAATCAAATGGCAGAGATAAAATATTTGCGGAAGCATCAGTAATCACCCATGCCGTAACCGCACCTGATCCTCCTGTCGCGATAACCTGACCTGGAGCGATCATATCTGCTTCTCCATCTCCTACACAGAAACCAATCGGACCTCCCGACAAACTCGGAGCCGTTGCGCCACAAGCAGTTGTACACGAAGTTTTTGTAATCGAAATCTGATTGGAAAATCCATGGCATCCTACAAGATCTGTATTCAAGTTATTTCCTAATTCAAGTCCCACTAGGTTGGACTCAAAAGAAATGTTTGACAAGAAACAAGTACCTATCGGCAAGCTACTAAAATCCAAATTATCTATATCAGACACCAGACCAATCATCGTACCATCGGCAAGCGCAATAACAAACCGATCATTAGGTCCTTCATTGTCTTCCAAAATCAATTGGTTTGGACTGATCACATCTTCATCATTATCGTCCACGCAAAATGTAAATGGACCTCCAAGAAGAATTCCACCATTCGGCATACAAGGAATCGAACAATCCGTTTTGATGATTTCCACACTATTGGAAACGTGATAACAACCTACTAAGTCATTAAAGTTGGAACCGACAGTCAAGCCTTGTAATCCATCATCATAACCGACATGAAAGACATTGCATGTCCCCTCCGGCAAGTTGTCAAATTCCAAATCTGTATAGTGATTGGGTAGATCAATAAAGTTGCCGTTTATATCTGCCAATACCCACTGGAAGTTGGCTGCATTTTCATTGAACAATACAATCTGACCATCTTTGATAAAGTCTGAATCTCCATCTCCGATGCAATACTCATATGGACCACCACCCAAGATCCCACCATTGGCAGAACAAGGTACCGTGCAATCAATTCTACTGACCGCAATTGGATTAGACAAACTAAAACATCCACCCAACTGATTGGCATTGTTTCCGATAGCGGCTCCTGTAAGATCATCCTCATGAGACAAATGCCATATCAAGCACACACCCACTCCTGCTCCATCAAAATTCACATCTGAAATCGCACCAGGCAATCCTAGAATATTTCCTACATTGTCTGTCACAACCCACTGGCTATTACTTCCTGTATTTCCACTCAAAGCAATCTGGGCATCCAATATAATATCTGCATCACCATCACCTACACAAAATTCAAATGGACCTCCTGATATCGAACCTCCACCTGCACCACAACTGACGACGCAATTTTCTTTTGTAATACTTATCGGATTTGATAATGAAAAACAACCCATCAATTGACTGGCATTGTTTCCGACACTGGCTCCCATCAGGCCGTTTTCATAAGATAGATTCCAGATCAACAATTGTCCTGGCCCCGTTCCTTCAAAACTGATATCTGCAAGACTTGCCGGCAAAGCGGTAATGTTGCCTGACACATCTGTCAATACCCATTGTTGATTAGATCCTACATTGCCTGAAAGAACCAAATCCGCAGCGGTGATTGTTTCAGGAATCCCATCGTCTACACAGAAAGTAAGGCTTGAGCCTAATAAATTTCCGCCGATAGCATCACAATCTGGACTACAATCGGTTTTGTTGATCGTTATTGGATTGGACAATGAAAAACATCCCATCAATTGAGACAAGTTGTTTCCAACCACTGCCCCTTGAAAATTATCTTCGTGTGCGACATGCCAAAACATACATGAACCTGGCCCGAGCACGTCAAAGTTGATCGTATTTATATTGCTGGTTATCACCAAAATATTTCCTGCTACATCTGTCAACAGATACATAGAATTGCTTCCCACATTCGCCCATACATTGATATCATCTACTGTTAGTATATCTTCAACGCCATCTCCTACACAAAGATCAAATGGACCTTCTCCCTCAAGGGTACCTCCATCAACAATTGCTTGAGTAGAACAACTAGTTGTAATCTCAATGTTATCAAGATCCCATACAGACAATCCTTCTCCATTGCCCACTGGACAATAAGCCAACAATTCAAAGCTAAAAATCGTAGGTGTGTTCACCATAAATGCCGCATTACCTGTAAAGTCAAATGACTCCAAAGTCCATACTTGCGAAGTAGGATTCACAGGCGAATGAAAAATTTCTGCATTGTTGGCAAAAACTCTAACACTATACGTAGTAGGATAATCATTACCACCCGACAATCCACCTATCCAATCAAAAAAGTCTGGCGCCATCGCGTAAAAATTCAATGATTCCAAATGCACAAAACCACCCGCGGGAGGCGTCACCTGAATATCAAATCTCACCTCTTTGCCTGTATTGTACTTAAAGTTGCAATCCCTTAGACCACTCACACACATACCCGGCGTGTCATCCACACCTGGTGTACAAGAATGCACATTTAGATCCGGAATCTGACGATACAGCGATCCTCCCACCACTGTTGCATTGGCACAACTTGAAGGATTACTACTCACCGCAGTGAATTCTGAATAGTCTGAATTACTGCCATCATTGGTATTTGAAAGGCAAGCATCAAAATCAAAAAGTAAAGTGGATATTTCGGTTTGCCCGGGACATTGGGCTTGGAGGTTTAGGGTCATAAATAAACCTACCACAAGGGTCATAAGTTTGGTTAGCTTCATATCAAAAAACTTGGTGTCTACAGATCCAGGAGGAGTATTTTTCCTAAATCCATAATTTGAAAATTCTATTACGTCAAAATAGGAGATTAGCTAATCAAACATATGTTATCTTGAGATAAAATACGGTCAATATTTTAAATTTTCCCCTATTATGTTGTCTATGGACATTACAATTACAGTATATGAACGCAAAAACACTGATTCTCGCTGCTGGGAGCTCCTCCCGGTTGGGTAAAAAAAAGCAACTTTTAACATATCTGGGTGAGACCTTGCTCAATCACACCATACAATTATGCCAAGAATGCATCCCGACTGACCTATATATCGTACTAGGACATGCCGCAGAAGATATCGCTCAGACCCTCACATCTACGTCGGTTCATATAATTTTTCACCCTGGATGGGCAGATGGTATGGGCACCTCCCTCGCCAAGGGCATTCGATCTCTCCCACCTAACTCAACCGGCGTATACATTTTCCTTACAGACCAAATCAAGCTGACTGTCCCACTCATCAAGCAACTAAAATCTGAAGCCGAGCAAAATCCGACATCCATCATCTGCTGTCGATATGGAGAAAATTATGGCGCCCCGACCTATTTCCCTTCTTCTCATTTTGACGCTTTAAGCAAATCAAAAGGATCTGCTGGTGCAAAAAAATACATCAAAGAGCACCTATCAGAAACCAGATTTATCGATTTTGAAGACGGTGAGATTGACATTGATTACCCTGAGGATCTCAAGCACCTTAAAGGATGATTTTTTCTCGCTCAAGGCAAATGTCTATCCTATTGTTGTAAAACCACATTTCCAGAATAAGATGGTCTTCTCATCTCATTGTGCTCAAGGCAAATGTTTGGTCTTGTGCTCTTGAAAAGCATGCTGAATATTATAAAAGAATATGAACTGAAAACCGCAGACTAAGAAATTTGCGCAAGCATAAAATAGGCTGGCTACTAAGAATAATTAGAAGTGAATAAATCGAATGTAAAAATTGCTCTAAAGAAAGGTGATCACATCAGAAGTAGCTTCATAACTCTCCCCTGTTGACAATTCAACCATCACGCTAACTTGAAAATCATCGCTTAAGTTTGGCCTTTCTAGCAATCTTAAAGTAAAATACTCACTGGGCACATTTCCAGTAAAATCATTTAGAAAATCCTCCAAGAGCATTGGATCGTTTCCAAGAATAATATCGACCATCTCAAGCAAATCATTGATCGATTCCCCAGCCTTGTGGTCTTCATCAAAATCATTTACCGTTATGACTTGCAATGATTCTATTGCCTCTTCTTTTGAACCCTCGATACCCGGCTGAACAGGCGAGCAACCATAAGCCGCATTGATCAGAGAAAAATCAAAATGCTTAAACTCCTGAGAAACCACATAATCCACAATAAAATGCAAATTTATAGCCCCATAATCTTCAAATAGAATTTCACTTTCCTCAACAATACGAAAGTTGGCATCAAAATGATTAACCCGCATATCTTGAACATCAAAAAATCCTCTATACTCTCCAGTCGTGCAACAATCACAAAGTTCATCAGAGCAGCTCAAGAAACTGACTCCTGTGATCATCAATAGTGTAAGTAGTGTTGTCTTAAAATTCATATTCTTTTTTTGGTCGTTGTCCGATGCTTAATAAATGATCGCATACTAAAGATAATACAAACAGCGCATAATTAATAAAACTCACCTTGCTTAAAGTCGTTAGTCTGACCTACTTTTCCATTCAATAGAATACATCAATATTCACAAATAGGGCTATTTTATAAGATGAAAGAAATAGAATCCCCAGTTACAACAACCCACCTCTACACCGCATATCCATCATCCCCTATTTCTCGCATAAGCGCATGAATGTCTGAATCCCTATGAAGAGCATCTAGCATCTTTGAATAATGTTTTACAAATCTTTCATTTGCTGTCAAGCTCCCAAAAATATCAGAGATTCTCAGAAAGCCAAGCTTATCCTCTTCATAGCTTTTGGCACTCTGATGCAGTTCCTCTTTTCGCTCATCAATGATTTCAATATCGTCGTTATTGTTATCCTTCCCGATGTGACTATAATAGGACCAAACCGCCAAAATGAAAGTTCCATACTTTATGCTGCCACCCGACAATAAATTTTCTTGAATGGTAGGGATCAAAAACTTAGGCAATTTGGCTGAGCTTTCTGAACAAATTCTACTTACACCATCTTTGATATTCGGATTGGCAAACCGATCTTCTAAGCTGTCTTTGTATTTATCCAAATCAATACCCTCAACAGGATCCAAAATCGGAGACACCTCCTTGTCCATGAATGCTCTCATAAAAGAGGCAAACAATGTATCTTCCATACATGCATTGATCGTAGGATGCCCATGAACTGCTCCCGGAATTCCAAGGGCAGAATGACCCGCGTTCAACAACCTAATTTTCATTTTCTCATAAGGAGTAACATCTGGCACAAATTGAACCCCAAATTTTTCAAGCGGAGGTCTTCCATTGGAAAAGTTATCTTCAATGACCCATTGGATGTAAGGCTCACATACTACAGGCCAAGCATCTTCCAATCCATAGGTATTTTGTAAAAATGATATGGCAGATTTTGGAGTAACGGGAGTTATACGGTCTACCATGGAGTTTGGAAACTTCACTTCGTTTTTTATCCAATCATACAACGCAGCATCTTTTTTCTCTGCAAAAGACAATACCATTTTACGAGCCACATCTCCGTTGTGTTGAATGTTGTCACAAGACAATATTGTAAATGCAGCCAAACCTTTCTCCTTGCGTCGCTCCATAGCTGCACACAAAAATCCAAATACCGTTTTAGGTTCGGCAGGATGCTTGAGTTCATGCTGAACTTCTGGATTCTCAAAATCAAATGCTCCTGTGCTTGGATTAAAATTATAAGCCCCTTCTGTGATGGTCAATGAAACAATTTTAACAGCAGGATCCGCCATTTTTTCAATGGCTGCTTCAGGATTCTCAAAAGCAAAAATATAATCGACAATAGATCCAATTACCTCGCAAGTTTCATTTCCATCTGGGTGTTGGGTAATGAGTGTATAGAGACCATCCTGATCTTTCAATACCTTTGCAATATTTTGATCCCCTTCTCTCAAACCCATTCCACAAATTCCCCAAGCTGAGTTTTCTGCACCAGCCAACAACTGATGCATATAATAGGCTTGATGCGATCGATGAAACCCTCCCACACCAATATGTACGATGCCTGATTGAACCTCATCTCGACGGTAGCTAGGGCATGTTATTTGTTCTGCAAGAGAAGAAATGTTTTCTAGACTCAACTTCATTAAACTCATTTTTTCTTATTTGACGTTCAGTGACTTTCTTCTGAGCATCGCCCAATAAGCTGTAACAAAGTAAATAACCGTGCATGCAAAACCAATTTGATAAAATGTATCCCTATTGGCAATATAACTCACTTCATCTGGGCTTGCCACCAATGTTTTGATAGCCAAAAACAAAGTAATTCCCAGCACTGCATAGGCAATCAATTTCAATCCTTTTGAGAAAACAGATGTATCTTTTACAACCACGGCTTCCTCTTTGGCCAATTTTTCATGATAGTTTTCAACCGATTGGTCATATGCTTCTTCTTTCTTTTCTGCTTCTGGATATTTTTGCCTCGCCCCAAATCTACCCGCTAGGAAAATATAGACCAGGATTGTAAAAAACCAAGTCGGGATAAATAGATAATAGAATGACATCACGTCAAGCACGTTCAATCCAAATCCAAATATCAATCCCAACACCCACGACAATACCGCCGGTGTACTATTTTTATAATCCTGGAATTTGGACCAATAACGCGTGTATCCAATCTTAGGAAATATCTGGTGCTCAGCAAACACAATCGCCCCTACTGGAACCACCAACAAGCCTGCGTAAGTCAACAAAGGAAGAATCTGTGAAAACACAAAAGGGAAACAAGCAACAATAGCCATGGCTACTCCAACAATCATCGTTGTTTTTCTTCTTGATTGAGTTGAATAAACCGCTTGAGCAGCCAAGCCTGCCCGATACAAATTGGTGATAGCCGTTGTCCAACCTGCCACTATTACGATCACAAAACCAGACCAACCCAATGCATAAAAAGCAACATCTCCCGGATCAAGTTGAACAATCGTTTTTCCCAAAATCACCGCTGTCCCCGCTCCCATGATTCCCGCTGCAATCCATGCAATGTAATGCCCAAAAAGCATCCCTGTACTTGTCGCCAAACCATAAGACTTCTTCTTGGCAAAACGCAACAAAGCCATATCGATCAAACCAAAATGAGTGATCGTATTTGCTGCCCAACCAAAACCAATTACTTCTACAAACCCTATGCCTGTTTCACCTTCACTATTAACACCAGTCCACACAGATTGATTTCCGATAGTAACCAAGTCCGACCAACCCCCCGGAAGCGTTACTCCCAAAACATCCAATGAAAGTGCTGGCATTAAAACAATGGCACCACAGGTAAACATCGTAAACAACCAAGGAGCACAAATGCCTGAGAAATCAGAAACGGCCTTGAAGCCATATATCGCGATAAACACCACAAAGGCACCCACCAATAAAACGATCATGACAAACCATAGATTGGTTGGATACCAATCCAATTGTGCAGGTATCCCAAAAGCAAATCGGACTGCAGTGGAAGACACCGTCACCATCGCTGCAGAAATCACAGTGAAGATTAATACATTGGCCCAGTTGTACAACTTGGACATCGAATCACCAGCAATTTTATTTAGGTAAGTATACAGACTTAGACGTGTCTCAACCGCAATGGGTGTCGTGATCAATGTCCAACTTAAAACAGCCAAAATATTTCCTATCAACAAACCAAGAATAATATCCATGGTTTTTGCACCCAGGGCTACAAAGGTTGCACCTATAACAAACTCGGTTGCCGCAACATGCTCTGCCGCATACAATCCGGCAAAATGTGTCCAATCGTGTAATTTATGTTTAGGAACTGGAAGCTGTTCTTCATGCAATGATTCAAAGTGTTGAAAATCAGTTGTTTCGCTCATTTTTACTGTTTAGGAATTGAACTTGATGGTGAATGCGATAAATGAAGTATTTGCTCTGCTTGATCCTTTCAATAAATTTAAAAGAAGTTGAGTAATTTCAAAAGAAATCCCACTCTCGTTTTAATACAGCATAAATATCAACACTGATCAATTGCCCATCTTTTATTTCGCAATCGCGCATGGTGCCTTCGTACTTAAAATGAATCTTTTCCAAAGCACTCTTGCACTTCACATTGTCACTCAACACATAACCCTCTATTCTATTTAGACCCAATATTTCAAACCCTTCACGAAACAAAACAGGCATAACCTCTTTCAATATTCCCTGTCCCCAATATTCCTTCAACAGCCACAAGCCAATTTCAGCCTTTTTGTGATTTGATTCCAAATTATTAAAACCACCAGCACCTCTGAATTGATCATCTTCTTTTCCGTATATCCCCCACCATATTCCAGTTCCCTCATCTTTGAGTTTCTGATACCAATCCATCTGCACTTGGGTTTCTTCCAAGGTGGCATAATGAACATCATAGTATTTGGTCACTTCAGGATCAGATAGCCCTTTGTGGATATTCTCAATATCTTTCGATGTTATTTCTCTCAGGTAATAATGATCTGTTTTCAAAAACGTATGCTTTTAATATTACTTTATTTGACTTTTATATTCTCTACAATCACAGGCATATGGTCACTCAACTTGATCCAATCTTCAAACTTTCCAATTTGAATAGCAGTCCGATTTGAAATTAATTCTTTACTCGCAAAGCAATAATCCATGTGGTAAGGTTTTTCTTTTTTCTTCAAAAGATAAAGAGTTGGATCTTGCTCTTCTCCATGCCTACACTTCTTCCGAAGGTGATAAATACTCCTAATACCATATTGATTCAAAATATCTACCACATCGCTATGATTGCCCACCCGTTTCTTTTTATCCCAGATGGCATTGCTATTAAAGTCACCAATCAAAATACAGGTTTCCTTAATTTTAGACTTATAAAAATTGATCGCACCGAAAATTTGCCCAACATAATCCTTGGCCCTCTCTGACTCATGCGGCATAGCCCAAATACAGAACAGATTGATTTTCTTATCGTTGACCCTCATCCTCAATGGTATGATGTACTCAAATTCGTCATTGTAATTTCTATGCAATTTCAAACCGAGTTTCTTGAATGAAATCACAGCCACGCCCTTGTGCATATTTCTACCAAACCACAATATTTGATCATAACCGGTTTCTTGCAAAGCGATCTCGAGTTTTTCTTTATACTCAACCTCCTGTAGGACCAATAAGTCTGGTTTGAGTTTCAGTATTTCATGGAACTTCTTCCTGAATGCCATATTACAGTTCCACGTAATAATTTTCATGTTTCGTTTTTTATCACAGTTTCCACTTCCGTAAATGGATACAAAAGATCTACGACTATCTTATCCAAGTAAGAATGCAGCAAGTCTCAAGAACGTACTTTAAAGGTAAGCGCTACCCTCACCGTTTTCCCTCGCTGTTTTCCTGGAGTAAAGCGCTCGGCATTCCGAATATTGGCCATAATAAAACCTCTAACCAATTGATCCGTAGATCGCAAACATTCTACTTGCGATATCGAACCATCTTTCTCAACGACAAATTGAAAGACTTCATTGAGCACTTTGTCTGGAAATGTTTTTTTAGCTCGCTCGGTAATTATTTCATAGAAATCATCACTAGCAGGCTTTGGCATTTGTTCAACAATCTTAAATATTTCTTCATCGTTACTCGACCCCATTTCAAATGCATCGTCAGGAATATAAACTGGCTCTCTCTTTATAACAACATCTGGTTCTTTTGATTTCTGTTCAAAGTATGCATACTTGTCTTCAACATTGAATCCTAGCAGAGCACTACACTCAGCTTTCACATCTTTACCATCATAAATGGCTGGCTCCCATTTTGTCTGACCTATGCAATCATACATCTGATCCTGCAGATCTTTGGGGCAATCAAAGCAAAATGGATCGAACACATTGCCGTTTTCATCTACTTTAAATGACAATTTAATAACCTGCTCGCCCACCATCGTTGGGAGACATTCATCCATGCGCTTTTGCACAGCAGCGTGCATCGTTGCTATGGAATTGGATCCATCTAAGGACGGCATTTGCACTCCAGAAGAATAGACTCCGTCTCCAGATCTCCCTATCAAATAATGATGTCCAACGAATGAACGAAAATCACGTTTGGAGCAAGCTTCCTTCTTAGGTATCAATCGACTAAGCATTTCAACTATTTCATTCAATTGGTTTTCTACAGGGCCTAAGTTCCAAAAACCCAATCGCACCATTTTCTTATTTAGAAATGAGTATTTAATTTCACCCTTATAGGGATCGTCCAATTCAAACTCTCTTCCATCGCACATAAAAAACCGAATTTCATATTGAGTAGAATCAGTGGCATAAAAAAGTCCGACAGTATCCAACTCATAAAGTGAAGTCCGATAACGGCGATGCGTATGATGCACCCTATCAATACTATAATCACTATGCACTATTTCTAATTCTTTGGTAATCGTATCTATTGATATTTTAAATGATCCAATAGACAAAGAATCTGCATCTTGGTTGGGAAGTTCCAACTCCAGTTTTTGGGCAATCGTTGTTGCACTTACAAACAAGAACATCAGTATCGTAAACAGCTTCATGAGAGATTCAATTTTTGTTGCATTGCAAAACATCAATTACATCACTTTCTTCTTTAGGTGATCACCTAACAGATTGATTGATTTCCATAAATATAAACATTCGAGATTAAGCAGAGATGGTATATGATAGAATTATCACACGCTTAAAGCAAATATAATATGCATTCATTCTAAAGACAAAACCCATATCACCTTGCTCTTGTCTACCCAACCACCATCGCCAATCCTACCTAATAGAAAAGACTAATTAAAAAAAAGAGGCCTTACATCATTGATTCTGCCCTTTTCAAGTTAAACAAATCTTCGTTTATGCTACCAGTAGAAAAAGCGATTGTTTGCTTGGCCTCTCATTCAATAGAAAACACCTAACTGCTTCCCTATTTGGCAAAGCGTTTCAACAAAGCTGGTAGAAAACAAACATCAGACAGTAGTGCAATCAAAATCGTAAAGGCGCAAAGAAGACCAAAGGTGCTTACTGAACCAACACCGCTGAATCCTACAATTAAAAATCCACATACCAATGAAATCGTCGTCGAAAACAAGGCTCCACCAGTATAATTCAACGCCTTGTCAATACTCTCAGAAGTAGATAGATTCTGCGCTTGAAAATATTTAAATTTATTGATCAAGTGAATCGTATCATCCATAGCCACACCCAACATGATCGGAGCAAGCATCGCATTGGCCGCTTCAAGATGGATGTCAAAAATATACATGACAATGAAAGCAGAAAACAATGGCAATAGATTTGGGATAAGCGCCAAAAGACTCATCTTAAATCGACCAATGAAATAAAATAAAATACAAAAAGAAATCACAAAAGCCGCCCCAAACGAACGAAACTGTGTTTGTAAAATAAAAGTATTGAGCTGGGCAAATATCTCAGAAAAGCCGAGAATTTTTAACGCATATTCCTCTTCAGGAAACACCTCCTTGAAATCCTTTTTGATCGAATTTAACAACGGCCTTAGTTCTTTGGTTGCGAGTTCCCTGATGCTAATATTAATCGCCACATAAGAATAGTCTTCCCCATACAAACAGAAAAATTCATTGGATGTTTGTTGATTGTTTTTAAAGATACTTTCAATATCAATATCGGCTTTGTTGAACCTAGAAAATACCGCCAATCGTCTCTCCATAAATGATTGAAAATTAACAATAGAAATCGGATGTGCAATCAATGAATTATCATCCAACTTCTCTTGAAAACGCTTTAACTTTGCCAACTCACTGCGTGTCACCAAAGAAGCATCATTACTATTTGAAATATTCAGTTGCAACCGAATACTACCCTCCAATTCATTCTCGATGATTTCTAAATCATTCTTCACTTTACCATTACCCAATAGATCCAATGAATTGGTACTGACTTCAATCGAAAACATACTGACCGCACCAAAAATAAAAATCAATATACCTGCTCCAATAACAGCTCCATTGTACTGCGTCGTCAAATGATTGATGCTTTCCGTTATCCGCAAGATATTGATCTTCTTCACATCGGCATCACGAGAAGTCTCGCTTAAAAATGAAAAGCCAATGGCCGCAATGACATACACCAATGTAAAAGCAATCAGCAAACCAACGAAAGTAAATATGCCCATAATCTTAAACGCTGGCAAAGGCGATAATACAAGTGCCAGGTATCCAATGATGGTCGTCAAGGTGGTGTAAAAGCATGGCTTCAAACTATCTTGAAAAGCATGTTTAATCTGACTCGTCCTACTCTCCTCTGGATGTTCCTTTCGGTGAATATGAAAAATATTGGTGATGTGGATCAAGTCGCTAACACTATAGATCATCAAGATCGTCGGAATAAGCATCGAAATTAAATTCAAGGAATACTCCATACTTGTCATCAAACCAAAGGTGATACTGATCGGCAAGATGATTGACACCAACGCTATCGGCACATAGTGCCAATGAGGCAATAAGAAAATAAGCAACAGCAAAATAACAGCCACAGAGCTTACTGCAAAAAAGTTACTTTCATCATAAATCGTTTTATTGAAAGCCTCCCCCAAAACAGGTGCTCCAGAAATGTGACTTTCATCAATCGTTGACTCAATGATGGCTTTTACTTCATCAATGATTTCACTTCGACGATCTTTCAAGTTGTTGGCAGGGATCAATTGGAGGTAAAAGAAAGTAAATGAATCGTCATCTGTCACCAACTGCTTCCTGATGGCTGGAAGTTCGGCCAACAACCCTTGAATATTTTCTCGGCTTTCTTCAGGCCGATAGATATTCTTGTACTGGATTTGTTGATCCAAATAATACGGATACTTGGCATTGGCCAAACTAAATGTTGCTTCAACATAAGGCAAGGTATCTGTCCTTTCATGTAGTTGCTGCAGTTTCTGTATACTCTTATAAGATAGTGCATCCTCCTCGGGAATCATGACAATGACTACTTCATCAGAACCTTGTTCGGCTTGAAAACTCAAGTACTCCTGGTAATCAGCATTGTCCTCTAAAAACCAAATAGACAAGGAATTATCCACTTTCAAAAGCCGCATGGTCTGCCCTGCTCCTGCAATCATAGCAACCAGCAACAAAAAAATAATGGCTTTTTTGTAATCTAAAACAAATTGGATAATTCGCTGAAAAATCATCGTTTGGGTATTGATTGCAAGACAAAACCTCCGTAATGACCATGGTGTGAAGTTGAAACTGCTACCATTTGCTTTTTGTCAGCACAATACAAATGAGGAACCTTATTCGCATCTTTTTGAATCTCCAAGCCTCTTACCGAAACCTGGACCGATGCCGCATATTTCTCAAACAACCTATGCTGGGTCGTATGATGTTGGATGGCATAATTGTTCTCCTTTACATAAATACAATTTGAAATAAAAGCTTGTTGCCTCATATCCGATTGAGCAATGGTATGAATGTAGTTTGCTGTTAATGTACTTTTTGTAAAGAAAGTACGTCCCTCGAACGTTACACAACCACTGGCATACTGACTATCCAATGTCATCGATCCAGTAACAGATGCTCTGAATTTTTTGGGTGCGAAAAATCGTTTCTTATCACGTCGAGCAATGATTTTATACGCACTCTCCTTCATACTCCAAAGCAACCATACCGCCACATGCCTATCAGGAGCCTCACTTACAAAACGCTGTTCTTCTTCGGTAAAAATCTTCTCCATAAAGCCAGGTCGTTGCCAATTACTTTCTTGTTGGGCAACCTGCAGATCGACAACATCATTGCCTATCATTCTGCCGGTAATTTGGTCTTGATTACTTCCATGGCACTTTTGACTGTAAGCATATTCTCCATAGCCTCATCTTCAATGAGAATGTCAAACTTATCTTCAACATCCAGGATAATATCCACAAGGTTGGCCGAATTGATTTTTAAGTCGTCAATAAAATTGGTTTCTTCTGATAAGTTTTGAAAAGCCTCCTCATCTTGTATATAAGGCTTCACTATTTCTCTTAACGCTTCAATTAAAGATTCTTTATCCATTTTTCATTCTTTTAAAAATAATACACGCATTCACGTCTCCAAAACCAAAACTCGACTTGGCTATGACATTCACATCCGAAGTTTCAATAACTTTTGATGGAATTCTATCAGCATCAATGATATTTGAAATCTCAGGATGCAAGTCGTCGCAATTGATACTTGGGAAAATAAAATCATTTTTCAAACCCAATATGGCTGCCACACTTTCTATCGCACCCGAGGCACTTAGGCAATGACCAATCATCGATTTTAATGAATGAATGTAAGGAAAATTCTTGCCTTTCCTTCCCAAAGCCGTTGCCCAATTTTGTATTTCGACAGGGTCCTTGATGGTGGCGGTTAAATGACCATTGATCAGGTCAATATCATCTGATTTAATACCCGCATTCACTACCGCCGCCTTGATACATCTTTGAACAGCAGCACTGTTTGGTGCAGTCATCGTACCGCCACTTCGTTGGCCTCCTGAATTAACCGCTCCTCCTAAAATCTCAGCATAGATCGGCGCATTCCGCTCCAAAGCACTCTCCAAAGACTCCAACACCAAGGCTCCAGCACCACTTCCGGGCACAAACCCTGAGGCTGAAGCACTCATTGGTCTCGATGCTTCCATCGGAGATTCATTGTGTTTATAGGTCATCACACGCATCGCATCAAAGCCTCCCCAAATATAAGGACCATGCTCCCCGCTACTTCCCGCAATCATTCTCACCGCCTTTCCCGATTGTACGCGTTCAAAAGCCATAAGAATTGCCTCGGTCCCAGTTGCACAAGCGGAAGAATTGGTCGTTACTTGATTACCCAATCCGATGATTCCACTCAGATACGCACTCACCCCACTCGACATTGTCTGAGCAACCGAATTGCTACCCAACCGCTTGACCTTTCCACTATCCAACTTGTAAGTCGCTTCTCTCATTTTTTCGACACCAGAAATACCAGTTCCAAAAACACAACCACTATCCCAATGCGCGTCCTCTTCAGCAAAGGACATCCCAGCATCACGCCAGGCATCAATCCCTGCCATGCATGCATACAGTATTCCCGAGCTATTAAAGTTTCTCAATTGTAAAGCTGTTAGATATTCCAACTTCAACTCTTCAGATACTTCAGGAATTCCTCCTATGCAACAAGAGAAATTCATTTCTTTCAAGGATTCAAAAAATTGAATTCCAGATTTCCCTGCTCGTATCGCAGTTTCAAAATCCTGCAGGCCAACACCATTCGGCGCGACAACACCAAGTCCCGTAACTACAACTCTCTTATTCATCTTTTTCATTTGACGTAAGTGGCTTCCTAGATATCATTCCTGCTATTTTTCCTCTGCATACCATTTCATCCCTTTCATTATACAACGTTACCTGACACTTCAATTTACCAAAACGGAAATACTCTTTCCGAGAAACAACCTTGACCTTTTCTCCTGGAAATACCGGCAAAAAATAATCCGTTTCATTGGACACCATGACCATTTCTGGCAACTTGGTTTCATCCGTGATCTGCTCTCGCATCAAAAACAGCCCCAAACATACCAACCCGATTTGCGCCATGGTCTCCGTTAAGATGACACCGGGCGTAACTGGGTTATCCACAAAATGCCCTTTATAAAAATAGGAGTCCGATGGATAGGTATAATAGCCCACCACTCCTTCTTCATCTATTTGTTGCAAGTGGTCCACAAATAAAAAAGGCTCCGTGTACGGTAGTATAGAAATTATTTTCTCAGCTGTCATTGTTTTTCAAAGTCTTTATATCCTCATTCATTAACCCCATCATCCTTAGCGAATATGCTCACCTCCATCTACAGGAATAATGGCTCCATTAATCCAATAGGCTTCTTTTTGACAAAGCAAGCCAACCACATTCGCAACATCTTCTGGTGTTGTTAATCGATCGGATGGATTCCTAAGTAAGTTGTGCTTCTTCAATGTCTCACTGTTTGGTATCATCCGAAAAGATGTCGTATCTGTCATTCCAGCCTGGATACAGTTGGCACGAATACCGTACGGTGCATATTCCAAAGCGATGTTTCTAGTAATCGCCTCCAAAGCTGCCTTGGCTGCTGATACGGCTGCATAGTTTTCCCAAGCTTTTTGATTGCCCTCGCTGGTAAAACTGAGGACCCTTGTGTCTTCTGCAAACATTTTTTCTTGAAACAATTGCTGCACCCAATCATACAAAGAAATGGCCATAGCGTCTATCGTCAGATGAAAGTCATCGTTGCCTAAAGTAGGAATTTCATCAGAAATCATTGGCTTCAAATTGCCTTTTGCAATACTGTGCACAAGCATTTTCACTTTACCCTCTGCACCCAAACTTTCTTTCAACTTCGCAACGACATCATTCCGTTTTTCTTTCCTAGTCGCATCCACATTAAAAGAAAGAAAAGAAACATCATGTGCCTTGATTTCTGAAAACGCTGCTTCAATACCAGGAAGAACTGATTTGCGATCTCTATGGACAACACAGATATTCAAACCCATTTCTGCCAATCGTTTTGCACTAGCAAGCCCTAAGCCCGATGAACCACCCAGGACCACAGCCCAATAATTTTTGTTTTTAAATTCGTCAATCATTTTAAAAAATTATCACCACTCTAATAAAACTTTTTGAGCGGAAAACCCAGGACCAAAACTCAACATCAGTCCTTTGTCACCACTTGGAATATCCTTGTCCATAAAACGTTCCAACACATACAAAACCGTAGCACTGGACATGTTGCCATACGAACGCAACACCTCCTTGGTGTCATCAATATTTTTACCCAAAACGCCAAACAACTCTTCAATCGTCTGGATGATTTTCTTACCTCCCGGATGAAACACCAGGTGGTTGATTTCTTCAATCGTTGTATTGGATTCTTCCAAAAATGGAAATATTATCTTAGGAAAATGTTCCGCAATCGTTTCTGGCACACTTGGATCCAATACCATATGCAACCCAGAATTTTTCAATGCAAAACCCATCATGTGGGTCGCGTCGAAAAAATGATACATGGATTCATTTCTGATGACTGGACCTTCATCTTTTTCATCGGAGGAAAGCAAAACACAGGCAGCTCCATCCCCAAAAATCGCCGAACTCACAATATTGACCATCGAAAAATCATTCATTTGAAAAGTAGCCATCGGAGATTCCACAGCAATCACTGCCGCTCGTTTACCAGGATTGGCTTGAAGAAAATTCTTGGCATAAATGGTTCCTGATACTCCCGCTGCACAGCCCATTTTTGTAACTGGCAATCGCACAATATCTTGACGCAAACCCAACTTGTTGATAATGTATGCATCAACTGAAGGAATCATAAATCCAGTGCAACTTACCGTAATAATATAATCCAAATCCTTCGCTGCCCAATCCGCTTTTTCCAATGCTTTCCGCAAAGCACCTTCCGCCAAAGGCAAAATACCTTCGATATAAATATTGTTCTTCTCCTCAAAAGTACGTTGAACAAACATCTCATCTGCATCCAAAATCGAATAACGCTTATCGATTCCAGCATTGCCCATAATCTTGATCACCTTCCTTTGAAATCTTTCATCTTGTCCACTTATCCACTCTTTTACATAAGGGATAATTTCCTTCGTAGTCCGAGAATATGGAGGTAGTTGACTGGCAACCGCTTTTATTTTTACCATTTTGCTTTTTTATAATTCACTTTTCCTAATAATCCATTGATACCGGAACGCCCATTTCCAATGAATTTCACTATGCTTTAATTTCAACTGCTCGACATACGCCAGCAATTCGGATTTTTTAAATCCTCTCAATATGGATGTCATCCCATCCGCCCTCACCATTGGGTTGGGAATAAAGATGGTGAGCAATCGAAACAAGAAAACAGCCCATTGATTTCTATGTAAGTCATTGATCACAACACCTACACTTGCTTTTTCTGTTATCTCAGCAAGACTTTCAATAATTTCATCGTCTTTAAAATGATGAAAAAACAAAGTCGACAGTACCACATCGTAATTCAAGATACCAAACGTCTCTGAAGGAATGGTATCTGTCATGTAACTTATTTCAGGATAGTCGACAGACTGCTTACGTGCATAATTGATGGTAAAGTCATTGGCGTCGATTCCAATAAGCTTCACTTTTCTACCCTTCTTCCGAGCAAGCCCTGCAACAACTCTCAGCATGTCTCCATTTCCACAACCCAAGTCAACAATGGTCAACACTTGTTCCAGCGGAACATCTTTCCATAATTTTTGTAATCCATTGACGGTTATGTGATTTCCTCCCAGCCATTTATTGATCCAAGCAATTTGATCTAGGGTACGCTCCAATAGCTCTCCTTCCATCTCAAAATCATCCATGATTTCTTCTTGATCACTTCTATGTTTTAAATCTAAAAACATCTATTTTAATCTGAGCTTTGCCCCATGGGTTTGTTTGATAATCAATGGCAGTAATCTTGGAAAAAATTTCAACATAGAAATTCCCTTTTCAAGCATGGCATCATTGTTCAAAAATAAATTCAAAACACGTCCTGCCAACAAACGCTTTCTAAAAGTTTGATCCCATTCTTTGGTATAAGCCGATTCGAGGGTTTCACGATCCATTGTTTGTCTATCAAAAAACTGAATCAACAAAGTGGATAAAATTTTAGCACTGTGTATGGCCATGCCCATTCCATTCCCACACAATGGGTGCACCATTCCTGCACTATCACCACTCATAAATATATGATTGGTTGTCGTTTCTTTGGGTGAAAATGAAATCTGACTGATGGTCAAGGGTTTTGGAAAAACAGGTTTTATTTTTGAAAACAAGTCATTCAAATGGGGATTCTGACAAAGTACTTCTTGTTGAAATATTTCAGTATTACGATATTGTTTGAAGACATTGTAATTTGCCAAATAACAAACGTTCAACAAACCGTCTTCCACTTTTGAAACACCACAATATCCTCCATCAAAATTGTGCAAGGCAACCAAATCTTCTTGAAACGCACCTGAGTAATGACTTTTCACCGCCAGGAAAGGCGTTTTCTCTTGGATGAATTTTCTATCAAGATCAATATCCAATCTTGAACGCTTGCCATAAGCACCTATCGTGAAGGTAGCGAAATATTCAGTTCCGTCTCGGGTCGTTACTTTAAACTTATCCTTTAAAAATTCTATACTTTCTACTACTGTCTTTTCTAGGACACAACCATTCTCCAATGCTTTTTGATACAGCAAATGATCCAGAGCAAAACGACTAATCCCAAATCCACCAAGCGGCAATGTTGTTTCCACTACCTTTCCTTTTGGCGTACTCAATAAAAACTCATGAATAGCCACAGCACCCCTTCTATGCGGATAAATATCCAGATACTCTAGATAAGGCAATACTTCATTGGATATGTATTCACCACAAACCTTATGCTTGGGATAATCGTTCTTTTCTAATAGGATTACCTTTAGCCCTGCCTTAGATAAATGCACTGCATTTGTCAAACCAGCCAAGCCACCTCCCACGATTAGTACATCATACATTCAATCAGATTATCCTTATAAGTAAATGAATCTAAAACCTTTTTATGTAATACCCAACTTGATTGCAAAGATTAAAATCAGGATAACCCTTTTTAAAGGACAAATATGCCATTTCCAGCCGTTCCAAGCCTTTGATGAACATGGTCGCTAACACCATGAGACTATTTCTTAGATAGAATTAAGGAAATTCCCAAAATGGTTAACACAGCAATTTTACTCCATTTCGTTACTTTCCAAAACTTAGGGCTGTTCACATAGTCAGTAAGTCGTCCAGAAAGAATCGCGACACCACTAAAAATCACAATCGCTTGCACCATAAACATCACACCAAGAACGATCATCTGAAATGTTACATTAAATCCATGCGGACTTACAAACTGAGGTAAAAATGCAATAAAGAACAAGGATACTTTGGGGTTTAGGATATTCATCAAAAATCCCTTTCTAATCAAAAATGAAATGCTTTCCTTTTCTACATTTTCACTTGAAGTCAAATCAAACGAAGCTTGCTTTTCTTTGAAAGCTTTGTATGCGAGATAAAAAAGATACAAAGCTCCTAGATATTTTATCACCGTAAAGGCAATCGCCGAATTTTGAATGATGATCGACAACCCCGTTGCGGCAGCCAAAGTATGGATCATAACACCAAAACCCAAACCAAAAGAAAGCGCAACTCCGTTCCGATGGCCTTTCGTCAAACTTTCCGTTAAAACAAAAATATTATCGGGCCCAGGCATCACTGTCAAAATTATTGATGCTCCCAAAAATGATAGTATTAATCCCAATTCCATTGCGGCACTTTACCTTCCCCCAATTCTTTTTAAAAAATTCTTTTCTCTTTCGATCTGGCTCACCAGTTTTTCTGAGTTTCTGATTGCTCTGTTCAGCGAACTTTCTGCCCTCGCATCATCTACTTCAATACTCTTATAGATTTCAAGCGCCGCTTGAATGGCTGCATCCGAACTCTTCAATTTTTGCACTGAATTTGCAATAGAATATTTATTTCCTTTGAATTGCTTGTTCTTAGCTTTGACATAATCATTGAATAGTTCAACGGCTTCACTTGTCTTATTGGACGCATCGGCCAATAAGTCCTTGGAATTGGTAATGCCGTAAATACCAATATTTTTTGTCAATCGTTTTCGCCACTTTTCTACCAATCGACTTCCCTCTCCCATCTCTTGAGAACGATCCACCTGTTCTTGCATTTGCATCTTCCTCTTCTCACCAAGAAAATGTTGAATTTTTGAGTCAAAATCATAATCACTGATCGCCAAGGTGAATTGATCGGTTGTCTCAAACTCATCGTAGGTCATCGGAGTGGAAGATATTTGCCATACTGGATCAAAGGGCATGTGGGTCTTTATCATTTCTGCAGCTTCCACATCATACCATCTTGTATTGTATTTTTTGACAAAGCGCTTTCCATCTTCAACATACCCCGCTCCCCACGTAGGATCGTACAATTTCCACTCGCCATTGACCTTGACAGCATTCCATGCATGACCAATGGATCGATTGATTTTCCCTTTGTCTGATTTCGTATAACCTTCCACCACATAGGATTGGTAACCCAACTCCTTCACTACCTCATCAAAAAGCAAAGCATAATCTTCACATACGCCTTTTTTGGACTTGATCACTTTTTCTAGCAAATAATCTTTATGCTCTTTTTCATTGCTGAATTTTGATGTATTATTTGATCGAGAACTGGTATTGATATCATTCAATTTACCTACGTCATATTTGACATTATCCGTCACCCAATCAAACACTGCTTTGATAGTATCTTGACCAATTTCTATCTTCTTTATAACATCATCAACCATTGTTGATTGTCCATAACCTAATTGAACAAAAAACAACAGCATTAGAGTAAGTTTGCATTTCATAGTTTTTGACTTTTAATATGTAACAAATAAATCCATTAAGCGGCATCTATTTTATAGTTGTTCATTTTTAATTTTACGCTTGTCCCGTGCCCCGAGTCAACCTCCAACTTTGCATCAAGCTGCGATTGAAATGCCTTGATCAATTCAAATCCAAAACCTGACTGTACATCAATATTCCCTCCTTCTTGAATCCCAATCCCATTGTCTGAGACAGTAAGCACCAATTGTTTATTCAATTCTTCCAAGGAGACAACCAGTGTACCACCGCTGTTATCTGGAAAAGCATATTTTAGTGCATTGGTAATCAATTCATTCACTGCCAAACCAATCGGAATAACCGTTTCAACATCAAGCTGTAAGTCCTGAATATTCAATTCCAACTGGATTTTGTCACCATTAATATTGTAAGAGTTGAACAAACTGGTGAAAAGTTTTTCCATATAATCTTTCATATTCACCCCAGCAAAATTTTCATTCTTATAGAGGTTCTCGTGAATAAGTGCCATTGACCTAACCCGATCCTTGCCTTTTTTAATCGCCTCTTCAATCAAAGGATTGTTGGCGTTGCGTCCCTGTAAGGTCAAAAGAGAAGAAATGATCTGTAAGTTATTCTTTACACGATGATGAATTTCTTTTAATAGAATCTCTTTTTCTTCTAGCGATTTTTCAATGGTATTTTTTTGTGAGGCAATTAAATTTCTAGATTTCACCATATTCCAAATATAAAGTGCAGAAGAAACCAAGCTCAGGGCCAACAATCCAAGAATGATCCCCAAATTCCGATTATCCTTCTTTTGTTGTTCCAATTCAATATCCTGAATCGCAATCAACTTTTCCTTTTTTTCTGTTTCATACTTTGTTTGCATTTCTTCAATATACTTTACCTTTTCATCGGCATTCAATGTATTGTTCAGTGCTCGATGCTTGGTTAAATATTCAAAAGCCACATCGTTTTGACCTGAACTAGAATATGCTTTTTGCAAAGAATCATATATGTCCAACCGAATATCTTCTCGATCAGTACCCTCCAAAACATCAAGCCCATCCATTAAGTACTTAATTGCTTCCGCAAGATTGTTACTTTCCAACTCCACCTCTCCCAAAAACAAATAATTTTTTGCCAATGAAGTCTGGTTATTTGATAATTGAAATAACTCATTGGCCTTTAACAAATTTATTCGCGCATTCTCCAAATCCTTACCAGCTTCATAATAGGCATCCCCATAGGAATTATACAAAAATGCAATCTCAAAAGTATCCTTTACTGCCTGACATCTGATCATGGCACTATCAAGATAAAGCAATGCAGAATCCAAGTCATATAAATATGTGTAAGCAACACCAAGGTTGTTGTGTTGCCTAGCTACCCCATCCAGATCACCCAACTGTCGATTGATGGTTAAGGCCTCTTTATAAATCCCGATTGCTTCCTCATTTTTTTCAGAGATTCGATAGAGCACCCCTAAGTTATTTAAGGTATTTGCTCGTTGTTTTTTAAAATCCAATCCTTCTGTGTACTCCAAGGTTTCCAAATAATGACCCAAAGCCGCTTCATAATCGCCCTGAAAGTATTCAGCCAATCCTTTACTGTGCATACAAAGTGCAACATTTTCTTTATCACCTACGGCTTCGTAAATCAACCTCGCCTTCTCGTAATTATTGATCGACTTTTCTAAGTTACCAGCATAATCGTAATTATAACCCAATTGCCAATAAGCCTTGGCTTTTATTCCTTCCTCACCTAGACGATCGCTTTTGTCTATCACCTGTTGAATGATTACCGTCGCAGTATCGTGCTCGGCATTTTCGATATAATAGCCTGACAAATCCAATTTTGAAAACAACTCGATTCTGACAGTTGAGGCAGTATCTATAGCCAACAAAAGAGAGTCCTTTGTATCGCCAAACAACTGTATCATAGAACAAAGTACAATTGCCAATGACAGCAATATTCTGAAAAATAATGTAGGAATCATATACCTAAATATAAAGTTTTAAACGATAAAACGTGATTAAATTCTTCTGGTTTGAAACTTGTATTTGCGGTAATTCTTTTTTCGCCTACAAACTGACAGATTTGTGAGCATATCAAGCGATGATGTTGCATGTATTTAATGAAATATCAATCACCGCTCCATGCGTGTACTGATGATTGCAATTATTTACAATTTAATTTTCTCTAAACCCTCTTCCATTGTCATAATAATGCTCAAGGCAAATGTTTATATGCAGCCCAGTAACAACATACCAGTTACTAGCTTACTTTTGAACCACCAATTTGACAGTTTGTTGGGCTCTTGTTCGTTGATTTATCGATTGCAACACATACATCCCAACAGGTAGATCAACCAAATCGATATTTGTGTCGCGCAACAATAACGTCATCTCCTTCACCATTTCACCTTGCAAGTTAAAAATTTGGATATCCATAAGATCACTTCCTTCTCGCACAACCACAATCTGATCATGTGCCGGATTTGGGCTTACGTCCACGAGTCTGGCTTCAATCAATTCATTGGTAGATACCATAGTGTTTTTCTCTAGGCTCAATACAATAGGAAGATGGTCAGACATATGATACAGTGATCGCAATATTTCATAAGGTACATTATCTACTGTGGTACAATCTATCAGATCTCTATTGTAACAAGTTCCATTATTACCAAGAGCATGATAACTATCTGCCTTGTACACATACGGCGAATTGGTTTGCATCAGTGCATCTGACAACAAAATAAAATCAAAACGATCATCCATACCTCCACCAGAACCATCCTCCAAACTGGACAGCCTAGTAGACTGAGAATAGACCTCTAGATTTGGGAAATTTGATCCAGCCCATCCAGGCATATCTATCGGATCATGCAAGGTGTTGGTGCCATTTGCCTTGAGCAACAATTCATATGCCGGCTCCCCACCATAATACACATTAAAATCACCAGCAACCACCACATTGCTATCATCCGGCAAATCCCCAATCCGATCCAACAACACTTCCACCATCGAAAGCCGCAGCTGCTCATTGCTCGATCCCTGAGACGACTTCAAGTGCGTCACATAAGTATGAAGTAACTCTTCTTCTCCATCCACATCACTCAAAATTTTGAATTGAAAATAATTCACATCTCGATAAGGCGTCTCGATAACCTCTTCACCCACCAACTCAAAAACCGCTTCATTGTACACCATGTTTTGTTGCAGCCTCCAACTGTTGGAAGGATTTGAAATCTGAGGAACATAGCTCCCGGCCGCATAACCACCAAAAAGTGCATCGAGTTCTTCTTCAATTTGGCGTAAGCCCTCTTCACTTCTTAATTCCTGCAAAAGCAATAAATCTGGTTGGTAATAATCCAAAATATCACTCAAGGTATCAATCCGATTCACCATATCGCCTTCTGGGTAAATCAAC
>CALFDU010000128.1 GCA_937950315.1 uncultured Saprospiraceae bacterium | reverse complement strand
TCTAGATAGTAGAGTCTCAACTGCATGGTCTTTGTGGTATGAATTGAATCCTCAATGGAAAATCAAAACAGGTGCTATCGCTCATGGAATACAGTACAAATTTTTCAGAGAATCTAGAGCACGTTCTAGCGCAACCAATATAGAGTCGCTCAATGCCGATCTAGATTTGAATGGAGGAGGATTCGGTTTTATAGGACAAGCATATGCCCTTGCCCAACATTCAATTCGGCAAAACCTGCATGTAAATTTTGGACTACACGGGATTGCCTTAGGACTCAATAACACAGGAGCCATAGATCCTCGGCTTTCCCTAAAGTGGGATATTGCACACAATCAAAAATTAGGATTGGCTCTTGGACGTCACAGTCAAATGCTCCCATTAGCCGCTTATTTTTACGAAGAACCCGTTTCTGAAAATTCAACGGAAACATTTAGACCCAATTTTAATGCACCATTCATGCATGCCAACCATTACATTCTGAGCTATACATATGTAACAAAGCGATTTTTGAAATTTAATGCGGAAATATATTATCAACAATTGTCCAATGTGCCTGTTCGCAAAGATGATATAGGAGATGGGTACTGGATGCTTAACAATCAATCAGACTTTCCTGCCTTCCAAACGATCAGTGAAGGGGGAGGAGAGAACTTTGGCCTTGATCTCGCTGTAGAAAAGTTTTTTTCCAATAAAATATATTTCCTTTTTACGGGCTCCTTTTTTGAATCCAATTCAATATTCGCCGACGGTTCCAAGCATCCAACCCGTTTTTCTACCAAGTGGTCCTCCAGTTTTACCTTAGGAAAAGAATTTGAATTTAAGAAAGGAGGAGCTTTGCAGATTGGTGCTCGTGCTCTGTACAATGGAGGATATAGGTACACACCTTTTGATCCTAATCTCTCTGCTGCATCTAGGCAATATGTCCCATTGGCAAATTCATTTTATGCGGCTCAGGTAACACCGTATTCCAGAGTAGATTCAAGAATCGCATATAGGTACAATAAGAAACGCTTCAGCGGTAGTATTAGCTTAGATATTCAAAACCTAACCAATACAAAAAATCTGAAGGGAGTCTCCTACAATGCCGAATTGAATGAACTTGATTTCAGGGTATTCGATGGAGGAGATTTCATACCTGTGTTGAGCTTCGTATTTGACTTTTAACCAAAACAGAATGAAAGGCAGATTTATCTTAATGTAGAAACTACGACTGCTAATGAATGATTTATAAGAAAGAAGTTAGGCCTCTTTTTTATAGGTTTTTCCGTCAATGACCATCTTTGCAATAACCTCTTTCAGTATCTCTGAAGTTCCTCCACCTATCGGTCCTAAACGACTGTCTCTTGACATTCTTGCAAGTGGATATTCTTCCATATATCCATAGCCTCCCAAAAATTGAAGACATGAATACATAACTTCATCTGATACTTTTGTTGATTGCAATTTAGACATACATGCTTCCTTAACAACATAAACACCTTCGTCAAGGTTTTTGGCAATTTGATAATTGAAGGATTTACACATTTCAACTTCAGTAACCATTTCAGCCATTCTGTGTCTTAATGCTTGGAATTTATCGATTGTTTTGCCAAAAGCTGTACGCTCTGACATGTATTGTTGCGTATATTCAAGAGCATACTCAGCTCTTGCATGCGCATTGACACCCATGATGAGGCGCTCAAGTGCAAAGTGTTGCATTACATAGTAAAAACCTTTGTTCTCTTCACCCATTAAATTGCTTAATGGGATTCTTACATTGTCAAAGGCTATCTCACCCGTATCAGATGCTCTCCATCCAAGTTTGTCAAGTTTGGCAGCACTTACGCCAGGGGTATCTCTATCAACCAAAAAGACTCCCATGTTTTTTGGGTTCTTATCAGTATTCATTTTTGCGATTACTACAAGGTAGTCAGAGTAAATTCCATTGGTGATAAATGTCTTTGATCCATTGAGGACCCACTCATCTCCATCCTTCACAGCATTGGTACGCATGGCTCCTACATCTGAACCACCAAATGGCTCGGTAATACATAGACAACCAATCATCTCTCCAGCGATACTCGCTCGTAAATATTTTTGTTTGATTTCTTCTGACCCTTCTTTCATAAGGTGGGTCATTGCCAAGAATGCATGTGCCCACATAGCAGCAGCAAATCCACCTGAATTTACTCTCTGCATTTCTTCAAGCCAGATAATCATATAAAAAATATCTAACTCCATTCCTCCATATTGCTCTGGATATCGTAGACCAAAATAGCCCATCTCTCCCATCTTTGGCCAAATCTCTCTTGGAATGGTTCCTTCTGCTTCCCATTTGTCAATGTGAGGCACAACCTCTTGCTGTAGGAAAGTTCTCAATCCCTCTCTGAACATTAAATGTTCTTCAGTAAAATACTCTTTATACATCTGTGTGTTTGTCTATCGTGTTATTATAATACACTTACTAACGGTAGTTTGTTTAGTATTGAACGTATTAATCTAGTCGCAAGATATATTATTTAGAATTCATTAGACCCAAATTAGATCTCTTGTCTTAAAAACTATTTCCAAAATTATACCCACGGTTTAATTCTTCCACTGAATCTTAGTTCCTTTTTCTTGAGAAGGAAAATTTGAAGGAATTGCTTGAGTCACAAAACCTGTAGCTGCCCACTCACATCCTCTTTGAAAAGTGGTTATAAACCCAATACATGACATCGAGTAATCCATATGTCCCATCGTATTGTGGAATACTCGTCCTTCGTGATAATCAATGGCCATTAATATTGGTTCATTTCTATGTGTGCCTTTTACACTATCATCCCAAGGCGGCGCATTTCCTTCTCTATCTGCAAAAGAAGTTGCAAGTACTGTTACATTTTCAGCCGGCCCGCACAGTCTTTCATATAGTTCGTCTTTTTGGTGAATCCATTTATCAGGAAGCCCTTTCATGATTGGATGATCGTGCGCACGGGTCTCGACTAGATACTCCATTTCTGGTCCATGTGATCCACAATCATGATTGGATGTTTGTTTTTGGAAATTCCCTTCTGAGTCATAATATATCTGCGGTCCATCTTTTTCAATGGTGCGTCCCGACCACCCACCGACACCAATCATCTTGTTGAACTCTTGCCATTCAGGCCATGAATTATTTGCTGCATGTACAACCACAAAACCGCCCCCTTCTTTCATATATTTTTCAAAATTGTTTTGTGTTTCTTTAGGCCATTCCGCAGTCTTCCAACCCAAATTAGAGATGACTACATCATAATCTTTAAATGTAGGATTAAAGTCAACATCTGGTTCTGGCTCTTCAACAATTTTTCGTTGACTTTGTCCTTCAATAGGATAGAGCGTAAGCAATTCAATAATCGTATCTACTCCGATACTCTTATTGAAATGCGGACCACACCAATTGTTATTGGTTCTTGCAATCGCTACTTCAAACAATCCAGTCTGAATCAAATAGTCCTTCATCATCATCGTCGTCTTCGGCCAAATACCATGATTGTTTTGACCATCTATAATCAATGCTTTTAATTTACCCTTGTTCAAGTCTTCAGTATTAATTTTACCATTGCTGCCACAAGCGCAGAACCCACTAATCAAAATAAATAGTATTATGTTTTTCATTCATTCAAGATAATTATAATGTTAGTCTTTGCATAATGTATTCAATCCGCAGATTTCATTTTATAAATTGAAACTTATTTTTAATCTTGGGATATAATTGCAACCATGAAATTTTATTCATTCATTTTCTTATTTCTTCCATCTTTTGTTTTAGCACAAGAGATACAACGCGATACGATTGATTTTGATGGATTGTCAAGAGATTTTATTATCCATTATCCAACATACTATGATGGAAGTGAACCAATGCCTCTCGTTTTTAATTTTCATGGTTTTGGAAGTAGTGCGACTCAACAAATGTTTTTTGGTGACTTTAGATCAATTGCTGAACGAGAAGGTTTTATACTTGTTCATCCACAAGGGACAGATTTCTTTGGACTTACTCATTGGAATGTTGGTGGATTTACTATTGGAAGTTCAATTGATGATGTTGGATTTACAAATGCCATGATAGATCACATCTCATCAAATTTTAATATCGACGCTGAAAGAATTTACGCCACAGGAATGTCCAATGGTGGATTTATGAGTTTTCTTTTAGCTTGCCAATTAGGAAATCGAATTGCTGCTATTGCATCTGTCACCGGATCCATGACTCCAGAAATAACCATGGAATGTAATCCTAGCCATCCAACACCAATTATGCAAATCCATGGGACAAATGATGGAGTGGTCCCATACGATGGAGCAGATTTTTCTGACCCGATTGATGATGTAATCAATTATTGGGTAGACTTTAACAACTGCAATGAAAGCCCAACCATAAATCAAATCGAAGATACCAATACAAATGATGGTTCTACCGCCGAGCATTTTGTCTACAACAATTGCGACAACAATGCCAGCTTTGAGCATTTTAAAATTGAAAACGGCACACACACTTGGCCAGGTACTTCTATTGG
>CALFDU010000127.1 GCA_937950315.1 uncultured Saprospiraceae bacterium | reverse complement strand
ACTCTCGTCGTTCATGACATTCCATGCTTCAGTGATAGGTTTGTCAACAACGATTTTACTTCCATAAGTGATGGATGGTGTAATAAATCCTTTTGCAACAAATAGTATTAATAGTGCTGCACAGAAAATCGCGAAAAATTTGAAGTATTTCATCTTTTAAAGTTTTAAGTGTTATACCAATCCTTTGTTCATTTCAGTTGGTTCTATAAAATCCCACAGATTACCATACAAATCTTTAAATACGGCAACCTGTCCATATTCTTCCAATACTGGTCCTCGTACAAATTCAATTCCGCGTGAGACCATCTTATTGTAATCTCGCTGAAAATCATCCGTAAACAAAAATAGAAAAACTCTTCCACCAGTCTGATTCCCAATACTTGCCTTTTGTCTATCGTTGGCTGCCTTGGCCAGTAGTAGACAACATTCCTTGGCACCGGGTGGCGCAACCATAACCCATCGCTTTTCTTCACTCAACTTGGTGTCTTCCAGCAAAGTGAAGTCTAGTTTTTTTGTGTAAAATTCTATCGCATCATCATAGTCCTCCACGACAAGTGCAACATGTGATATTTTTTGTTTCATACCATTAATGTACTTGATTTATTTTTATTCTCCTTCCTCCAAACTCCACCAAATCTCCGGCAACTTTCCCACGCATCTGGATACCAATCGGAGAGGCAGTAGATATACAATAATATACCTCATTTTCCATTTTGACTTTCCCCAATCCGATAGAAATGAAATATTTTCCATTGTCAGTGATCACCAAACTACCTTTTGATATTTTCTTATGAGTATTGTTGGGGTCGATGTCTTGTAACTCGAGTCTTAGTTGGTTTGATTTAGACAATTGCATTCTGCTCTTTTCTTCTGCCATTTGCATCATCGCTCTGCCTGTTTCATATTTATCTCCAGCACTGCTTTTCGTTTCGTTGTTTCGCGATTCCTCAATGGAAGCCAACTCAGAACGTATACTATCAATCTGTTTCTGTATCAATTCCAAACAATGTGCGTGAAGCGCTTTTTTCATATTTATAGTGGGGGAGACAATCAAGCTTTTGGAATAAACAAATCTATATCAGAGAGAGTAGTGATTGAGAAATGATTCTTAGCTACTTAAGAGTGGATCAATTTCATTTTTCTTAAGAATCTTATAATCGCTCAAGGCAAATTTTTCTACCACTTGATCATGAAGACTTGATCGGATGACCAAGATGAGATGTTTGCTTCCCATATTATCAATGGCATACTTTAGTACTCCGGCAAATCCTTTATCTTCTAATTCCAAAAGACCTACTTCGTCGATGATGATAAACTTCACTTTTTCTGTTCCAAGATGTTCCTTGATCCATCTAGAGCCAATATCAAAAGCAGATTTGGCAATCGCATATTTACCAGTAATTTCTATCGCCTCACTGTAACTCGTTAAGTCAATCTCAAATGGAATTTCTTCTTTGCTCTGAAGGTTCATCAAGCATCGAACATGATTTTTATCAGGACTTAAAAATCCTCCAATGTCATAACGGTTTTCAGTACACAATTGTAAAGATGTAGTCTTTCCCGATTGATTTTCTTCACTTAGTATGTATATCAATGACCTATGTTTTAGTTAAAGAAGCCTGATAAGAACGCTTTCAATGGTCAAGATAACAAAACTCTTTTGCTTATTGTCAAGTCATTACAAGAATGGGGTGTTAAATAAATTTCATAATTGAGTAAAGAAAGTGATTGTATTTTGGATGAAATTGTAACACTTTTCGCTATGTGATTTGAACGTATTTCGATGACGGATTTTTGGTCATAAAGTATCTCTGTAGCTGAATAGTTTGTCAGAAAGATATCAAATGTTCAACATAATATTTCAACAATCCAATTTTGAGTCATTTAGACTGCATTTTCTGCTCTAAAAATGCTCTCAAACTTCGATTTTATAGGGCTTTTAGCCGCCTTCGAATTAGTTAACAATAAGGTAATATAGGCTTAACAAATAGATAATATGAGCTTAACAATGAGTTAATGGCCCAATCTTACTTTTGTAGTATTAATTGAAAACAAAAATATCTATTAGAAAATGAAGACAGCTATCTTAAATATCGGAGTATTGATTTTTATAATCTTCTCTGTATCTAGTTGTAATGAGGATGATTCGTGCATGGATTTAATTTGTCCAGCGGGCACTACACTTACCGAAGTAAATGATGAATGCGAGTGTGTACAAGATGCGGTAACAGAAAATACAGTTGAAAAAGTCGGTTTTATTGATTCTGATGAAACATGGACTGCTAATAATATTTATGAACTTGAAGGGAAAGTAGTTGTAAATAGTGGTGTTACACTCACCATTGAGCCAGGTACGATTATAAAAGGAAAAGAAGGAACGGGTTCATTGGCAAGTGCATTGATTATTGCACGAGGTGCTGTCATCAATGCTTGTGGTACTGCTCAATCACCAATCGTAATGACTTCAGTATTGGATAATATAGAAGTGGGTCAATTTTCAGGAACAAACTTAGACGAAAGTTTAAATGGCCTTTGGGGTGGTTTGATTGTATTGGGTAATGCACCTGGATCATTTGAAGGTGATGTGAATGAATTCCAAATTGAAGGAATTCCTGCTGATGATACTTTTGGTCTATACGGAGGCAATGACCCTAGCGATAATTCTGGTTCATTGTGTTTTATCTCAATCAGACATGGTGGAGCTTCAATTGGTGAAAACAACGAAATAAATGGATTGACACTAGGTGGAGTAGGAAATGGAACAAACATAAACAACATTGAAGTTGTAGCAAACTTAGATGACGGTATCGAATTTTTCGGTGGAACTGTTGACGTTTCAAATGCAATTGTATGGTCACAAGGTGATGATGCATTTGATGTAGATCAAGGATTTTCAGGTTCGCTTAACAACTATATATATGTAGCTGGAGACGATTCTGATCATGGATTAGAAATTGATGGTCCAGAAGGATCAGCTGCCGGGAGTTTTACTTTTACAAACGGAACACTTCAAGGTTTGAATTCTGAAATAGCAGATTTTAGAGAAGCAGCATCAGGAGTAATCAGTAATAGCCAAATTGTTAATTTTCCAGCAGATGGCGATTTAGAAATAGACGATGACGAAAGTTCTTCAAATTATTTTTCTGGATTGTTAGAAATCTCAGGATTAGAATTTGTAAGTACTCAATCAGTAAGTGAAATATGTAATGACAATGCTCCTTCAGGTGATGATAGTGCATTTGATATGCAAATGGAACTTGATAATCAATCTGTAAGTGCTTCTACAATTGGAGCCAATGTGGATGACTTTACTTGGACTTATACTTTTCAGCAAGGAGCAATTAGCTTCTAGTAGCTTATAATACAACAAAACAAACAACTAATTTTTTTTACTTTAAGATATCCAATGAATAAATTATTTACAACCATTTGTTTCCTCTTTCTTGCTAGTATTTCTTTTAGCCAAACAGGAACAATCAAAGGAGTAATTATTGATGCAACAACCAATGAATCCATTCCTTTTGCAAATGTTTTAATTAAAGATAGTACACTTGGTTTTAGTAGTGATCTTGATGGGATGTTCTCCTATGATCTTGCACCAGGCAACTATAGCTTCGAAGTAAGTTATATTGGTTTCCAATTGATGGTCATTGAAAATGTTACCATTACCGCAGGACAGGCTACAGAGCTAGAAATTGCTTTAGTAGAAGATGGTCAAGAACTTAATGAAGTTGTCATCTCTGCCAAACAATTGAGAAATACTGAAAATGCAATATTGGCTATCCAGAGAAAATCTGTAAACGTAGTAAATGGAATTAGTGCACAGTCAATCAGAAAAAATGGAGATAGCAACGCAGGTTCAGCAATCAAAAGAGTAACTGGTGTTTCTATTGATGGTGGTAAATATGTATTTATCAGAGGACTAGGAGACCGTTATTCTAAAACAACATTGAATGGACTTGATATTCCAGGCCTTGATCCTGATCGTAATTCACTTCAGATTGATATTTTCCCTACAAATATTATCGACAACCTTGTAGTTTCAAAAACAGCAAGAGCAGATTTGTCTGGTGATTATACTGGAGGAGTAGTAAATATCTCAACCATTGATTTTCCTGAAGAGAAAACAATGGCCTTTTCATTCGGTACTGGATACAATCCAAATATGCACTATAAAAGCAATGCTATAGGAGCTCAAAAAAGTGGTACTGACTTCTTAGGTTTTGACAATGGATTAAGAGATTTAAAAATCAATAAATTTCAACAGATCCCAAGTCCAATTGATGATTCAAGTTTGACCCTGTTGACGTCAAGGTTTGAAAACAACATGGCAACAGAAACAACCAATAGTTTGGGTAATCTTAACTTAGGTTTTTCTTTGGGTAACCAATTCCAAAAGGGAGAAGCTACAATAGGATACAACGCTGTTCTTGGATATAGAAATAGCACAACGTATTACGAAGACGTGCAGTACAACAACTTCCTTAAATCTCCTGACAACAACGAAACTGCACTTCAATTAGACAGAGAGTCTTTTGGTAGTGTAGGAGGTAATAATACTTTATTAAGCGGGATGGTTGGAACAGCGCTTAATTACAAAAATCATAAGTTTAGTCTTATGGCTTTACATCTTCAGAATGGAGAATCTAAGGCTGCATTATTGGAAAGAAACACTTTCATAAGAGCTTCTAACAATATTATCAGTGACAACATTGAATATACTGAAAGAAGCGTAACCAATTTCCTCTTGAAAGGCTCTCACGATCTTAGCAACACGTTTAATCTTAATTGGAAATTTTCACCGACAATCTCTAAAATTGAAGACAAGGATATTCGTGTAACTCCTTTCAAACTTAATGACAATGGAAGCTTATCTTTCGAACCGTCAGAAGGAGCACAACCTAGAAGATTGTGGAGAAACTTGAATGAGATCAACTACTCTGGACGAATTGATTTGAAAAAGAATATCGTATTATTCAATAAAGAATTTGATCTTGCTTTTGGTGGAAGTAATACCTACAAACAAAGAGACTATGAAATTTTAAGCTACCTAGTAAATATAAAAGGACAAAACTCTCTGAATTTCACAGGAAGTCCTAATGAATTACTTTTACCTGAAAACTTGTGGACACCAGAATCACAAGTAGGAACATACATAGCTGGAAATTTTGAGCCTTCAAATACCTACGATGCTGTACAGAATACAACAGCAGGATACGTAATGACGGATCTAGAAATAATGCCAAGATTCAAGGTGAATATGGGTCTTAGACTTGAAAAATTCACACACAATTATACAGGGCAGAACAACGCTGGCTCTGTTGTTTACAACGATGAAAGAATTATTGATAGAGTAGATCTTTTGCCATCTGTAAACTTAATCTATGGTATTAGAGAAAACTTGAGTGTGCGTGGGTCATACTCAAAAACAGTAGCTAGACCGTCTTTTAAAGAAGCATCCATTGCTCAGATTTATGATGCAATCTCAGATCAGACTTTTATTGGTAACATTGATTTACAACCTACCAATGTTGACAACTATGACGTAAGAGTGGAATCATTCTTTAACCAAGGTCAAATGTTTTCAATAAGTGGATTTTATAAGAATTTCACAAACCCAATTGAATTGGTTGCATTCAGTTCTTCTGCACCAAACGATTTGCAACCAAGAAATATTGGTAACGCAGAAGTGGCGGGTGTTGAAATCGAATTTAGAAAAAATCTTGCATTCGTTTCTGAAAAGTTGACGTCTTTATACTTAGGAGCAAATGTTACACTTGTTCAATCACAAGTACAATTGGATCAAAGTGAAAACGGAGAATACGATTCTAGATTATCCAACTTGAGAGTAGGAGAGTCTTTAAGTACAACACGACAGATGCAAGGGCAGTCACCTTATATTATCAATACATTCTTGAATTATACAAATATTGAGAAAGCATGGGAGGTAAATCTTAGCTACAATGTACAAGGTCCTAGCCTTGCTATCGTTGGAATCGGTTTAAACCCAGATGTGTACACTGCTCCATATCATGATATGGGATTCAAAGTTTCTAAGTCATTTGGTGAAGAGAATAAAATACGCCTAAGTGCTGGAGTCAACAACTTACTAAATTCAACAAAGACCAAAGTATATCAGTCTTTTGGAACCAACGATCAAATCTTTGAGCAATTTAGACCGTTCAGAACTTTCAGTGTTAGCATGAATATGAGGTTCTAATAAATGAATCATTACAATAAAAAAGGAGCAATCAGCCATTAGCTGTTTGCTCCTTTTTTTATGCCTGTATTCAATTTTCTGAACCTATCTTTTTCTCAATCCTTCCTTCGTTAGATTAATCATTTGTGGTGTAACATTCACCTCAACAATAAAACTTTTAACGTCATATCTTTTTAATGTCAATCCATACTTAGCCAATGTAGGAATTAATTTTTCTGGTTGATCTGTTGTTTCAATATCAAACAACACAGCCCTATTTAATAGTTTGTTATTCTTAATGGAATCGTCTATAAAAATATCTACACCCAAACAGAAAGACAATTCGCCCATAAATTGTTTGGTGTTCGCAAGATGTTTCATATCAGCAAAAGAAGCAGTATTGTTCCTTTGTGTTTGATTGGCATCACACCTTGTTTGATTTTTGAATTTTGGATTCTCTTTTCTGAAGTGACTCTTGAGTTTAGTTTCATCAATAGCTTCGACAATATATCGTGGAATATCTTTCACCCGTTCATTGATGGATATGACACCAGCCTTCTCCATTTTTTGCATGATGGCCTCCGCAATTTGACTCGGATCTTTGGTCTTGCCTTTGTAAGTGTCATTTATAAATACATAATTGGCTAGCGATTGATTGATGTTTTTTATAATGACTTTCGAACTTGCACCGTTGCAATTTATTTTTTGATAATCACATAGACATTTTCTTACAGTATCTTCCACCTTTAAGTCTGAAAACTCCATACTTCCATCTTTGTTGATTACCCCTTTATTGGGGATCATATATTTAGCCCCTGCCCCAAAAGTTCTGGTTTTAAACTCAACCTTAAAATCTGTATTGATGGGTTCTGGTTCAGATGGACCACATCCTTGGATAAGGATTATTACAAAAATCAGTGCGATTCCTTTTAATACTAGGCTTTTACTGTTCATTCTATTGTTTTAAGCTATTTTTCTACCTAAATCTATCAAAAATATCAGTATTTAATCATGCAATAACTTCCCAAACTTTCATTTCTCAGAATTAAAAATCTGATTAACTTTGGATCACCTAAAATCTGAATAATGATAGATAGCTCAGCTTGTGCCATCCAAAGTGTTTCCATACATCATGTTGCTGTAAATGTTGATGACGTAGGAGTCGATTATTCAACCAACCCTGTAGCGATTGGTTCTGATAATCTGCACGAAAACTTACTACAATACTTCCTTGGCTCATTCAAAACTCCTGAGTTTTTCAATTTCAAAATGCCCGACGATTCTTTAGATGCAAATCCAATGGGAAGCCTTGCTGAAGAAATCTTCAACAACCCAAACGATATACACGAGCTTTCTAAAAGAATAGCAGATTTATTGTACATGAAATCCAATCACCCGAAAATCAAATCTGGTGATCTTATCGTGACCTATTTCGACGACATCTTAATTGATGACGAAATGGTTTCTGGTATCGGTATTTATAAAAATGAAGAAAAAGATTCTTTCTTGAAATTCATCAAAAGAGGACCAGACTACGACATAAAAGTCGATCAAGGAATCTCTATCAGTAGAATCCAGAAAGCTTGCCTAATACTCAACACAGAAAAGGAAGATGGTTACAAGGTTTGCCTCATTGACAAAAATGCCAAAGAAGGTGATGCCGCTTATTGGAAATCAGAATTCTTGAGCTTGAGAAATAGGGTAGACAACTTTCATATCACACGCGATACCATTCAAGCGACGAAGTCTTTCATCGACGAAAAATTGAAGCTAGAAGCAGAAGTAGATAAGGCTGATGAAGCGGCCATTCTCAACAAAGCACAAGAGTACTTCAAGTCCCTAGAAAGATTCAATGAAGCCGAATACGAAAACTCACTTTTCGAAGACGACAACCGCAGACTCGAATTCCAAAACTACAAAAGAGAATACGAGCAATCTCGCCAAGTGGAATTGCCAGATCAATTTGATATATCACAACCTGCAGTAAAATCTGTCAACAGCGTTTTCAAAAGCGTAATTAAACTCGATAGAAATTTCCATATCTATGTGCACGGTGATCGCACCAAGATTATGCGTGGGATTGATGAAGCAACTGGAAAAAAATTCTATAAGTTGTATTATGATGTGGAGGCCTAGTAAGGTCAAGCCAAATTTAGATCATGTCATAAAACAAAAGTTCGAGACAGCTTATTCATACATCTCTTCAATCTCCTTGAGATAATCTTCTTGGATCTTCTTTCTGATTGGTTTCAATGTATTTGATAATTGCCCTTTTTCAATAGTCCAGGATTCATGCATGAGGTAAAAATCTTTGATTTTTTTGTGTTTCGGTAAATCTGCATTCCATTGTTCCAGTTCCTTTTTCATTCTCTCCTTCACCTTAATATTTAAGACCATATACTGAGGACTAGTCCAATGTATACCTGCTTGTGAAGCCCAAGACTTCAGTGCTGAAAAATTTGGATGAATCAAGGCGGTAACAAATTGTCTTTGAAACCCAATTACCATCAATCCTTCTATGAGATCTGATTGGCTAAAGTGTTGTTCCAACTCTTGAGGAGCAATATATTTTCCTGAAGAAGTTTTGAAGATGTCTTTTTGACGATCAGTGATTTTGAGAAAACCATTTTTCAACAAACCCACATCTCCAGTATTGAGCCAACCATCTTCTGTCAAAACCTTTCTGGTTTGCGCTTCTTGTTTGTAGTATCCTTGCATCACATTCGGTCCTTTGACCCAGATCACTCCTGAACCATTTTCATCTTGATCTCTGATGTCCAATTCAATGTTAGGAAGCGGAAGTCCTACGGTGCCAAAACGATTCATCCCTGGCTCAAATCGATTAAAGCTGATCCCCGGAGAAGTCTCTGTCATTCCATATCCCTCCCTTACTCTAATGCCTGCCGCATAAAACGCTTTTGCAATCTCTGGACGCAAGTGTGCAGCACCTACCATGATCGCTTCTAGATGGCCACCCAATCTCCTTCTGAATTTTCCCAATAGAAACAATCGTATAAATCTAATCTGAATAAATTTGATAGGATTAAAACCTCGATAAGGTTTGTAATTATCTGCCACCTTACTAGCCCATTGAAAAACTTTTTTGCCCAACCATTTTCTTGAATTGAATTCTTCCACCACACGATCATACATCCTTTCTAAAATTCTGGGAACTGCCGTAAAATAGTGGGGCTTAATCTTTGGCAAGGCATCTACCAAATTATGAGGCTTTTCAATAAAGTAAATCTGAGATCCCAATGCCAACATATAATACAAACTTGAGCGTTCGAATATATGACTGAATGGTAAGAAACTTAGAATCCGATGTTTGTCTCTGATCGGAAGCAATAAGGTCACGGCTTGCACATTGCTCATAATATTAAAATGAGACAACATGACTCCTTTAGGTGTACCAGTTGTTCCACTTGTGTAAATGATGGTGGAAGTATCTTCTTTTTTCACCTTACTAGAAATATCAAAGTATTGTTCCTTTGTCATTTCCTTCTCCAAATTCAGTTCTTCAATATTGAAGGCAGATACACCAGCCAGTACTGCTTCGTGTTTTTCAAATAACTCCGGATTTTGATAAAAGTAAAACCTACTCTCCGTCTCACTATAAATCGTTTCCAACTTGTCCGAATCTATCGTACTGTGTGCCATAACCACAATACCACCCATAGCCTGAATTGCAAGATCAAGGAGGAGCCATTCTATATTTGCACTTTCAGGCATGAGTACCACCAACTCACCAGACTTGATGTTTTCATCAAGAACAAACTGAGTACATTTAAAATAGTAACTTACAATTTTTTGCCCTGACCATCCTTCATAGGTGCTGCCCATCTTGTTAAACAACAATGATTTCTTAGAAGCAAGTAACTTTTCAATGGAAAGTAAATCAAACGTACGAGTGTATGTCATACTACCTGCGCTTTTTGCCAGCCGATGGCAGCCTCATTCAATCGCTTGTAGATAAATTCATGGTATTCAGGATACGTTGGTAAGTTGTTGTGTCCGCCACCATGAATAACAGTAATCTTAATATCGTCAGGCCTTAGCTTTTTTAATTTGAGACTATTTTTGAGTGGAATCAATCGATCCTTGTTTCCATGAATAATATGTATAGGAGCCTCCACCTTTTTTATAAATTGATCAGTCCTGATCTGATATCGTAAAATTATTTTAAGCGGAAGCAAAAATGCATAACGCTTGATATGATGATAAAAGCTGAAGTAGGGCGAATCCAAAATCAACATCCTGGGGTTATTCCACGAGGCAATTCTTGTTGCAATACCACTGCCCAACGACCTGCCATAAATCACAATATCTTCTTCGTTGTAAGACTTTAATAAATACTTGTAAATTGTCTGACTATCTGAATACAGTTTTGATTCTGTACGCTTTCCTCTAGATTTTCCAAAACCACGATAGTCCATCACAAAGAAATCATAACCATTTCCCATAAAGTCCCTAGAGAATTTTGCCCAACCCTTAATACTTCTCGAATTTCCCTTGAAGTAATACACCACACCTCTGCTATTCGGCACCTTAAAATGAAGACTGTTTACAGACCCACCGTCCTCCATTTCAAATGTTTTCTCTTCAAACAAAAATGGATAGTCGTACTTAAAATTGGAGGGTAAAATTTCAGGTCTGAAAAAGAAGAAATGCTGAAAGATATATATCAGAATGGTAATTCCAACATATATCGACAATACAAGAAGTGCTGTATATAGTCCAGCTGTCATAAGGATAAAACAATTGATTATCCTAATTTAATAATAATTCGCTTAATCTCTTTTGATATGAATCAAAACCTCTAAGATTCCCATGCTCTGCGCCTTTAACCAAGAAATGACTATCCGCATACTCTATTAAATGATCACTGCACGAAAGCACAGTCAA
>CALFDU010000126.1 GCA_937950315.1 uncultured Saprospiraceae bacterium | reverse complement strand
AACAAAAAAAACCCTGCAATCACGACAATGCAGGGTTTCATAAGATCTATAGGATTTTGTTCTAAGAGTATTTTTAACGCTTCTTCTTGAAGATTAGAATGACTTCTTCAGGTCTTCAAATTCTGACTTTACAGATTCGGCAATGTCATCAAAATTGACAGCTTCTCCTTTCATCTCTGCATAGTCTTCTTCTGTAACTGCTGCTGGAATGATCGCCCAGAGAACCACATACAAGAGTACATTAAATCCGATGGTAAAGAAGGTAAGAAGAAAGATCAATCGCATGATCCACGATTCTCGGATTCCAAAGTAAGCTGCCAATCCTGCTGCTACTCCACCCAGTACTTTATCGTTTTCATCTCTGAAAAGTCTCTTTTTTCTTCTTGTTCTTGTACTACCAGAACTATGAGATTTGCTAGAGTAGTCGGTTGAGCTAGCATGGTCAGATTCCCCTAAAAATACTCTAGGATCTCCCATTACTTTTTCAACCGACTCCACATTTTTAAGTGTAACAATTGAATTGTCTCCCAATTCTTCTGAAATCAATTCTGAAATTCTATACTCGATATCATCCAGCAATTCGGCTTTCATTCTCTTCTTTTTCAGCATACGAGAGATGTTGTTGAGATATGAATCAAGTTCTTTATAAGCATCTTGATCGATCGTGAATGGGTGACCACCTAAGTTTATGTTTTCAATTTTTTTCATTAGTAAGCAATGGTTTTGATAGTTTTATTTACAGCAATATTTAAGTCTTCCCAGGTAGTGATAAGGTCTGTGAGAACGGTCTCGCCTTCTGGGGTAATTTGATAGTATTTTCGGGGAGGTCCGCTTTTGGACTCCTTCCACTGATAGCTAAGAAGAGACGCATCTTTCAAACGATTTAGCAAAGGATAAATGGTTCCTTCTACCACAATCAATTTATGTTGTTTCAATTCCTTTATAATATCTGATGGATATACTTCACTGCCCTTTATTATGGAAAGGACACAAAGCTCGAGGATCCCTTTCCTCATCTGTGCTTTTGTTTTTTCCGCTTTCATACTTCAAATATATGGCAATGGAAGGTATTATGCAATACACACTACTAGGTTATACGTGTAATTATCGATGAATAAGGAAGAGAAATCGACGAAAGGGGAACTAGGATTGTTAGGATTGCGGGGATTTTGGGATGGTAGAACTAGGATTTATGGGATTGAGGGGGATTTTAGGATTTGGTAGAACTAGGATTAATTGGATTGGGGAGATTTTAGGATTTTGGGCCTTCGGTTTGGAACTAGAAGTCTACTTACTGGATATTATAGGCCTTCTATTTGGGTATAACGGTCAACTGGATTTATAGATTTAGTTCTAAAAACTGAATACGTTATAATATATATAGGTCCTGCTGTTACCAGAATCGCCATAAATCCTAAAATCACCAATTCCTAAAAATCCTAGTTCCACATCCTAAAATCTTCCTTATCTTAAAAATCCTAGTTCTTACGAACCAGCAGAATATATGGGGATTCAGACTTCAATCTGGATTTAGGAATCAACTGGATACATAGATTTAGTTCTTAAAAACTAGACACATTATAATATATAGGTCCTTCAGTTACCAGAATCACCATAAATCCTAAAATCCCTAATTCCTAAAAATCCTAGTTCCTCAATCCTAAAATCCTCCTAATTCCTATAAATCCTAGTTCTTCCTAGGAATCTTCACATAGTAGGTATTTTTAATCACCGTCAACTTTGTATCAATCAACCAAGGATTGTACAACTTAAATTCACGGTAGCTTACACCATACTTATCTGCAAATGCTCCCCAATCAGAAACGGATTTGTCTACTTTGACTTCAAAGAATTCAGGTAGGTCGTGGTATTTATCGCCATGCTCAAGGTAGAATCCATAAATATCAGGATTGGTCATAATTTCTTTGATGGCAACCAATCGGAATACATACCTACTGGTTTCATCTGTCAGGTGCATATTGAAGTAATTGGTTTCTCCTTGGGCGTTTTGTAATTGTCGGTATCTTGTAGGTCCAATATTATATGAAGCAGCAGCATCAATCCAGTTACCAAATCTTTTGTGTAACTGTTTTAGGTATTTAGCGGCAGCTACGGTTGCTTTCTCCACATGGTACCTCTCGTCCACCTCATCGTTTACTTCTAACCCAAATTCTTTGGCCGCCAAACTTCTGAATTGCCAGAAACCTTTTGCGCTTGCAGAAGAAACAACGTTACGTAGATTACTTTCGGCTACGGCAAGGTATTTAAAATCTGTAGGCACACCGTGTTCTATTAAAATCTTATCCATGAGTGGGAAATACCTACTTCCATTCTTCATATTCAGCATCGTACTTGAGTGCCAATATGCATTGACAGAAAGTTCTCTATCCAATCTTTCTCTAGCATCAAAAGTATTTGGAATCAGCTCATCCGCGAAGATGAAAGATTTATCAAGTGAAATGGACTTGATCATCTGTGGTAGTGTATGTGGTATGGGAGTCTCTTCATTGACGGAAGAAGTATCATCAGAAGCCTTGGCTTCGCCACTATAAGAAGAAAATATCATTACTGTTCCAACAATACTTGTCACAAAAACGTAAGCCCAAAAAAACTTTTTCATAGAATTGATTAATTAAAGAATTGAACGCAAAAGTACTTGGTAAATTTTAGAATTGATAGAACGAACGGTTTAATGTTCTATTAAATAGAAACTTAACAGATGAATTAAACCTATCATTAAAAAATCTATACATCCAATTCTAACAATTGAATAAATTCTTCTTCAGTAAGAATCTTAACTGTACCCAAAGCTTGAGCCTTTGTAAGTTTGGATCCGGCTTTTTCACCAACAACAAGGATATCAAGTTTTTTACTTACCCCAGATATATTGGTTGCACCATTGGTTTCCGCAATTTCTTGCGCTTCTTTTCTTTTTAAATTCTGAAGAGAGCCAGTAAACAAAATGGTTTTACCGCTCAGAGGTGCATTTTCTACAACAGCTTTTGGTTTGTCTTCTTCTGTTTGAGACAAATTAACTCCATATTCTTCAAGTCGCTGCAGCATTTCCAAGTTTCCTGGAAACGCTAGCCAAGCTTTTACATTTTCTGCTACAACTGGACCGATGTCTTTTATTGAAGTAAAATCTTCTTCCGACCAAACTTTGAGATCATACACATGATTTACTTGTTGTGCAATGAGCTTACTGGCCTTTTTACCAAGATGATGAATGCTCAAACTTGCTAAAACCTTCTGCAACGGATTGGATTTTGCTTTTTCAACCGACGCTTGAATCTTATCTGCAGATTTCTTCCCAAACCCTTCTAATTGCTCAATCGCATCATAATCCAAGTTATAGATATCACTGATATCATTTACCCAACCCAGTTCGTAAAATCGCTCCACATTTGACTTTCCAAACCCATCAATATCCATGGCAGATTTAGAAACATGAAATATAATCTTTTGCAGATTGTCTCTACCGAATTGGCAGTTTGGACAACGCCATGCCGCCTCCCCTTCGTATTGAATCAACTCAACTTTCTCTTCGTGATCACGTGGACAGTATTTGGGAAAGACAATTTTCTTTTCTTCACCAGTACGTAGATCGGCTAGTGATTTAACGATGTAGGGAATCACATCTCCTGCTCGCTCAACCAATACCTTATCGCCAATCCTTAGGTCTTTCTGAACTATAAAATCTTCGTTGTGAAGTGAGATTGATGATATCGTAACCCCCGCTACAAATACGGGTTCGACCTTGGCAACCGGAGTGATTGATCCTACTTTTCCTATTTGGTATTCAACATCTACCAATGTGGTGGTTGCTTGTTTGGCTTTAAATTTATAGGCAATGGCCCACCTTGGGTGATGTTGGGTAAATCCAACTTTTTCCTGCACTTCAAGATCGTTGACCTTGACCACCATCCCATCTATTTCATAATCGAGGTCATCTCTCTTTGCTTCAAAATCAGAAACAAATGTGACAACTTCGTTTATGTTCTTGGCAACCAAATGTCCTTCCTTGGGGATTTTGAATCCAAGATTTCCTAGCATTTCTAGATGTTCCGAATGGTTCTTGAATTTTGTAAGTACATTGTTTCCGTTGGCATCTTCTGCAAAGCTTAATTGAAACATAAATACTTCAATTCCACGTGCACCGGTTTCATTGGCGTCTTTCATACGCAATCCTCCAGTGGCTGCATTCCGGGGATTTGCAAACAATTTTTGCCCTTTACTTTCTCGTTCTTTATTGATCTTCTTAAACAGATCCAGTGGAATGATTGCTTCACCTCTCAATTCAGCCCGCACAATACCGTACTTTGAAAAAGATGCTTTTAAAGGTATGGATTTTAGAGAGCGTGCATTGGGGGTAATGTCTTCTCCTTCTACCCCATTTCCTCTGGTAGCAGATTTA
>CALFDU010000125.1 GCA_937950315.1 uncultured Saprospiraceae bacterium | reverse complement strand
GATGATGTAGAGCAAGTTGAACTACAGAAAAAAGAAAACAATGACTGGGTAAGCATTTATATTTCCAACTTTGGTCTTTCTCATTCGTATAAGGACCATAATCTCAATGAAGGAATACAATATTATCGATTGAAGGCAACTACAATCAATGGAAATGAAATCCTCAGTGATGTTATTGCATTGGAAAACAAGCAGCAAATAACCAGTGTATATTTTCAAAACCCTATCCAAGATAAATTATATATCAACTTTAACAATCAAGATTTTACTACATTTGGGTTACGGGTTTTCAACACCAATAAGTGCCTGATACACAAGGACTTGGATTCCACATCTTTGGATGCCAATGGTCAAATCATGATCGAAATGAATCATTTGCCAGCAGGAATTTATTATCTAGAATATGAAATTGGCACAGAACGAATCATCAAAAAGTTGGTAAAAACCGATTAGAAAAAATTTCATTTTTGATATCCAATTTTCTTCTTATACATAAAACTTTAGTAATCACTACACTTAAGCTTTTAGGAAAAGAATATGTCTAAAATACCCTAATAAAAACATCGCCTAGCACAGAATTTGGTACTTCAGATGGTAGAGGAAACTATCAGCTCGATGAAAGTCAGATGGTAGCTATCATTATTAACCATAATTCAAATTCTATGCTATCCTTAGCAAAGGGAGATACGTGTATCATCCCAACACCAACATTCAGCAACTCATCAATAGGAAAGATTTTTCCTTTTATGTTGACCATTGCTTTTCTTTTCATTTCATCAGCAAGTTTTTCACAAGGACCATGTAGTAATACAACCCTAGGTTGTTACGGCCAAATCAATTTGGCAATCAATGGTGAATGTGAAGCCATCATCGTTGTCGATCAATTGATCTCCAACTACAATCCAGCTGATACCTATACAGTTACCTTCACTGCCGAAGATGGCACAACGTATACTGGAAATGATATTGGACAATTCATTGGTCAGACGCTATCATTCCAAGTGAATGATAACTGTGGTAACAGTTGTTGGGGATACATCACAGTAGAAGACAAAACAGGCGTTATCCTAAGAGACTGTGAAGATATTACCATCACCTGTGCTGAATTTGAAGAAGGAGATTCTGCTGATGACTATAGACCATCATTCAATACCAACTGTAGCATGCCAGATGCTGTCTTCACATTTGAAGACGATACCTTAAATGTTATGTGTCAAAATGGTTTTGCCAATTCTATCTTAAGAACTTGGACCGTACTAGATTCAGATGGAACCTTACTAGCACAGTGTGAGCAAAATGTAAACATAGAAATATTAGATCTTTCTGAGGTGGTTTTCCCTACAGATACCATCATAGATTATATGCAAGGAACAAGTTGTGATGCATTTAGCGATGAAGCACTTCATCCAGACAATATCGGTTATCCGACAGGCATCTTTTGCCCTAACTTCAATTGGTATTTTGAAGACATAGAATTTGAAATTCCTTGTATCGATAGAAAAATATTAAGAAAATGGACCGTGATCAACTGGTGTACAGGTGATATTGAAAGAGGTGAACAAGTCATTAAAATTCACGATGATGAACCACCGATCAAAGTATGTCCTCCTGACACATTGAAATTTCCATCAACCTATGGATGTATTTCTGTGATCAACCTAGATCCATTAAACCAAGCACATGGAATAGGAGCAGTCCAGGCCTTGGTTGAATGTTCAGACTTTGATATATATGTTGAATATCTTCTAGCAGAACCAGGTACTACACAGCCTGCTGCAGACGGAGCATACACTTCACTTGGTGTAACAGAAGAAGACAATGGAACCTATACTCTTCCGATGATTCCAGAAGGACTCGTATGGTTAAGATATAGATTTGAAGATGAGTGTGGCAATGCCTCTCCTCTTACGGGATCAGGTACTGATGATTCGGGAAGCTGTTATTTTGAAGTACAGGTGGTAGACGGAGTTCCTCCTACTGCAATTTGCGAAGGATACACCAACGTAAATTTAGACCATTATGGATATGCAACATTGAATGCTTCAGACATTGATGACCACAGTAATGACAGTTGCGGTGACATAGCCTACTACGAAATAAAAAGAACAGGATATTGTGATGGTCACGAAAGTGACACAGAATTTGGACCAAACGTACACTTCTGTTGTGATGATATCGGCAAACAAATTTGGGTTACCCTAAGAGTTTATGATGAGATGGGCAACGCCTCTGAATGCGAAGGTCAAGTAATCGTCAACCCTGGCACCTTTGGTGGCGGTGGAGGAATATCACTAAACTGCCCTGCAGATATCACACTGGATTGTACAGATGATTACTTATACTATAATTTCCCAGATGTAACGGTAGGATCACATGGTGATTGCTCATCAGACCCAGGCCAATACTATGAAGAAGACAGTTTCGACTCAAGCAACATTACAGGATGTGGAACAGGCTACATCACAAGAACTGTAAAAGTTACATTTACTGATGGAAGTATGGAGACATGCTCACATAGAATTTATATCAATGCAGCGGATCCTATTGATCCTTCTGACATTACCGTTGATCCAGAAATCGAATTAACACAATGCAATTCGATAGGTGGTTCATTGAATCCAAACATCATTGGCGGTAAGCCAATCATTGACAATAATTCACCTTGCCAAAGCATCACCGTTGATTTTTCAGATGAGATACTTACGGGTACATACGATCATTGTCAAGTAATAGAAAGAACATGGATCATTACAGACTTCTGCGCAGCAGGAGGCACGCAAGAATATCCATTTACACAGTTAATTTTATTGTCCGACAATACTCCTCCTAGTTTCACGAGTTGTGCCAATGCAATGTATTCTACAACGGATGGAGATTGTGATGTATCAGTACTTTTCTCAGCAGGAGCAAAAGACAACTGTACGCCTGACGCATTGCTTGATCTATCTTGGACACTTGATGTATATTCAGATGGACTAAGCACCAATGACCTTTCTGGAAATGGCGCAACCATCCTACAAGTATTGCCGATCGGAGATCACACGGCAACATTTACAGCAGTGGATGCATGTGGCAATGACAATAGTTGCACCTCTGTCATCATGGTAAAAGGTGGAACAAACTCAGGACCGACTGCAATCTGCCTTACTGAAATCGAATGGACATTAAATCCATTTGGTGATGCAGAAATATGGGCATCAGATTTCAACTTTGCAAGTCACGGAGGATGTAATGGAACAGGCGATGATTTATTATACTCATTCACCAATCCTGCATTTGAAGTTACGCCAGTGGCTAATTTCACTTGTGATAACATCCCTAACGGATTGACCGTAGACCTACCAATTCAAATTTGGGTTTACGATGGCTCAGGAAACAGCACAAGTTGTACTTCGATTCTTAAATTGACCGATCTACTAGACGTATGTCCGGACCAAGGGTATGGACCGACCATCTATGGTAGATTGTCTACAGAAGACGGTTCTTCCATTTCTGATATAGAAGTAATGTTGGAAGACATGACGAGCAATGAAATGAATTATCAAATGTCACAAACCGATGGGGCGTATGCATTTGAAAATATGGATTTGTTTAGCAACTACATGGTTAAGCCAGAGAATGATCAAGACCACTTGTTGGGAGTATCCACACTTGACTTAGTAAAAATCCAACAACACATTCTTGACATCAAGACATTGGATTCACCATACAAGTTGATTGCTGCCGATGTAAACAAATCAGGAAGCATTTCTGCGATCGATTTGATTCAGATCAGAAAATTAATCTTAGGGCAATACGATAAATTCCCTAATAGTCAGTCTTGGACTTTCGTCAAAGAAGATCAAGTATTTGTTGACGAAGAACAACCATGGGCATACCAAGATCAAGCCTACGTTCAGAATCTATCAGAAGAATCAAGCGAAAATAACTTTACTGCAATAAAAATAGGAGATGTTAATGGCAGCGCCGTGTCTACACTGCAAGGAGATAATACAGAAGAGAGAAACAAGCCATTCATCTTAAAAGCGGATGAACTGAGTTTTGAAGCTGGTCAAGAAATTGAAATACCAATTTACAGCAGCCAGTTTAACGATGTTTACGGAATACAATTTACGATGGAAAGTAAAGCAATGGATTTACTTTCCGTCAAAAATGGAATGTTACCAATCAAGGAAAGCAACTATGCTGTGAAAGACGGTGTATTGACTTTCACATGGAACGACATTGCAGGAATTTCACTTGATGAAAGTATTCTATTCACCGTAATCGCTTACGCAAATGAAGCTGGAACGATATCAGAAGGGCTGACAATCAATTCGAGCATCACAAAAAGTGAAGTGTACACTGGTAAAAATCTAGAAACTACAGAAGTATACCTGCAAGCAGGTAGCAACGGAATATTTGAAAACGCTTTGGGACAAAACAGACCGAATCCGTTCAGTAATAATTCTGAAATCAATATTACTTTAAGCAAAGCACAAGATGCTAGTATCATATTTTATGATCCACAAGGAAAAGAGTTGAAAAGAATAGACAATTATTTCCCAAAAGGAAAATCAACCATTGCTATTTCATCAGAATGGTTTGGAAGTACCGGAATCGTGTACTACAAACTTGAAGCAGATCAATTTTCTGCGATTAGAAAGATGGTAATCGTGAATTAATATTCTTTACAACAAAAGAGAAAAGTTTTTAATCAGACTCATATTCGGAGGTCAGAGATCCGAAAACTGCGAACTTTTACTTCAACTAGCCTGCTGACTTTCGTCGGCAGGCTTTTTCCTTTTTTGTAGGGCCCAAAAACAAAACAAATTAAACATATTCATAATCCATTGAGCGCCATATGTTTAAGAAAATAAAAATGAGTTTTCTTTTGTCTATTACTATACAGATATGTTAAGGTTTATGGCATAGTTTATGCATTCTATTGTTTACCTATGAATATCGAGGAAATAAATAGAAAACACTTTATTGAGACCGACATGTACTATCGTGTCGGATACGGATTGTCATCCAAGCTTCTCAATTTCAGATCTGGTATCATTACCATCGAAGTAGTTCTTTCACGAAAGTGGGACAAAGACTATAATACAACTGCATTGGAAATGGCCAATATCTGGAAGACCAATCATTCAGAATTAAAGAATGCAATCGGTTGTAAGATCTTTATTGTAGACACAAAGAAAAACGCCTACAAGAAATCATTAATTCATTCTGGAATCAAACCAGGTTATGATGCCAAAAAAGGTATCTTGTTTGCCAAAGGCTACATGAATTAATTTCCCTACTACACATGAACAAATATTTAAGCTTCTTCTTCATTCTCTTTGGCCTTGGCCAATTGAGTGCACAATATGATCACCAAGAAGTTTTAAAAGATCTGGAAGGAGATGAATTGTTCGATGCCATTATTGAAAACTTCAAACCAGAAAATGTATTGGCATTCGGTCCAGCAAGAGATACGCTCTTTGCTTTGATTGATTCAAAAAACAATGTACTTGAATGTGTGTACACAGGACACACCGTAATACTAGATCCAAACGAAGACCCAACCATTTCTGCATTCCAAGATGGAAGCAGCGAGGGCATCAACACAGAACATACTTTTCCACAATCCAAAGGGGCCTCTGAAGGCAATGCAAGAAGCGATATGCATCACCTATTCCCTACCCGATCGCCAGTCAATAGCGCAAGAAGCAACAAACCATTTCAAGACATACCAGATACGGAAACCAATAATTGGTACTACCTGGCTGATGCGATGAGCACAATTCCTACCAGCGACATCGATAGCTACAGTGAAGATGGATCCAATGCATTTGAACCGCGCGAAAGCCATAAAGGAAATGTAGCAAGAGCCATGTTTTACTTTTATACCATGTATAGAGATGAAGCCAATACAGCAAGCGCTACTTATTTTGAATCACAAAGAGAAACACTTTGCAGATGGCATTGGCAAGATCCAGTGGATGAAGTAGAATGGAATAGAAACAAACTGATCGCAGTCTATCAAAGCGGAAAAGACAATCCATTTGTTTTAGATTGTAGTGTTGCGGCCAGATTGTACTGTCCAGAAATCGACAATGCTTGTGCACTGGTCGATACCGAAGAAATCATCATCGCAAGTCCAAAGGTTTTTCCCAATCCTTCCAACAATCAATATCAGATTGACTGGTTAGACAAATACAATATTCTACTTTCCGACTCACAAGGAAACATCTTAATGAATGCTGATGTAAATGGAAATACCACCATCGACGTTCCTAGCCTACCAGGAATTTATTACTTACACCTAAACAATGGAAATGGTGTGGGGCATACGATGAAGTTGGTGAAGTTGTAGATTACGTTGAGTGTCTTTTTAATTTTCATCACAACTCTTTGAAAAAGAAAGAAATATATTTTTTAGGATTTATTACTTATGGAATTCTGTTCTTACTCTCTTTATATTTCTATA